>DATLAN010000601.1:0-7808 GCA_035527455.1 Thermoguttaceae bacterium
TCACAACGGGGCAAGCCCCGTCAACAATCCGACCATGCTCACAGCGGTGCTGGAAGCGTCAAGAATACCTCCCAGCCCACGGCGCGGGCGGTATATGCAAAGTCCTTCGCTACCAATCGCTTCACAGGCTCTCAGTAGTCAACATCCGTACACTACCCGCTACTCACCTCTTCCCCCCGCAACGCAGTGCGGGGGCGTTTCATTTTTCCCAAGCCACGCTCACTCTCCACTCACGACTGCGAAGCCGCAAGCGGCACTACCCACTGCCCACTGCCCACTGCCCACTCATCTGGCCCGCATCGCCTTCAACGCGAGCAACAGGAAATGGCGCCGCCGGTCGGACAGGCCGCGGGCGAAGGTCAGCGATTTGCCGTCGGAGAAGCTCAGTTCGATTTGGTAATACCTCTTGCGCGACGGGTCGGGCGCTTCCCGAATTCCGACCACGTCCGACCAGCGGAACCGGCGGCCCCAGCCCAGCGGCCCGATGCCGACCGAATGCCGGCCGTTTTCTCCTCGGACCGCGATCGTCGTCCGGCCGACCAGCAGCATCAGCCCGGCGAACACGAAGACCAGCGTGATCAGGCCCAGCAGCATGGCGAAGAGGATTTCCCAGCCGGGCGAGGCGTCCGGATCCAGGTAGGATCGGCCGGAGAAGACGCTCAGCATGATCCTCCCCCAGGACGAGAAGAACAACAGGCCGATCATCGGCAGCAGGCACAACGCCCAGGCGACGTCGCGAATCGTGGCACCGACGGTGAATCCGTCCGCGGTGATTTTCCAGGACGTTTCAGCCAGCCGCCGGGAGGAGACGCCCGCCTGGCCCGGACCGGTGGCCACTTCGAGCACCGCCAGGTAGTTCGGATCCCGCTGCCGGCGCTGCTCAAGGCTCTGCTGGCTTGCCGTGGCGGCCCAGCCGAACCACGAGAGGACCACGATCGGGCAGGACGCCAGCAATCCGATCTCTTGCCACCGCACCAACGTGTACACGGTGCGGCTGACTTCCGTGCGCGAGCCGCCGCCGGTCGAGACGTAGTATCGCCCGTCGACGACTCCATCGGCCCATCCTCCCACGCTCAACGGCACGCCGAAGAACGTCACCATGGCAAGCCACGCCACCGTGAAGACCACGCGGCAGATCGAGTTGGTCCGATCGCGATTCATTTCGGCTGGAAACAACGGCTCAGGAGGGGTCCCGACGCTCTAATCCGAGTCTAGTCCTCGCCGGCCGTTTTGCCAACCCGCGGGAAAACGGCCGCAAAGTGCGTTTCCGCCCGGCGAAGCGGCCCGTTGCCCATTTTTCTCGGGCGATTGTTCCCCCGGGGCCGCCAGGAGCTATAATGGTGCTTCGATGTGCCAAAGGCCCCTCAGCCAAGGAGAACCCATGAAACGAGCCGAGCCGAACCGCGAAATACGTCGGGTGTTGATCGTCGCCGCACTGGCGGCGGCCTGTTCACTT
Organism: Thermoguttaceae bacterium; assembly: GCA_035527455.1. Lineage (GTDB taxonomy): Bacteria > Planctomycetota > Planctomycetia > Pirellulales > Thermoguttaceae > DATLAN01. Next base: position 1,457 of record DATLAN010000601.1, read on the forward strand.
ACGGGCGTTGCGTCGGCCCGTTGTGCGGAGAAGACGGCCACCGACCCTCGCCCCAACGTCGTGCTGATCATGTCCGACGACATGGGCTACAGCGACGTCGGCTGTTACGGCAGTGAGATTCACACGCCCCACATCGACCGCCTGGCCGAGCAGGGGCTCCGCTTCACGCAGTTCTACAACTGTGCCAAGTGCACGACCACCCGGGCGTCGGTCGTCACCGGCTTGCACCCGCGCCAAGGCAAGGGCGGGCTGTTGCGGCAGGACATGGTCACGATCGGCGAGGTGCTCCGCGCGGCCGGATACCAGACCTCGCTGAGCGGCAAGTGGCACCTGGGCAACGGCGAGACGACCCATCCGTTCCATCGCGGGTTCGACGAGTACTACGGCCTGTTGGACGGATGCTGCAACTTCTTCGATCCGGTGCAGCCCGATCCGCCGTACAAGGGCGGCCGGGTTCGCACCTTCGGCCACAACGACGAACTGATCAAGGAGTTTCCCGACGACTACTACACGACCGACGCCTTCTCCGACCACGCCGCGGCGACGATCCGCCGCTTCGCCCAATCGGACAAACCGTTCTTCGTACACGTCTGCTACACGGCCCCGCACTACCCGTTGCACGCGAAGCCCGAAGACATCGCCAAGTATCGGGGCAAGTACATGGCCGGCTGGGACGCGTTGCGGCAAGAGCGTCACCGGCGGCAGATCGAGATGGGCCTGATCGATCCGAAGTGGGAGCTGCCCGGCCGCGATTCGGGAACCGGGTCCTGGGAAGAGGAACAGAACAAGGAGTACGAAGACCTCCGCATGGCAACCTACGCGGCGATGATCGACGCGATGGACCAGGGCATCGGCCGGATCCTCGACGCGCTGGACGAGGTCGGCGCCGCGGAGAACACGCTGGTGATGTTCCTCTCCGACAACGGCGGCTGTGCCGAGAACCCCGGCGGAACGGTCGTCACGCGCCTGCCGGGGCCGAAAGAATACTACGTGGCGGTGGGTCGGCCCTGGGCGTACGCCCAGAACACGCCCTTCCGGCGCTACAAGGCCTGGGTCCACGAGGGCGGCATCGCCACGCCGCTGGTCGTCCGATGGCCGAAAGTCGTGAAGCCCGATACGATCACCCACCAGGTCGGCCATATCATCGACTTCATGCCCACGTGCGTCGAGGTGGCCCAAACCGAATACCCGACCGAGTACAACGGCCGGGAGATCATTCCCGTGGATGGCAAGAGCCTGCTGCCGATCTTCGAGGGCAAGACGCGCCAGGGCCACGAGACGATCTGCTGGGAATGGGCCGGCAACCGGGCCGTCCGCCAGGGCCAGTGGAAGCTGGTTTGGGACAAGGAGCTTCGCGCCTGGGCACTGTACGACCTGGAGGCCGATCGCACCGAGACCAAAGACCTGTCCGCCGAGCAGACCGATCGCGTTGAAGCCATGATCGAGATCTGGAACGCCTGGGCCGAGCGGACGGGATTGAAGAGTTCGTAGGGTTCGTAATGTTGTGTCAAGGAAAACGTTGGGGATTGTGGGGATTGGGGATTGGGGATTGGGGACGGGTGCGAAGCCGCGAGCGGCAATTCCTCGAATCTCCCGAGCATCCAACCCCGAGCCCCGAACCACCAATCCCCAATCCCCAATCTCCAATCTCCAATCCACAGTCCCGAATCCCCTCTACGTTTCTTCAGCGATTATCGTGATAGATCGAGGGTTTTGCCACAGTTCCAAAACAACCACACCTAACAGGAGGTCCGCCATGAGCGAAACCACGAAGCACGGCTCCTCGCGTCGCGAATTCTTGAAGCATACCGGCCGGATTGCTGCGGCAACGACCGTGGCCGGCCTGGCCGTCCCTCGGGTCCATGCCGCCGAGGACAACACGATCCAGGTGGCCCTGATCGGTTGCGGCGGCCGGGGCACCGGCGCGGCGGCCAACGCCCTGTCGGTCAAGCAGGGTCCGACGAAGCTGGTCGCGATGGCCGACGTCTTCGAGGGCCGCCTGCAGAGCAGTTTCGGCAACCTCAAGAAGCAGTTCGCCGACCGGGTCGACGTGCCCCAGGAGCGCCAGTTCGTCGGGTTCGACGGCTACCGCAACGCCATGGATTGTCTGAAGCCGGGAGACGTGGCGATCTTCGCCACGCCGCTGGCGTTCCGGTGGGTGGATTTTGCCTACGCCATCGAGAAGGGGCTCAACGTGTTCATGGAAAAGCCGCTGACGGCCGACGGTCCGACCTCCCGCCGGATGCTCGAACTCGGCGAGAAGTCGGTGGCCAAGAACCTCAAGGTGGGAGTCGGATTGATGTCCCGTCACAGCCGGGCGCTCGAGCAGCTTTATCAACGCATCCAGGACGGCGAGATCGGCGATATCGTCACCATGCGCGCCTACCGGATGACCGGGCCGGTGGGGTCGGCCTTCTCGGACAAATGGCCCGGCAGTCCCAGCGAACTGCTCTGGCAGATCCAACGTTTCCACAGTTTCATCTGGGCCGGCGGCGGCTGTTACAACGACTTCTACATCCACGTCATCGATCATTGCTGCTGGATGAAGAACGCCTGGCCGATCAAGGCGCAGGGGCTCGGCGGCCGCCATTATCGCCACAACTGCGTCGATCAGAATTTCGATGCGTATTCGGTCGAATACATCTTCGACGACGGTGCCAGGCTGATCATGGACGGCCGCTGCATGTCGGGCTGCGCCCCGATCTACTCCAGCTACGCGCACGGCACCAAGGGCTCGGCGGTCGTCTCGAAGTCCGGCGACTGCGGGACGCCGTCGAGCACGTACAAGGGTCAGAAGCCGGACCGCGCCGACATGATCTGGCAATCCGAGGTCGCCGCCGACCAGACCAATCCGTACCAGAACGAATGGAACGACCTGGTCGACGCCATCCGCAACGACAAGCCCTTCAACGAGACGAAGCGCGGCGTCGAAGCCAGTCTCGTCAGTTCGTTGGGCCGGAAGGCCGCCCATACCGGCCGGGAAATCACCTTCGAGGAAATGCTCAACTGCGAGGAGGAATACGCGCCGGGCGTAGACAAGCTGACGATGGATTCGCCCGCCCCGTTGCAGGCCGGCCCCGACGGCACGTACCCCATCCCAACACCCGGTATCATCACGGAGAAGGAATATTGAGGTTATGGATGGTAGCGCGGCACAGCCGCAGCCAATTGGTACCGCGGGGCTCGGGACTGGGGGCTGGGGGCTCGGGAAGAGAATCATCCGAGAACACAAGCCTCGGCGCGGGAAGTCAACCGACCAGCCTCGGTTCCCGAATCCCCAGTCCCGAATCCCCAGCCCCGAATCCCCAGTCCCGAGCCCCCAACCCCCAGTTCCCAATCCCCAATCCCCAGTCCCCAATCCCCAGTCCCCAGTCAAGGAATCTCACCATGAAACGAACCATCGTTGCCGTCATCTGCGTGCTTTTGAGCGTTTCCGTCGCCGGGCCGACCTCGGCCGAAGACGGCGCAAAGACCAAGCCCATGAAGGTTTTCGTTTTCGGCGGGCAGAGCAACATGGCCGGAGCGGGCAACCCGGCCGATCTGCCGGAGACCATGAGAACGCCGTCGAACAACGTGCTTTGTCCTGACGATCCGCTGCAGCCGACCGGCTGGGTCCCTTACGAGCCGGGCCAAAAGATGGGGCCGGAAATCGCCTTCTGCCACGAGATGTCCAAGGCGCTGGGCGAGCCGGTCGGGTTCGTCAAGTTCGCCATCGGCGGAACCAACCTGGGCGAACAATGGAACCCCGACGGCGGCCCGCTCTATGCGACCTTTCGGGATCGCGTCCAGGCGGCCCGGAAGCTCGGCAACGTCGAAGTCGTGGCATTCCTCTGGATGCAAGGGGAAAAGGACTCCCGGACCGACTGGATGGCGGAGAAATATGCCGAGAACCTGAAGAAGCTGGTCACGCGCGCCCGGGCGGATTTCCAATCGCCCGAGATGATCTTCGTCTGCGGCCGGGTGAATCCGCATTTCACCGCAGACACGGCCGCCGGGCAGGCTCCAGAGGCATATCCGTTCGTATTCCAGGTCCGCAAAGCGCAGGAGGGTCTCGACCTGCCGCGGACCGCCTGGGTCGATTGCGACGACCTGACCAGGCACGGCGACAACCTCCACTACAACAGCCCCGGCCAGATCGAGCTGGGCAAGCGACTGGCGGGCGAAGTGCTGGAGATTCTCAACAAGCCGAAGTAATCGTGGTGGGCGGTGCCCACCCTACGGCTCATCGCTTGACGGCCAGCGCCAGCGGCGGATTCATTTGCCGGAATACCATACGCCGCGAAGCCAGTGGTGGCGGCGGAGCTTCAGCAGCAGTTGCTCGGGCAGGTCGGGCTTCTCCGAGGCACGGAGGTTCCATTCGACTTGTTGCGGGTTGCGCATGCCGGGGATCACGGTGCTGACCGCCGTTTGGGCCAGCGCGAACTTCAAGGCCACGTCCGCCAGGCCGTAGCCTCGGTCGAGCCCCGCCTCGGCGATATCCGCCCGGACCTGCTCCACCCGGTCGACGGCGCGATCCAGCCGGTCGCCCTCGAAGTACTTGCTGCGAAAATCGTTCTCGGGAAACCGGTGTCCTCGCCGGTATTTTCCGGTGAGGATTCCTTCATCGAAGACCACGCGCACGATCACGCCGGTGCCCGTCTCCTTGGCAACCGGCAAGATCTCCGCGGCCGGTTCCTGTTCGAAAAGGTTGTAGATGACCTGGACGACGTCCAGATAACCCCGTCGCATCAGATCGACGACGCAGTTCTGGTCCTGCTCGGGCGTGGAAATGCCGATCCGCCGGATCTTGCCCTCCTCCCGGAGTTTCCGAAGGACTTCCAGCGGCCGGGGATCCCGGTTCCACGCACGGGTCCAGGTGTGCAATTGGAGAAGGTCGAGGCAGTCCGTCCCGAGGTTCTTCAAACGCTCTTCGACGTTGGCACGCAGATAGTCTTCGGGATAGCGATCCGCGGCGAGGCAATACGGGCTGGGCGGCCAGGGGCCTTCGCGAGGCGGCGTCTTGGTGGCCACGTAAATTCGCTCCGATCGCTCCTTGACGACCTGTCCGATGACGCGCTCGCTGCGCCCGCTGCCATAGCCTTCCGCGGTATCGATGAAATTCAAGCCCAGATCGATGGCCCGGTGCAGAGCCGCCGCCGAGTCCGCGTCCTCTTGAGTTCCCCACCCTCCGCCCAATGCCCATCCGCCGAACCCGATTTCCGAAACCTCCAGCGAACTCCTCCCCAAAGTGCGGTATTTCATCTCTCTGGTCATCTCCGATCAAGGTGGTTATGATACGGTGCAGCCAAGTAGGTTATGCTTCAGCATAACGAAAATCAAGAATGACGCGAATTCTCGGGGCTGGGGACTCGGGATTCGAGGTGGGGCGGTTGACTTCTTGGAACAAGGTTTGGATTCTCGGATACTCTTCCCGAGCCCCAAGCCCCCAGTCCCGAACCCCGCTGTTTCCATTGGCTGCGGCCACGTGAGCACCTACCTTGCCTGCAAACACACGACGCTCGAGGCATCTCATGATGAAACGAACCCTTATCACTGGTGGTTGCCTGGTTCTGAGCCTTCTCGCTACCGGGCCGACCCCGGCTCAGGACGGCCCGAATAGCCGGCCGCGAAAGACGTACGAGCCCGACTGGCAATCGCTCGACACGGTGCCGATGCCCGGGTGGTTCAACGAGGCGAAGTTCGGGATCTTCGTGGTTTGGGGGCCTTACTCCGTCCCGGCGTGGACCGATCGGGGCTACGCGGAATGGTACGGCGGCAAACTGGATCGGGGCGAGAAGCCGACCGCCGAGTTTCATGAAAGGAACTACGGCAAGGACTTCCGGTACGAGCAGTTCGCCGAGATGTTCGAGGCCGAGTTGTGGGACCCGGACGCCTGGGCCGAGTTGTTCGCCCGGTCGGGTGCGAAGTACGTCGTGACGACCGCCGTCTACCACGACGGGTTCTGCCTCTGGCCGTCGCCGTACGCCGAAACGGTCAACACCGACAAGTGGAACGCGGCGGTCACCGGCCCGCGGCGCGACCTGTTGGGCGAACTCAGCGCCGCGTGCGAGAAGCAGGGCCTCAAGCCGGGCATCTACTATTCGCTGATGGAATGGTGGCACCCGCTCTACGCCGCGAAAGACCCCGACGTGCAGAAGCGATACGCCCAAGAACACCTCCACCCGCAGTTCAAGGACGTCGTGGGCAAGTACAAGCCGTGGTTCATTTTCCTCGACGGCGAATGGAACCACGACACCTCCTTCTGGCAATCCGAGGAGTTGGCCGCGTGGCTTTTCAACGAGTCGCCCGTGCGGGATTACGTGGTGACCAACGACCGCTGGGGCAAGACCCGGGGCCAGCACGGGATGGTCTT
>DATLAN010000602.1:0-11525 GCA_035527455.1 Thermoguttaceae bacterium
GCCCGGCTCCTTCGGGGCGCTTTGGCTTCCGGCGTAGTAGCGCAGTTCCCCGGGCAGATCGACCGAGAGTTTTACGCGGCGGGGCTGATCGGCCTCCATACGGTTGCCGGCCAGCACGATCCGGGCGGCACTGTCCGAGGCGACGTCGCAGGGCGGATCGAGCGAGATGACCGTGCGGCGGCCGGCGGCGTCGATCAGTGTCAGCCGTTCGACGTTCTCTCCCAAGCTGCCCAGGCCCAGCGGCAGGTCGACGGAGCGGGTCTTGCCGTCTCGTTGCGAGACCAGGATCTTGCCGCCGGCGAAGACCTTCTTGGGAATCTCCACCGACGCGATCAGATAGGTCAAGTCGGTATCCCGGTCGGTCTTCACGGCGACGTCCATTTGCAGGTTGCGCGGGCCGCCCTGTCCGGCCACCACGTCGATGCCGACCTTTGCCCCGGAGGCCTGCACGGTCGCCTCGCTGCTCAGGCGAGACTGCGTGCCCAGCTCTTCGATCCTGCCGCCGAAGCCGAGCCACTGCCAATTCGGCCCCCATCCCAGGAAGCCGATTTCGAGGTAGGTTTCATCGTTTTCCAGCACGCCGACCGTGCTGCCGTTCTGCGGGATAGCGACGAACTCGGCCCCGGCGGCACACGGCAGAAACCGGCCGACGACGAGCAAGAGCAGCACCGAGGAGCATCGCATCAGTTGCGTGATTTTCATGCTGTTTGTCCTTCAGAGTTATTATGACAACAAGTTTAGCGGGCGGGCTTGCCCGCCGTTTGGCCCCGGCCGAACGCCGCGTTCGTGCGGGTCGGCTTCCATTGTCGTCGCTCGGGCAGGACTCTGCAACAACCGTAGGTCAGACCCCGCCGAACGCAGTCGGCGGGCGTTGGGGCATTGTCCACGGCCGAAACGGCGGCTATGCTGAGAGGGTTTCGCGGGGAATCGTGCCACGCCGCGCTGGACCGCCAGGAAAACGACCGTTGCCCATGCCCATGACTGACGCCTGGAAAAGCCTTTATCCTTTCGAGTCGCACCGGATCGAGCTGGAGGGGTTCGGCTGCCATTACCTGGATGAGGGCACCGGGCCGACGCTGCTGCTGTTGCACGGCAATCCTACCTGGTCGTTCTACTGGCGCGAACTGGTGCTGGGGCTTCGCGGCCGGTATCGGGTGGTGGTGCCCGATCATATCGGTTGCGGGCTCTCGGACAAACCGGGTGTGCGGGAGTATCCGTACACGCTGGCCCGGCGCGTCGCCGACGTGGGCCGGCTGATCCGCGAACTCGACCTCGGGCAGATCACGCTGATCGCCCACGATTGGGGCGGGGCGATCGGCATGGGGGCGGCCGTGGCGGCGCCCGAGCGATTCGCCCGGTTCGTGCTGATGAACACGGCGGCCTTTCGCTCGCGGCGATGCCCCCTGCGGATTCGCGCCTGCCGCACGCCGCTTTTGGGCCGGCTGGCCGTGCAGGGGCTGAACCTGTTCGCCCGGGCGGCGCTGCGGATGGCCGTATGCCACCGCGAGCGGATCACCCCGGCGGTGCGTGCGGGACTGTTGGCCCCGTACGACTCCTGGCGGCACCGGATCGCGGTCCATCGGTTCGTGCTCGACATTCCCTTGCGACGGCGGCATCCCAGCTACCACACGCTGGCCCAGATCGAAGCCGGGCTGCCGCAGTTCCACCGGCATCCGGTCTGTTTGATCTGGGGCATGAGGGACTGGTGTTTCACGCCGGCGTTTCTCGACCGCTTCCGGGAGTTCTTCCCCGAGGCGGACGTCCACCGTCTGGCCGACGCCGGCCACTACGTGGTCGAAGACGCCCACGAGCGGATCGTGCCGCTGGTCGAGGCGTTCTTGCGAGCCAATCCGGTGAAGAGCGGCGGAGATCTCTGAACGCGACGGGCGAGTGTTTGCACAGTCAATGTAGACGTGGCTGCATCTCGCGGAGCGAGATGGCTACTGAAACTAGTTCGCCGGCGGGTCTTTCGGTTCCTGGCCGACGGCCCAGTAGAGACCGCGGACGACCAGCCGCTGCAGGTGCGGATTGTCGAAGGCCGCCTTGCCGTGACCGAGCGTCGTGTTGAAGACGCGGCCCTTTCCGTACTCCTGGACCCAGATCATCGACTGCTGTTCCTGCCCGCGGTCCATGTGGCCGAGGCTGTGGAGCTTGAAGTCGGGATGGTAGGCGTCGCGGTAGGTTTCGTCCTGAATCTCGAAATCTTCCATCGGCGCGGTGACCGGATGCTTCTTGTCCTCGATCCGCATCATGAAGCTCCCGCCGCCGTGTCCGATGAACCGGCCGCCCAAGAGCCTCCAGTAGACGTCGGATTGTTTGAACGCGTCGGTGGCGTGGACGCCGCCCAGCCCGCCGCCGCCTTGGACGAACTGTTCGAGGCCCTGCTCCTGCGCGGCGTCGGTGAAGTTCCCGCCGGAGCCGTAGAAGAGGACCAGGTCGTACTTGTCGATGTTCGGGGCCTTGAGGTCGTCGAGCTGATCGCTGAGCGTGACCTCGAAATCGCCCGTCTTGTCGAGCACCTCGGAGATCACGGCGTGGAAGCCGCGCCAATCGTGGCCGCGAGCGCCCATCAACAGGACCTTGGTCTTCTCGGCGGCCAGGACATCGCCGGCCAGCGCGATCAGGGCCAACGCGGCCAGTCCGTACATCCAGCAGCACCTTCGGTAGGACATTTTCATAACTCCTTCATCGTAAGGGGAACGTGAAACGACCGCCGTGAAGTATAGCTTGTCCGGAATCGGGTTTCCAGCGTTAGTAGCCGTCTCGCTCCGCGAGACGAAGCCTCATCTCGCGGAGCCTCTTTTCACGGGGCCTCATCTCGCGGAGCGAGATGGCTACCTTGAAGAGGTGGTACATCGGTCGAATCCGAGGAGCCGATGGTTGAGACGGCACAACCGGCGTAGTAGAATGGATGGCACGTCTTACAGAAGAACGGGCCAAGAACTCCAAGGAGAACCGTCCATGCGAGGCAAAGTAGTATTCTTACTGGCTTGTGCGGCGTCGGTCGCACTGTCGCTGTTGTCCGCCCCAAGTTCCGCGGGCGCCGGGCGACCGAACCTGTTGATCGTCCACACCGACGAGCACAACTTCCGCACGTTGGGTTGCTACCGCGCGACCCTCCCGCCGGAGCAGGCGCTGATGTGGGGCGACGCCGTGGTGGAAACGCCCCACGTCGACTGGCTGGCCCAACGCGGCGCCTTGTGTACCAGCTTCTACGCCACCACCCCGGTCTGCTCGCCGTCGCGGGCCGCGCTGGTCACCGGCCGCTATCCGCAAAACACCCCGGTGACCACCAACGACGTCCCGCTCAGCGACGACGTCGTCACCTTCGCCGAGATCCTCCGCCGCCAAGGCTACGCGACCGGATACGCGGGCAAGTGGCACCTGGACGGCGGCGGGAAACCGCAATGGGCCCCCGGGCGGAAGTTCGGCTTCGAGGACAACCGCTACATGTTCAACCGCGGCCACTGGAAGCAGCTGGAGGACACCCCGGACGGCCCGCGGGTGAAAGCCCGCAGCCCGGCCGGCCAGCCGAACTACAACGTGGCCGGCGCCGACGAGCAGTCCTTCACCACGGATTTTCTGGCCCAGAAGACGGTCGAGTTCATCGACGCGCACAAGGAGGGGCCGTTCTGCTACATGGTCAGTCTGCCCGATCCGCACGGCCCCGACACGGTCCGCCCGCCCTACGACACCATGTTCCAGCACCAGACGTATCAGATCCCCCGCACCTTCGACAAGCCGGACGGCAACCTGCCGAGTTGGGGAGCGAAGGCCGGCGGCTTTGCCGGCATGGCGTCCTATTACGGCATGGTCAAGTGCATCGACGACAACGTGGGCAAGATCCTCGCCGCGCTGCGATCGAACGGCTTGATGGAAAACACGATCGTCGTGTTCACCGCCGATCACGGGGACCTGCGCGGCGAGCACCACCGGCAGAACAAGGGCGTGCCTTACGAGGGCTCGGCCAAGATCCCGCTGATCGTCTACTATCCGGAGAAGATCGAGGCCGGTGCGGTGATCGACGAGGCGATGGGGTGCGTCGATTTCCTGCCCACGATCCTCGGCCTGATGGGCGTCGAAACGGCGGGAAAAGAACAGGGACGCGACGCCTCGGCGCTGTTGACCACCGGCAAGGCCCCGGCCGGCTGGAAGGACGTGACCTTTCTGCGCAGCACGGGCAGAAACGGCGAAGGGTGGCTGGCCGCGGTGAGCGACCGCTCCAAGCTGATCTATTCGTCGGCCGACGATCCGTGGTTGTTCGATCTGGAGAACGATCCCGACGAGCTGATCAACAGGTTCTCCGACCCGGCCTATCGGGAAACGGTTCGCGAGCTTTCGCGCGAGATCGTCGCGTACGGAAAGAAGTACGATGATCCCCGCGTGGAGAACGCGAAGATCAAGGCCGACCTGCAATGGGCCGTGGAAGGAACGGGCCAATACGTGCCGACCCCGCCGACCAAACGACCGGCCGCCTCCGCACCCGGCGGGAAAAAGGCCGCGGGCCAGGGGCGGCGGAGAAATCGCGCCTGAATTCTTGCGAATCCAGCTACGTCTTTCTTACCACGCTCGGGCCAATGCTCAATTACCCGCTTGCCCGACGGGGCGGCGGTTCTTGTCGAGGTCTTCTCGGTGGGCGTCGACCAGCTTCTGCAACCGGGCGACGACCTCGGGATTCTGCGCGGCCACGTTGGTCGTCTCCGAGATGTCGGCCGAGACGTCGTATAACTGGACCGGCGGTTCTTCGGGCTTCGGCTGCTGTGGTTGGCCGGCGCGTTTCTTGCCGTCGCTTTCGGGCCAGGGATAGAACTTCCACTGGCCGCTGCGGGCCGCCGCCCGGCCGCCGTGGACGACGATGTAGGCTTCGTGCGGGCTTTTCGCCCCGGGTACGCCCTGCATCAGCGGCCAGATGTTCTTGCCGTCGATCACGCGGTCGCCGGGCACCTTGCCGCCGGTGAGCCCGGCCAGGGTGGGCAGCACGTCGATCGTGGCGGCGACTTCCGAGCAGACCGTTCCCGCGGGGATCTTGCCCGGCCATCGCATGATGCACGGCACGCGGATTCCCCCGTCGTACAGGCTGCCCTTCTTGGCCCTCAGCGGCGCCGAGGAGCCCGAGGCCGCCCCGTTGTCGGTGGTGAAGATCACCAGCGTGTTCTCGTCCAGCTCCATCTCTTTCAATGCCCGCAGGATCTCGCCGACCGACCAGTCGAGTTCCTCGATCACGTCGCCGTAGCCCTGATCGTCGGTGAAGATGATCACGACGTTGGGCGGCTTTTCAACAGCCGGGGCAGCGCGGCCCGACACGAACACAACGGCAGCAACGAGCATCCAAACGGCAAGACGGATCGAACGATGGAACATGGCGCACTCCTTATTTCCGGGACGAAACGGCCGCTTGCGGCTTCGCCGGGCGAAACGCCGGGAAACCGGCCGACCCCATCATACCCTGCTCGCGCGCCGGCCGCAAAGCGCCCGGGCGGACAAATCGCCGGATCGTCTTTTGCCGGGGTGGCCCTTTCGTGTAAACTGGTGGTGGCCGCTCGCGGCTTCGCAAAGGAAACGACCGCGACCCATGTGCACGTTTTCGCATCTGCCCTGGAGATGATCCCATGAAAGCAGTTTCCAGCACGATGATCTTGTTGCTGTGCGCCATCGTCCCATGGACCGTTGTGGCCGCGGCCAAGGCTACCGCCGACACGCCGGCCATTACGCCCGAGCAGATCGAGGCCGATTGGCTCCGTCAGGACGAACTTCGCAACGCCGGCAGCCCGGCGCAACGGCCCGCCGGCGGAAACGCCACCGTCGAGCAGGACGCCGCCGGGGGTGTGGACGGGGTGAAGACCGGCTCGTGGGGTTTTCACACCGACAACGAAAACGACGCCTGGTGGCAGGTCGATCTGGGCGGGCCGACGCCGCTGGATCGCATGCTGCTGTTCAACCGCTGCGACCAAGGCATGGCCGGGCGGTGTGCCAGGCTGATCGTGCTGCTCTCGGACGACGGCAAGGATTTTCGCAAGGCCTATCAGCACGACGGCACGACCTTCTACGGCTACACGGACAAGAAGCCGCTGGCCGTCCCTCTCGACGGCGTCAAGGCCCGATACGTCCGCATCGTGCAGCCGGGCAAGAACTGGTTCCATCTCGACGAGGTCGAAATCTACGCCCCCGGCGACGGGAAGAACGTGGCCCTGGGCAAACCGGCCACGCAGAGCAGCACGAGCCCATGGTCGGTCAACCACGCGGAGGTCGCGGTGAGCCCGCCGGTCGAGCCGCCCGGGCAGTATGCGACGGCCCGGGTCGTCGAGCGCGGGTTGAAGTTGGCCGAGAGTCTGCGGAGGCTGGGGGCCGACGTCGAGGGGGAGGCGAAGGTCTTGGAGGAGATCGGGGGTGCGAAGCCGCGAGCGGCTGAGGATCTGCGTGAAGTTTACATGAGGGCGCGGTGGGCCGTGCGCCGGATGGCGCTGAAGAATCCGCTGTTGGACTTCGATCGGATCCTGTTCGTCAAGCACGCCTCGCCCATGTTCCCGCACATGTCCGACCAGTTCTACGGCTGGTGGTCGAAGCCGGGCGGAGCGATCTGTCTGCTGGAGGGTTTTCGGGGCGAGTCGCCGCGGGTTCGCGTGCTGACGGGGGATTGGGACGAGGGGGCGTTCATCCGGCCCGACCTGTCCCACGACGGGAAACGGGTCGTGTTCGCCTACTGCAAGTTCTATCCCGACGTGGCCGGCATCGCCGACAAGGTGAACAAGGAGAATCTGCCCGAGGACGCCTTCTATCACATTTACGAGATGAACGTCGATGGCACGGGCGTGCGGCGGCTGACCCGCGGCAAGTACGACGACTTCGATGCCCGGTATTTGCCCAACGGCGACATCGTGTTCCTTTCGACGCGGAAGGGCCAGTCGCTGCAATGCGGCAAGGCGAGCGCGTGTGCGACCGACGGAACCATGCTGCCGGACAGCTATGTCCGCTGCGGCGGCGGCAACTCGCGCCCGGTGCCGGTCTTCACGCTGCACCGGATGGGGCCCGATGGGGAGGATCTCTGTGCGATCTCGGCCTTCGAGAATTTCGAGTGGACGCCCTCGGTGGCCGCCGACGGCCGAATCGTTTACGCCCGCTGGGATTACATCGACCGGTTCAACGGGCCGTTCATGAGTCTCTGGTCGACCAACCCCGACGGCACCAACGCCCAGTTGGTCTACGGCAATTTCACCAAGCAGCCGCAATGCGTGTTCGAGGCCCGGGCGGTCCCCGATTCGCACAAGCTGATTTTCACGGCCAGTGCCCATCACTCGAACGTCGGCGGCTCGCTGGTGTTGTTGGACCGCACCTATGGGACCGAAGACCAACGGCCGCTCGAGCGACTCACGCCCGAGGTGCCGTTCCCGGAGACGGAAGCCTGGGCCGACATGTACTACGCGAATCCCTATCCGCTTTCGGAAGAGTATTTCCTGGTGGCGTGGAGCGACCGCCGTTTGCCGGGCCATTCGCGGTTTGCGATCGACGACCCGCGCAATCCGCCCAACGCGTTGGGGCTTTACCTGTACGACGCGCTGGGCAACCTGGAGCCGCTCTATCGCGACCCGAAGATCTCGTGCATGGACCCGATCCCCGTCCGCCCGCGGAAGAGGCCGCCGGTGCTGCCGGACACGGTCGCGTGGGACGGTCCACAGGAAGGACGGTTCCTGCTGCAGGACGTTTACCGGGGCCTGAAGGGCATCGAGCGGGGGTCGATCGCCCGGCTGCGGATCATCGGCGTGCCGCCGAAGGTCCAGCCGCACATGAACAACCCCGTGTTGGGCGTTTCGCGGGAAGACCCGGGCAAGATCGTGCTGGGCACGGTGCCGGTGGAAGAAGACGGGTCGGCTTTCTTCCGCGTGCCGTCGGGGATGTCGGTCTTTTTTCAGGCGCTCGACCGGGAGGGGCTGGCGCTGCAAACGATGCGTTCGCTCACCTACGTGCAGCCGAACCAGACGCTCGCGTGCATCGGCTGCCACGAGCACCGCGATCTGGCGCCGCCGATCGGCGCGACCCCGTTGGCGGCGATCCGCGAGCCGTCGAAACTCTCGCCGGGGCCCGAGGGCTCTTGGCCGCTGCGTTACGACCGGCTGGTCCAACCGGTGCTCGACAGGCTGTGCGTCGACTGTCACCGGCCCGGCGGCGACGACGCGCAGGCCGCTCGGTTCGATCTCACGCCGGCCAGGTCGTACGACAGCTTGATCTCGTACGCCGACGGCGACCTCGGCAAGCTGGCCTTCGAGCGCGACCGTTCGTTCGTCGGCGAGATGCCGGCCCGGCAGAGTCGGCTCCTGGCGCTGTTGCGTCAGGGGGACGGGCACGAGGGCGTACGTCTGGATGCGGAGAGTCTCGACCGTCTGGCCACCTGGATGGACACGTACGCCCACCGCGTCGGCCACTTCAGCGACGAGCAGGAAGAGGGGTTGCGCGAGCTGCGTCGAGAAATGGCCGGACTGCTGACCAAGTGAGCGTGCCGCTTTGTAGCCGGATTCGCAAGAATTCGGGCCATTTCGCGTGAAACTGGGCCGTGAAACTGGGCCGTGAAACTGGGCCGTGAAACTGGGCCGTGAAACTGGGCCGTGAAACTGGGCCGTGAAACTGGGCAACGCCCGAATTCTTGCGAATCCGGCTACAAAGCGGCACGGCGTTTGCATAAGAGACAGAACAGTCTCGATGCAACGGGACGGCTTGTTTACGAGAGATTTGGGGTCGAAGCAGAGAAACGACGTTTTTGGGACCGGAACAGAGAAGAGGAGTTAGAGGCTTCAACAGAGAAGAGAAGCCCTGGAACGTCCGCAGAGAAGAGGCAAATGCGACGTTTGAGGCACATCCGTCGGGAAACCCGGTTCAAGATCCCCTCTGGAACGGTGAAAGAGGCACCCCGACGGAACGGAAGCAGCGGCTTCCGAACACTACGGCGAGTTGGGGACTGCTGCCCGAGCGGTCCCTGGCTCGCCTGTTTTTTTTGGCTGTATCGTTATTGAACACCTGTAGCGGAACGATACAGTCGGTTCGGGAGGATCCGGATATGCTGGGCATGTGATTTCAGATTTGTGCGAAGCCGCAAGCGGCTCTTCACTACCCACTACTACCCACTGCCCACTATTCCCCCCCCTCATACTTCTTCTCCCCCGCCGCGATCGCGGCGCGGACTTCTGCGTCGAATTGCCGGCCGGCGTCGTACTTGGCCTGTTGGGCGATCTCGACGTCGTCGACGAGCTGGAAGCCGGGCATGTCGGCGCGGGGACGCCGGGCGAGGAGTTCTCGGCCGGCACGGAGGATCGATAGGGCCTCCTGGTAGCCCGGGTCGTTCTTGTCGGCGAATTTCTCCAGACACGGGCTAATCTCCGGCCGCGTGAAGCTGATCGCGGTCGAACGGCCCAGGTTGCGGCCGTTGCCGACGCCGGTCAGCTCGTCGAGCCGCTTGAGTTGGGCGTTATCCAGCGGCGAGCGACCGAAGAGGTTGTCGCGATAGGCGCTGGAATAGGCCGGGTAATACGGGGCGTTGATGTCGATCCACGTAACGATCCGGTCGAAGCTCTCCGGGTCGAGCCGGACCTGCTTGTCGATCTCCGGGTCGCCGTGTCCTTGAACGAGCACTTCGGCCAGGCGGCTGGCGTGCGAACCCCAGCTCTTCGGCGGCAGCTTCTGGAACGGTCCCGCCCCGGGCACGTTGACGTAGCGTTTGCCGCGGATCTCGACGTAGGAGGTGTTGAAGATCGCGCCCTGGTCGCCGGCCAGGTTGAGCTTCTTGCCCGCCTCTTGGCCGTAGTCGTGGCAGGAGACGCAGTGTCGATCGAAGGCCGGCTGGACCTCGGTCAGGTAGTTGAACAGCCGCGTGGGGCCGTACCAGGGCTGGAGCCTCTGCGGCGGCCGCTTCATGGCCAGGCGGTTGCCGTTGTTGGTCAGGCTGCTGCGCCGGCTCTCGTGACAGCCCACGCACCCGGCCGTTTCGCCGGGCCGGGTGATCGTGCCGCTGCGCATCGACTGGACCATCATCCCCTTTTCGTCGAGCAGTTGGAAATAGACGAACCGGTCGGCCGGCACGGCGAAATAGGCGCTGCCGTCGGCTTCGACCGGCACGGTGCCGAGGATCCGCTTGTTGTTGAAGTCGTCGAACGCCATGCCGGGCGCCTGCTGGCCGGTGCCGCCGTCCCAGGCGCTTTGGGTCCAGGTCCGCTTTTCCGGCGACTCGACCACGCGGAGATACTTCACCGTGCCGCGCTCGATCCGGTCCATGCCGAAGCCCACGTAGACGTCGGCCACGTAGAAATAGCCGTCCTCCCTGGCCAGGTCGGTCCGCGGCGGGATGACCGGCGGCCGGGTCCGCGGTCCCAGCGGCATGGGGTCGTAGCAGCCGGGCCCTTCGCCGTAGAGCAGCGTCTCGTTGCCCTCGAGGTCGAGCAGGTAGATGCCCATCTGCTCGCCCTGCCCGGTCATCCGCGAGCAGAGGAAGTACCGGTCGGAGAGCGGATAGGGGTCTTCGTATTTTGGATTGACCCGTTTGAACGTGTCGTAGTTGCCTTTTTCCACCAGGTCGACGGCGTCGGCCGGCCAGGTGCGGATCACGGGCGTGCGGCCGTCGATCCCCAGCCGGCGGTCGACGATGGCCAGCGCGCCCCAGGGCCGGTCGTGGCACGAGGAGAAGGTGCAGATGAACTGCTCGGTGCCGGGGACCGCCCGATTGTCGAGCACGGCGCCGGGCGAGTTGGTGTTATTGCCCCAATAGACGACGTGGCTCGTGCCGTCGGGATTGCAGGTCCACACGCCCTGGGCGTCGCCGAAGTTGCGGTCGACGTATTCCCAGCGGTCGTAGACGATCCGCCCGTCGGACAGCACGGACGGATGGCCCTCGTGCAGCGTGCTGTGCCCGATCTGCTGGACGTTGGCCCCGTCGGCGTCCATCGTGAACAGGTTGGACATGATGTGGCGGTTGCACATGCAGTATTTCGGTTCCCGGGTGGAGCCGAAGAGGATCCGGCCGTCGGGCAGGTAGATCGCGTCGATGTCGGAGATGCCCGGGCCGAAGGTGAGCTGTTTCAGCCCGCTGCCGTCGGCGTTGATCTCGTAGAGGTGATAGTCGTCTTCCTTGCTGCGTCGCATGGAGAAGAGGATTGTCTTGCCGTCGAAGCTGACGTCGATGTCCCGGACGACGCCTTCGGAAATCTCCAGCAGCGTCTCGACTTCGCCGCCGCGGGCGAAATCGATCGTCTTGATCGCCGCGCCGCCGTGGAAGCTTCCGGTGTTGATCTCGCCGGTCTGGAACATGGTGGCCGTGTTGTGGTGGTCGCTGCGATATTGGCCACGGACGACGAAGACGATCGGGTGCGCCCGGACCAGCGGGTTGGCGGCGGCGACTTTGGCGGCGGCCACTTGGTTGGCGGCCACGTTGTCGGGGACCGGTTCGGCAGCGACGTATGGGGAAAAGGCGACCGAAGCCACGACGATCACGAGCACGAAACATGTTCTCGGGACAAGCCAAGCGTTTTTCATACTATCGATTCCTC
>DATLAN010000603.1:0-6961 GCA_035527455.1 Thermoguttaceae bacterium
GCCCACCAACGCCGACAGAGATCGCAAGTGCTCGACAAGCCGCGAAGCCCCAAGCCGTTTCGAAAAACCGCCCCAAGGCGGTTGCGCTAGCGGTACGCGCGTACGTGAAATTCACCCGTTCCCATATGGCAGCTTTATTCCCCGCCCGGCGAAAGTGGTTCGCGGCAAGTGCCCCAAGCGGCCACTTCTACTCGGCGATGACCTCGATTCCGCAGAGGATCGGCGGTTTGTCGCCGCGTGGCGTCAGTGTAATCTTCAACTGGTGGTCGGCCTTCACGCCCTTGAACTCCTGCATCACCGCGCGGCGCACGCCCCCGGCCTCTCGGACGACGTCGAAATCCTTCAGCAGTTCTTTTCCTTGAAGCGAAATGCCAAAGACCCTCTGACCCGGCCTGAGGTTCTCAACCTCGGCGAAGTGCAGCCGGACGGTGTAGAGCCGCTCGTTGCCAGCCTCTTTAGTGAGCGCGAGCGTCACGTCGGTGACGCCGATCGCACCGGAGGCGGCCACCCATGCGAACTCCCCGTTTTCGGCGTCCGCTTCAGTCAACAGGCTGTGGTTGCGGAAGAAAGCGACGTTGCCCGGCTGAACGTCGACCGGGATGTTGGGTGACGCCCCGCCCGTGCTGGGCACGTCCATCCAGAGCGTGCCGTTGTCCCCCCGCCGGTCGCCGGGCGCGCCCAAGTTGATCCCGACTTGCCGGATCGGCTTGCCGTCCCAGTCGAACGAATTGAAGGTCCACGTCTCCACGCCGGGATCGTGGAACAACGCCAGCGACGTCTGGTTCTGGTAGTTGCACGTGCAGGTTCGAGTATACTCCGGCGCGTTGACCAGCCCGCCGGCGACGATCAGGTTCGAGGTGCAACCCGACTTGAACCCGCCCAAGTTCCCAGTCCCCCCGTTGTTGGCCATGTCGAAATACCCGGCCGCCCCCGAGCGGAACGTAATCAGGTTCTCGCTTGCCACGGCCGTGTTGCAGCCGTAGTTCCGCGTGAACCGCCACGGCATCGGTTCGCCCGTGAGCGGGTGTTCTTGCATCTTCGGCTCGCCTGTCAGAAGTGAAAGGGCGGGACCCTGTAGAATAATCGAATCGCGGTGCAGCAGGCAGGGCCCGGCCACGCTGATCGGAAGGTTCTTCCAGAGGACCGTTCCGTCCTTGCCACGATACGCGACCATGCCGGTCGGCGACTCGTCTCTGGCCCGATCGCGGCTTCGGCTGCCGGACTGCAACAGTACGTCGTGCTGAAGCGAGTAGTTCAGAAACGTGCCGAAGACGTCCTCGCCGGTACTCCAGATTTCCTTGCCGGAGCGCGTATCCAGGGCCATCAGCCGCGGCTTGAAGCTCTCCGCGGTCAGGCCGCGGCGTTGCAGGGCGTCCTGCTTCGCCTGCGAGAGTCCGTCAATGCAGAAGACCATGCCCGCGGCCACCGCAATGTTGTTGTGCCGAAAGTTGTACTTTGCGTCGCGGGTCCAAATCACCTCGCCCGACTCGCGGTTCATAACCACCAGTTGTTTGCTGGCCGAGGAGTAAGCTGTGGGCGTGAACAGGTCCACGTCGTTTCTCGGTTCCGGCTCGGGCTTGACGGGTCTCGGTTCCGGCTCGGGCTTGACGGGTTTTTTGCGGCGGCCGGTGACGCCTCTGGCCGCCTGCACGTCGTTTCTCGGTTCCGGCTCGGGCTTGACGGGTGTTGACGTGGCGATCAGCAGATTCTCCCATGCGCCGACGTACCCCCAGGTGGGCGCCTTGCCGTTGGCATCGGCCGGCAGTGTGAACTCCTTGATCGTCGTGCCGGTGGCCGCGTCGAGCCGAAGGATCTTTTCGCCGTAGACGACGTAGACCGAGTCGGCCAGCGATACGTAGTTGGAGCCGATCTCGCCGGCGCCCGGCTGGTGATTCGTGTTGTTGTAGAACTGGCCCAGGCCCGGCAGGCTGCGTTGCCAGAGGAGCGCGCCGGTGTAGATGTCGATACCGCGGATCATATCGGCGCCTTCGATAAACAGGCGGCCTTCAGCCACCTGCGGCGAGGGGCCGTGACCGTGCCGCGGCAGCACTGCGCCGTTGGGCGGCCCGTTGCCGAACCACAACAGGCCCAGCGGCGCCTTGGCGCGCTTGTCATTCGACACGACACTGTTGCCCGCGTCGGCGTAATTGTGGGTCCAATCGGCCGCACCGGGTAGCGGGCCTTCGCGAACAAGAAGCGACTGCCCCTGACCGCGCGGTTCAACCTTCGCGCCGACCAGTTCGGCTTGCTTCGCCAGTCCCTCGAGTTCTTTCGACTCGATAGGCAGTACGGCTTCGCCTCCGTACGGACGCAACGCGCGGAAGACGGCGTTGACCAGCGGCACGCCCTGATCCACTCCAGCCGCATCGCGGTCGGCCACAATCACCCTTTTCGCCAGGTAGGGAGGCAACGGGTGCCCGACCGGGTCTCCGGCCGGGTTGCCGACGTGGGCCGAGACGCGAACGCCGTAGAATCCCGCTTCAGTCATCCGGCGGCGGAAAGCGTCGATCTTGTTCGCGTCGGGATCGATCACGATGACGTAGAACCGTGAATTCGCGAGCATGTCAGCCACCTCATCGCCGTTGCCGAGACCGAAAAAGACGCAGTAGCCTTCGCCGGCGATCTTCGCGTCGGGCAGGTCACGGTTATACTTCTTCGGCTCGGCCGTTTCTTTCCCGCCGAAGCAGTAGACGCACCCCGTGGTGGTGACGACGAACAGCTTGTCGTCGGCCGCGAGCACGGTCCAGACGTTGCCCTGGACGTCGGCGAACCAGCCGTCACTTGCGGTGATCTGGTCGGCGCCGGGCGTGAAGGTCCGCGAGCCGGCCCGGATCGGAACCGGGCCGTGTTCGGTGCGTCCGCCGCCCTTGTCGCCGAAGCTGAAAGAGAGCAACTGCCCCGTCTTCAGATCGAAAGTCCCGGGTGACGTTCGACCGCCCGGTGCGACCAAGCCGGCCTGGGTCACGGCCAGATGCCCCCGCGGGACAAGGCCGCCGAACGACGGGGCCCCGTGTGGATGCGTCTGGTACGTCGACCCAAGCGTGCTGTTGGTCCAGGTGGGCTGACCGGTTTCCGCGCTGACCGCGTAGACGAAGATTCCCATAAACGGCCAAACGCCGGCGGTCAGGTAAACGGTTCCGTCGTGCAGCACCGGCCCGCCGCGGACCGGCCACGTGGAAATCAGCCGCTCGTTGCCCAGGACGTTCCGTTCGATCGGCGCAGCCCGGAATCGCCACAACTGCGTGCCCTTTTCCGCATCGAGGCAATACAGATACCCGTCGTCCGATGCGGCGTAGAGTCTCCCCTTATCGACGATCGGGGCGAAGCGGACCGGGCCACCGGTATAGAACCGCCAACGCTCGGCGCCGGTCTCCGTATCGTAGGCGGTGACCGTGTCGGTCACCATCGAGGGCACGAAGAGCATCTTGCCGGCCGCCACCGGCGAATAAGAAACGTCGAACCGTAGCGCCGGCTGATTCTGCGGCCATGCCGGCCGCGGCTGGGGCAATTGGCGCGTCCACTGAAGGTGCAGCTTCGTCGGCAATTCGTCCGGCGACGTGGCCGACCGGGCTGCATCGTATCGCCACTGCGGCCAGTCGCCGGCATGGGCCGCGGTGGAAATCGACACAAAGACGCATGCGACGAAACTCCAAAATGTCCGGGAGGAAACAAGTGTATTCATTGCGACGGGGCTCCGTTTGTTCATGCTTGGCCATTTCCGGCGGGGTGGGCGTGGGATGGAGTGTGGATGCCAGCAGTATACGACAACGGCGCGTTCCGCGAAACCAAAACGCGGCACAAAGCTTACCCCGGTCGCCAGACCGTCCCGGAGTTGGTAAAGGGGTCGGGAGTCTTTACATGGACACCAATGGCGCGCACCGGACATCCTACTCGTCCGATTCAGCCAGCCTCTCCTGCCGGGCGGTGGCCAGGTCGCGGCGGATCACCCGCCTTAGCGCGGCACAGCCGCAAACATAGGATCTTTTCACAGCCTCGGGCTCGATTCTCAACCCGTGGGTGAAGTCTCCGGCTGCTGGAGCTTCGGCAGCAGCGCCCGGGGCGCGGACTTCGGCGGCGTTTCCAGCAACTCGAGCTTCTTCAGCAGCACTTCCGGGACGCCGCTTCGCTGCTGGTCGGTGTTGATCGGGCCGGAGAAGAGGGTCGTGCCCTGGGCGTCTTTGGCCACCAGGTACTTGCCCCGATCGTCGGTTGTGAGGATCAGGACGTGCCGGTCGTCCTCGTAGCTGGCCGAGAAACTGGTCCGCCCGGACGGCCGGATCAGCCACTGGACCAGCTCGTTGGGCGGCACGTCGGCCACGGGGATTTCCCGCTGGTTCAGTACGGCCGTGAAGGTCAGCGGCTCACCCGCTCGCATCACCCGCAGGTCGATCGCGTCGCCGGGCCGTCGCATGCGGGTAAGCACGCGAAACTGCCGATCGTTGATCAGGAGCTGGTCGCCGAGCCGGACCAAGACGTCGAAACGCTTCAGACCGGCCGACGCGGCAGGCGAGCCCGCCAGGACGTGATGCACCGTCAACCCGACCCCGTCGGGCAGCCCCGTGCCGGCGCGCTCTTCGGGCGTCGCCTCCATGGTCGCGATTCCCAGAAACGGCACGATTTGCGTTTCCACGTTCCCGTCCGGCGGGTCGGCAAACGTCGCCGCACAGAGCAGCGGCAGCGTAACGAACGTTATCAGGATGAGGCGTTTGTTCATCGCCGTGTCCTCGGTAAAGGTTGCCCGATCAGTTGTATTGCAGCGGTACCAGCACTTCCTGCCGGCTGGGGATGTTCCATTCGATGTGGACGTTGTTCGGTTCGTCGATCCATCGCACGTGGCGCACGACCTGGTGCGACACGCGGCGCATCGGCGGGGCCTCGTCGCGGAGGACGACCTCCTGCTGCCCGGACGCCGGCACCGACCAAAGCTGCTCGATGCAAATCGGCTGCGACGGCCGATCCTGCGGCTCTTTCACCGAGGGCAGGTCCTCCGGTTCCTCCGGTTGCGGCACCGCTTCGGCCACCGCGGGACCCCCGCGCGGCGCGATCGGTTCTCTCGCCAAATCCCCCTCGGGATTTCGCAGCAGCATCACGACGAGTCCGGCGGCCAACGCCGCGGCTGCCGCCACCGCGGCGCCGATCTTCCAACGCCGCCGCACGACCGCACGCGCCGGCCATACGCTCGCCAGGCGGTCGTCCAACTCCGACGAGGGCCGGCGCAGCGGCAAATCGCGGATCAGGTCCTCGATCCCCTGGAGGTCTTCTCCGCCGAAATCGATCTCTTCCCGGTTCATATCGACCCCTCAATCGTTTCTTTGATTCGCTCCAGTGCCCGGCGGTATCGGCTGGCGACCGTCTGCAACGGCTCGCCGAGGGTCTCGGCGATCTGCCGGAACGTCAGTCCCGCGTGGATCCGCAACACCACCGTCTGCCGCTGGTCCGGCGGCAAGGCCTCCACCGCGCGGCGGACGAGTTGCCCTTGTTCCCCGCTCTGTGCCGCCAACACCGGATCGGACCACTCGCTGTCGAAAACCGACACGGCCGCCGCGGGCGGTTTGCGGCGACGCATCTGGTCCAACGCCGCGTTGCGGACCGAAGCAAACACGTAAGCCACCGGGTCGCCGCCCGGCTTCTTCTCCGACCGCCAAAGCCGCACCACCGCGTCGTGGACGGCGTCCTCGGCCAGGTCGGGGCACCCGGTGATCGACAGCGCCAGCGTGAACAGACCTTGCCGATGGTCTCGATAAATCCGCTCGAGATGTTGCTGCACCTTCGCGTCTCGTGGTCTCTCCCAGTCTTGCCCGAGCGCTACCGTCCGGTTCTTGTATCATGCAATGGGACAGCATTTCTACGCGCCAGTATCAATCTCGCACGTTGGGGGGGACGCTGTCAAGGGTTGGTAGTTGTCAGTTGTCAGTTGTCAGCTTTTGGTTTTCAGTTGTCAGTTGTCAGTTGTTGGGGAGGATCGCTGGGAAACGGAAGGGTCTCAACCGGAATCGAACGCCCGCCGACTGCGGTCGGCGGGGTCGTCCCCCCCGGAACGCAGTCCGGGGGCGTTTGTTTCATGGGTCTCGCGTTCCCATCCCCAACCCCCGTCAACACACTCGTCACTGACAACTGACAACTGACAACTGACAACTGAAAACTGACAACTAACCCATTATCGGCCGCAATTCCTTCCGCAGCCGTCCTCGAGCCATCGAGAGCCGGCCGCGGACCGTGCTGACCGGCAGTCCGAGGATCTCCGCGATCGTCTCGTACGAACACCGGTCGAACGCCCTCAGCTCCAGCACGTCGCGTTGCTCGGGGCTCAGCCCGGCGATGGCCTCGTGGATCTGCCGACACCGGCGTTGTTGATCGAGTTGTTCCGGCGGTTCCGGCTTGCCGTCGGCCGGTTCCGCACGGCCACTTTCTCGCATCTGCTCCAATGACAAGGTCGGTCGGCGTCCATACCGGTGATTGGCCGCCTCGTTGATCGCGATCCGATACAGCCAGGTGTAGAACGTGCTCAGGGCGTGAAATCCGTGCAACTTGAAAAAGGCCCTCGCCAGCGCCTTCTGCACCACGTCGTCGGCGTCTTCGCGGCTCCCGGCCAGGGGGACCATCGCGTGGCGAAGACGATCCCGGTACTTGCCGACCAGTCGGCCGAAAGCGATCTCGCAGCCGCGGAGCGTCTCATCGATAAGCAAAGCGTCTTCGTCCATGGCAGGTTCCGTTCTCAGTTCCACCACCACTGGTTCGGATCGCTCGCGGTGGCCTCGGTACGGATGGGGTCCAGGTCATCCGCCGTCTCGGTCTTCTCGATCACCGCCCAAGGCTGCAACATCACGCCGCCGGAGGCGCTGATCACCCAGTTGCGGCCTTTCTTCAATACGCTGGCCTGGCTGTCGACCTGCGTCGGGGCGAAGTATTCTTCCACCTCGACGTCCGCCGGGTCCAACAGCGTCGGCATGCTGTAGCCGGC
>DATLAN010000604.1:0-6315 GCA_035527455.1 Thermoguttaceae bacterium
GACTTCGCACGGATCAGTCACCACCAGGTGGCCCGCGCGGAAAAACTACTCAACGAACGCCCCCGAAAACGACTCGGCTACCGAACACCCCAGGAAGTCCTCGCCAACAAAATGCGCTGCAATTGATTCTTGACAGCGCCCTCATAAAAAGGGCCGGCCTGGAGCTCTGGCCGCGGTTGTTCCACAACCTTCGGTCAAGCCGGGAGACGGAACTGGCCGCCCAGTTCCCGCTGCACGTGGTGACCCGTTGGCTGGGCAATACGCCGCGAATCGCGATGAGGCACTACCTGCAAGTGACCGAGGACGACTTCGCCAGAGCGGCCGGCAAGACCAACGGCGAGTTCCCGGCACCTGCGCCCAAGCCGGCTCCCGAAACGGAATCCACCCGAAAGAGCGGTACTCGTCAGGACGTTTCCACAGAGGGGAACCATCCTGGCTCGACAGCGGGAAAAGAGGATTCGAACACATCGAACCCCAATGCCGCCGGGCTGGCAGGGCGCGCTGCAGAACGCGGTGCAGTTGCGGCGCAAAACGCGGTGCAGTCAACGCATGCCAGGGTGTGTCAGGGTATGACCGCGCAAAACAAAACCCCTGTCACCACAGGGGTTTATGCACATCCTGACACACGTGGGCACACGCTGTCAAAATACATCAGCGGAGAGGACAGGATTCGAACCTGCGGACCAGTTTGTTACCGGTCAACGGTTTAGCAAACCGTCGCTTTCGACCACTCAGCCACCTCTCCAGCATGTAGGTTACAAGATTGTACTCCTTCGGTCCCCCGCCGTAAAGTCAGTCAGGCCGGAGCCGGTTGCCATGTTCGGAAGTTCACCCACCACTCGCCACTCACCATTCTAGAATAGCCGGCGAAGGCGTTCGGCGATCGAGATGGGCTGTGGCGCAGCGGGCAACTGTCCCTTGACGTATTGCTGCCAGTGGTTGACGTTGTTGTCGAGATCGACTCCGGTGATCTCCCGCAACGACAACACGGCCCGGTATTGCACGGCCGGGTTCCTGTCGGCCAGGACATTGCCCAACGCGGGCACGGCAGAAGGGTTCTTGGTTTCGCCCAATGCCCGAGCGGCCGCCAGTCGCACGTCCGTGTCGGCATCGCCCGCCAGAACGCGGCCCAGCAGGTCAACGGCCTGCGCGTCCCCTCGCCGTCCCCACATCCCACAGGCGGCGATCCGGACGCTTGCCTCCGGGTCGTCCAGAGCCGCTTCCAGCACTCGGTCCGCCTCGGCGCCGGGATATACGGCCAGGGTGCGGATGATCTCGGCCCGAATCATCGGATCTTCTTCCGTCCGGATGGACTCGCACAGTTCAAGCGAAATCCGCCCTTTCTGGTCCGGGCTGTTTCGCCGAGCGTCGCCGGCCATTTTCCGCAACTTCTCGATCCGTTCGGATGGCGAGAGTATCCCGGTCAACTCGTCCTTCGGTTTCTTCCGAAAGGACATCCAGTCGGGAATCTCGAGCCCATTCCGGCTGCTCCAGCCCATGAGATTGGCTGAGCAGCCTGCCATCGTGAGGGCCAACAGACAGCAGAATAGCCTCAGCACGCGTTTGCCGGAAACACAGACCATGGATGGCGATCGCCTTGGCACTGGGGGGCGTGGAGCTTCCGCGAGACATGAGGCGGGACTATAGCATGGCATTCACCTCGAGCCAAGATGAATCGAGCCAGAATACGCGCGAAAGTAGGGTAAGTGCGCAAAGATGGGAGGCTCGTTGTCTGTTTGGAAAACCAAGATTTCGGACTCCGCGACGAATATCCTTCGGCGGAGTCGGCGGATCGGGCGTGGGCCGCGGCACGAGGTCGTTCCCCCGCGGAGCCCGACTGGCCGGCTTCCGCCGATAGCCGGGTGGCGGTATCATGCGATCAAGGGGGGCTCTCAAGCCCGCCTGCCAACAAGGAGACAGACATGCCCGAGCCGAGAGACCACGCCGAGAATCGAGGCTGGATCGAAACCATCTTGCGATTCATTCCCGGCTTTCGCGGGTATCTCGAGAAGGAGTACCGCCGGCAGAGCGACGATCTGCAGCGGGAGTGGCTGGCCGACCGCCTCGGGCGGAGCAAGCGGGCGATCGACAACGTCAGCCGGCCGCTGGCCGAGGCGGGCCAGATCGATCTGCTGCCGCAGGTGGATCGCCTCCGGGGCCGGCTCGACAAGCTGATCGGCCGCATCCGCGGCGCCGTGCAGGGTTATAGCGGCTTCTTCGACCTGGTCCAGGTGGACGAGAACCTCTTGGATCGAGTTTACGAACACGACGCTGCAATAATCAAGCAGGTGGATGCCCTGGCCGAAGCCATCCAAGAACTCCCGGCACGACAGGACGAAATCGCCACGCTGCTGGGAAATCTGCTCCGCCGGACCGACGAACTGGACGACCAGTGGGACGTGCGAGAGGACATGTTGAAAGGGGTGGAGTAGGAGGAAGTATGAATGATGAAGTAGGAATGATGAATGAAGAGTGGAGAGTGCCGCTTGCGGCTTCGCAGTGAACAGTAGCAAGTGGCTTCAAACCGGTGGTATCTATTTTCCCGGGCCGAAGAAAAAAAAGGGGATCGACAATGGGCGTTCGAATGGAAGTCATCCAGTATTTCGATGAAGCGAACACGTCGCTGGTCCATCGAGAGCCGCCGCAGGGCTCGGCCGATATCAAGATCGGGGCCCAATTGATCGTGCAGGAGAACCAGGAGGCGATCTTCTTCCGCGACGGCAAGGCGATGGACGCGTTCGAGCCCGGCCGTCACACGCTGACCACCGCCAACGTCCCGCTGGTCACGCGGCTGTTGACTATCTCCTGGCAGGAATCGCCCTTCCAGGCCCAGGTCTATTTCGTCGGCAAGCAGACCTTCCTCGATCAGAAGTGGGGCACCCGACAGCCGATCCCCTTCCGCGACGGCGAATTCGGCATGGTCCGGTTGCGGAGCTTCGGTAAGTACTCGTTCCGCGTGGTCGACGGCCGGCTGTTGTTGAACACGCTCGTGGGCACCCAGGGTAAATACACTACCGAAGAGGTCACCTCGTTTCTGAAAGACCTGATCGTCTCCCGGCTGGCGGATCTCTTGGGCACGCTGGGCATCAACCTGCTCGATCTGGCGGCCAAGTACGACGAAGTGGCCGCCGGCGTCCGGGCGAAAGTGGCCGAGGACTTCGCCAAGTACGGCCTGGAGCTGGTCGACTTCTTCATCAACGCGATCACGCCGCCGAAGGAAGTCGAGGAGAAGATCGACGCCCGAAGTGCCATGGCCGCGGTGGGCAATCTCGACGCCTTCATGAAGTACCAGGCCGCCAACAGCATGGCCAAGCTGGCCCAGCAGACCGGCGGAGGCACCGGTGGCAGCGCCATGGGAATGGGGATGGGCGTGGGCTTCGGGATGATGATGCCCGGCATGATCCGGCAGGCTATGGGCGCCGGTGCCGCGCCCGGACCCGACTTCGGCGAGTTGGCGCCCGCCGCGCCGGTGACCAAGGATCCCAAAGCCATGGTCCGCTCCGTGGCCGAAGCGGCCGGGTACAAGATCGAAGCGTTGGGTGGAACGCTGCGGATCACCGTCCCGCTGGGCGCCTTGCGGAAACAGGTCGTCGCGGTCGAGTTCGGCCGGACGGACAAGGCGGGCCATGCGATGGTCAACTGCTGGTCGATTTGCGGCCCGGTGAGCGAGAAGAACGCAATGACCCTATTGCGTTACAACACCCGAATGCTCCACGGCGCGTTCGCCGTCCGCAAGGTCGACGGCGCCGAAATGGTCGTCATCCAGGCCAACCAACTCGCCGAGACCCTCGATCCGCTGGAAGTCACCCGCGTGCTCTCGGCCATCGCATGGCAGGCGGACGAAGTGGAGCAGCAGTTGGTCGGCGAGGATCGGTATTGAGGATTTCGGATTGTGGGCGGAACAAGATCGTAGGCCGGAACAAGCGCAGCGCAGTTCCGGCACGCGGCCTCGCGCGGCCTTCTCGCGCCAAATGCCGGAACTGCGCTGCGCTTGTTCCGGCCTACACGGCTGCGAAGCACGCAATCAAGCCCCATCCGGCAGCGGAACTCCCAGCTCCCCGGCCAAGTTGGACAGCTTGCTCCAGTTTCCCTCGTCGAAGGTGATCCCTTCGGCCGACTTTCGGGCAAGGCTTTGGCGTTCCGGATCGCCGGGCAGGGTGATGCGGTCCACGCCGTCGACAAGCGGACAGCCGCGCACGAATTCGATCAGCGCGGAGACTTCACCGCGGAAGTGATCGGCGCCGCCGAAATGGACCGGATCGAGCACCATCATGAACACGCAGTTGCCGATCTGGTTGGCCGGGACGGCGCGGGCGCAGACGCCGCCCGAGAGTGCCCCGGTCATGATTTCCACCATCAGGCTTAGTGCGAATCCCTTATACGGCTGCGTGCCGCCCATGGGCAGAATGCTGCCGGGCGGATCGGCGTAGAGGTCGGCCGGGTCGTTGGTCGGGCGGCCCTCGCTGTCGAGGATCCAGCCGTCCGGACATTTCTCGCCGGCGATGTGTTTCACGCGGACCTTGCCTTCGGCCGTCACGCAGGTGCAGAAATCGGCCACGACCGGTTGCCCGTCGTTGGGGATTCCCACGGCGATCGGGTTGGTGCTCAGCCGCGGGGCCTTTCCGCCCGGGGGAGCCACGCGAACGACTCCGCCGTGGTTGTTGACCATCACCATGGCGAGTTTTTCGGCCTCGGTGGCCATTTCGCAGTATTCCCCGAGCCGGCCGGTATGGGCACAGCGGATCATCGTGCCGATAGCGATCCCGGACTCGGCCGCCTTGTCGATCAGCCGCCGCATCAACCGCCCGGCTTGCACCTGGCCGAACCCCCAATGACCGTCGACCGTCATCAGCGAGGGGGTTTCCTTGAGGATTTCGAACTCAGCCCCGGGCACGATCTCGCCCTTCGCGACTTGCGCGAGGTACTGCGGCACCCGCATCAGGCCGTGCGAATCGTATCCCCGCAGGTTGGCGTCCACGAGGCTTCGGGAAACCAGATCGACTTCCTCTGGGCTCAATCCCCCGGTCTGTAGAAGCCTGGCGGCAAACTCGGTCAAAGCCGGGGCGAAAAAGGTGGGCACTAGGGGGGCTCCCCGTGTTTGGCTTGTCTTCGTAGGTCAGGGCTTGCCCTGACAGCCGTCCGGCGGACATGTTCGTTCGATCGGCAATCCAATCCCGTCAGGGCTACACGGCCCGTCAGGGCAAGCCCTGACCTACACGGCCCGTCAGGGCAAGCTTGTGGAAAAACCACGTGATGTCGGGGCAATGGACGCATCCGCCCTGCGACCATGATACCCATCCGATCACGATCCGGCCACCGCCACCAGTCCATCGAACGGGTCGGCGGCGACTATGGCCGGGGCGGCTTCGTCGCCCCTAACGCGGCACAACCGCAACCAAAGTAGCCGTCTCGCTCCGCGAGACGAAGCTTCATCTTGCGGAGCAAGATGGCTACAAACACGTGCGCGCGTGATGCAGCATGAGAACCTAACCCGCCAGCCGCCGGATGCGATTGACCGGCTCGACAATCGCCGGTTTCTCGGAGCGATAGCGAACCTGCATGACGTAGGCGTCTTCGGGCGTGTCTTCGTAGAACGCCCGCAGCACCGTCACGGCCCGAAAGCCGTTTTCGCGGAAGAACAATTGGGCCGCCAGGTTGGTTTCGCGGACTTCCAGCATGATGCGGGTGCGGCGTTGGGCGGAGAGCTTGGCGATCAGCTTGGCCACCATCTGGCTGCCGACGCCTCGCCGGCGATAGTCGGCCGCCACGGCGAAGTTCAACACGTGGATGCGATTCTTGTGGAGTTCGTAGATCATGAACCCCACGACGCGATCCTCGTGCTCGGCGACCATGCCGATACAATTGCGCTGCCGCAGACAGCGAATGAAGTCTTCTTCCAGCCAGGGAAACTCGAAGCTTTCCTCTTCGATGTCGAGGACTTCGGGCATGTCGCGCCGGATCATCCAACGGATGTGGACGCGGACTTCCTGTTTCTGGTCGGAATGCATGCCGGCCTCCTTCCTTGTCGGCCAGTCACGACCCCGCAGGGTTCGTGACCCGTGCACAATTCCCACGACGCTTTGGTGAAACGTCCGCCGGTCTGCGACGGCTTGATTCCCTGCCGTCGCGGGAGCCGGCCCCTCAACGCGGTCGGCAGATTAGCATAACGGCCAAAATTCGCCAATACGAACTCTGCCGGGTTTTCGGCCGGCCGCGGCATCGTCTATTATCGGCCGAAGGAGACCGCAAGCTGGGGCCGATCCTTTCAAGCCGAAAGGTTCGGGGTGGCACGCCCTGAGGAACGAAGGGCGTGGT
>DATLAN010000605.1:0-20981 GCA_035527455.1 Thermoguttaceae bacterium
ATCATTGCCTTCATTTGCGTCGATGCAGCGTCAAGCATCGCCCGGATTTCTTCGGCCGAGAACATCTTCGCCCCGTTTTGCCGTCTGGCTTTCTTCAGCACGCGGGCAGACGGGGCTCGGAAGTCGGGACCGAACCGGACGAGTCGGTCGATCAGGTCGAGATTGCAGGCGTAATTGAAAATGGCCTTCGTCTTCTGAATCTCCGTCTTGCGGCTTGCCGGCCCCAAGGTCTTCGCCATCATGTCCCGCAATTGGCCGAAGTCCTGGGCGGTCAGGTCAATCACAAGCCGGGTCTTGCCGAAACACTCCACCACCCGGGCACAGGTGCCGTAGTAGTCTCGGAACGTCCGAAGGGAGATTTCGCCGGCTCGGGCTTCCCGTTGTTTGCCGGTCAAGAAGTGGTTGCACAAGTCCCGGACGGTCAGACCGCCGCTTGCCTCGCGGGGTGTCCGGCCAGCGTATAGGTCCTCTCTCTCCGCGAGATACTTCTGCAGCGCGGCCTCGGGATCGTCCCACGGGCCGAAGTAGTGGAGCTTCCCGCGGATCTTCTTTGCCCAACGGCGGGTTGCGTGTGGAAAGAGGGGGAAGTCGGGGCGAGGCTTGGCGGGTTTTGCCGTCGTGCCCCCGGTGGTAGAATGCGCCATGGCGTCGGCCTCCTATTCAGGCTGATTGCCCGGCCCCTCGGTACTCTACTATCGGGGGGCCTTCGTTTGCGCCCGGACACCCAAGAAGGTGTCAGAACGGGTGTCACCTGACTTTACCAGATACCCGCCAAACTGTCAACAACCCTGTTTTTTCAGTCTGAAAGTTCCTTGTCTTCGTAGTGTTCGACCTTGGGCCAGTAGGTCTCGAAGTCGAACTCGGGACTGTTGTCCAGGTCGTGACAGGAGCGGCAGTATTTGTCCGAGGCGTGGTCTTGGACTTCTTCCTTGGTGACGACCGACGCCTTTTGCATCTCTCGCTGCAGGGCCTCGTCGGAACCCATTTCCGCGGCAACGTGCGCCCCGCCCGGCCCGTGGCACGACTCGCAGCCGACGTCGATCAGATGGGGCGTCTTGGCCAGGCCTTTCGCCTCGTCGCCGTCGAGGCTCTCGTATCCGCCTTCGTACGGGAAGTACTTCGTCGGGTGCCAGCCGATCACGTGGCAACTGACGCACTCGGGATCGAACTGTCGCGGCGGATCGAGTTCGACGAGCGTGTCGAATGCCTTGGCGTGGCCCGTCTTCTTCCAGATATCGTACGACACTTCGTGGCAGTCCATGCACTCCTTCGAGCCGACGAACTTGCCGAGGGTTTCCTTTTGAGGATGCGGCGGTGCCCGATTGCCCGTCGGAATGCCGAGTTCACGAAACCCCAGCCTTTCGAGTTCTTCCTGATAGACGCCCATCAGCATTTTCATATCGGGCGAGTCGGCCAGTTGGGCGTCGAGCGGAACGCGGTGGTATCGGTGGGGCACCGGCCTTGGCGAATCGGTATCGAGAATATCCAGCACGATGGCGTGCATCCCTTTTTGGCCGACTTCGATCAACAGCGACTTGCTTGCCCCGATCACGGCGGCCTCGCCCGGCGGCACGTCGCCGCCGGCGGCCGTCACGATCAGATCGAAGTCGGGGAACTTCTCGGCCAGCTCGGCCGTTTCCTTCATGTTGGCATGGGCGAGCAGGATCAGAAAGTCGGCCTGGTTCTTCAACTCGGGAACTACCTTCTCCAACGCGGCCACGGCGTCGATCACGCTGACGTCCGGGTTGTTGATCGCCCTTTGCGCCTGGTTTCCCAGCACGCTGGTGATGCCGATCTTCACGCCGGCGGCTTCGACGATCCGCATCTTGTCCGTCAACGTTTCATCGCCGAACAGCGTGACGTTGGCCGAAAGAAAGGCGCTGGGCTTGGCCACGTCGGAAACCAGTTCAAGGGTGTTCAACCGCAGGTCGGTCATCCCCAGGCCGATCGCGTCGTAGCCCATCTGCTTCATCCCGTCGGCCATGCGGTGGAACTTGATCTCCGCCTGGCGGCCGTATCCCTTGGCCGTTCCGCCCACGTCGATCCCGATCACGGGCCAGGCTTTCTCTTGGCGGAGCTTCATGAAGAGGCTGTGGCGGCGGCCCATTCCCCCTTTCATCTTGTCCAGCCCGGCACATCCGCACGGTTCCATGTAGCCGTCCAGCCGTCCGGTAATCACCAGGGTGAACTTGGCCGGCTCTTGGGGAACGTCCGGCTCCACGTCGGACTCCACCTCCGGCCCGTCCGGCGGTCCCGGCGGGATCTCGGTCTTTTGGTCCACGGCTGCCGACTTGGCGTCGGGGGCACGATCGTCCGACGACGGACACCCGGTTACCGCAATCATCAGCCCAGCCAGTGTCGTCAATCGGATCAGGGGGCCTCGAAATGTGGGCTTGTCGGTCATGGCTAACAATATTCGAACTGTAAGTGCGGGAGCCCGAAAATGGGGACTGGCTCCGTCGAGGTACGGTTATTGAGTGCTATTTCGGGCGGCCGACGGTGCCTGTCCCCATTTTCGGGCGGTGATTGTTGGACCCCGTGGAAAAAGGGGACAGGCACCGAGCCGGCAGCACTTTTGCGCGACTTTCACGCCATTTGCGGCTCGGAGCCAGTCCCCATTTTCCACTCGCGGCTTCACCCGGCAATCGCAAACCGGACGCGAATGCTCAATTGGGGGATGCGGGGATGGTCGGTCTTGATCAGGATCTCGCCCAGCTTGCCTCCCTCCGATCCGAGGTAACTACACGGGGGACTTCCCTCGGGGATTCGCACCGTCAGCGGGATCTGAATCGCCCGGCCGTCGCCGATGGGCGTCGGTTCTCCCAACTTCACATCGAGCAAGTCGGGGAACTTCTTGAGAAGTTCGAGCTTCACCCGCTTGCGATGTGGGCCGTGGACGACGATCGAGACCTCCCGTTGGGCCCCCTCCGCGCCGTCGACGAAATCCACGAAATTCAGCAAGCCGCTCTGTCCGTCCCACACTTGCAGACCGATCGCCGAGAAATCCCCCTCCACGACGGTCCCCGAGACGGGGATCTCGACCGCCGGTGCCGATTCCAGGCCGGTTTTCACGCGGACCGTTTGTTGAAACGGCCCGATCGGGATACCCGGCTTGACGGCAACCCGGATCAACCGGCCGCTTCGGGCATCCTCTTCTTCTTCCAAAAGATCGGGCGGAAGCGGCCCGGCGGAAACGTCGAAATGCTCGGCGAGATACGAATCGGTGAACTCGAACCGGATCTCCCCGAGTGGTTCTTCAACATAGCAATACAGCAGGATTTCCCCGATGACCGGCTCTCCGGCAGGAACTCGGCTGAAAACCAACTCCGAAGGCACGGCCCGCACGGCCGAGATGATTCGCCCGCTGACGGTCAGCATCACCTCGCGCCGCTTGGGATCGTTGGTGAGAATCGTGGCCGTTTGGCGGTAAGGACCGGGCTCCTTTTCGGGATCGGGGGTCCACGTCAGTATGACCAGTCCCGATTCGCCGGGCGGGATTCTGGGCCTCTCGATGTTGCCTACCGTACATCGGCAGGACGTCGGCCCAGCCGTAAGTACCAGCATGCCTTCGCCTTCGTTGGTGAAGCGAAAGCTCTGGCTTCCCTTGGCGTGGATATCGAGGGTGCCGAAGTCGTGCTCCGTGGCATCCACGGCGATCTCCGGCAGCAGGGAATTGTCCCAGACCGTTTCGTCCAACCGCAACAGGGCATTTCCCACGCCGCTGGCAACCCCGAGGATTGCCGCCAGGATGATTGCGATGAGCGTTCTCATGTCTATCCGTTGAATACGGCCGGCGCGGCCAGCGGTTCGCAGATCTGCACGGCAGATCGTTATTCTATTTCGCCTGCTCGACAAGATCGACCACCCGTGCGAGTGGACGCGGCGGCGGACTGATTTCTCGACGACTTCCGAGTAGTCCGTCCGTGTGGTGCCTTGCCCACCGGATTTATCGATATAACCGCAAAACTTGCCGCAAACCAGTCATGTTCAACTCAAAGGGCGGTCGAAACAAGAAGTGTCTCGGTTTGCCGGGCAGCGGTCCGGGGTTGCCTGCAGGTCCCAAGTATCAAGTGTATCGACGGAATTCCGGAGGAAGAGGAAAACGTCCCATGAAGCTCTCTCTGTTCCCTTGGTCCGCGGTTTGGCTGTTGATCGCCGCACTTTCGTTCTCGACCATGACGGCCGAAGCCGCATCGCCCTCGGCCACCGAGGCCTTGAAACTGATGCCCGTCCAGCCGGGAGTCGACTTCACCAGACCCACTGCCGACGAAGCGGCCCAGTGTACGATTGCGGCACGGAGGATCGACGGCAAGGTCGGCTGGGTCGTCGAGGACGCCAACGGCGCGACGCTGCGGAAGTTCGTCGACACCAACGGCGACAACGTGGTGGATCAGTGGAGCTACTTCAAGGAAGGTCTGGAGGTCTACCGGGATATCGACGCGGATTTCAACGGGAAGGCCGACCAATACCGCTGGTTTCACACGGCCGGAAGCCGCTGGGGGTTGGACAGGAATGAAGACGGAATCATCGACTCCTGGAGGACCATCTCGGCCGAAGAAGTCACCGCCGAGCTGACCGCCGCGCTGGCCGGCCGCGACACCGCGCGGTTCGCCCGACTGCTGTTGACCTCCGGTGAACTCGCGTCGCTCGGGCTGGGCAAAGAGCGCGCGGCGAGCCTGGCGGCCAAGATCGAACGCGCCGCCACGGAATTCCAGACTCTGATTTCACGACAAAAAACGGTGACGCCTCAGTCCGAGTGGATCCAGTTCAGCGGCGGCAGGCCAGGCGTCGTACCCTCCGGCACGGAAGACTCGACCAAGGACTTGCGGGTTTACGAGAACGTGACCGCCATCGTCCAGACCGGCGAGGACCACGGGCAGGTGCAGATCGGCACGTTGGTGCAGGTGGGCGACGTATGGCGACTGATCGACGTTCCGCAAGGACTCGGCGCCGCAGAGGCGGATTTCGACTCGCTGGGGTTCTTTTTCCAGGCCCCGGCCAACCGTGTCGGCTTGCCGGGCGCAATCGGAACGAGCGAAGAAAGCCAGGCGCTGTTGGCCGAACTGGAGAAACTCGATCAGGAAGCCGCCAACGCGACCACCCCGCAGCAGCAAGCCGCCTACAACGCCCGCCGGGCCGGTCTATTGGAGAAAATCGCCTTCTCCGTCCGCAGCCCTCAGGAACAGGCCATGTGGTTGCGCCAATTGGCCGACATGATCAGCGCGGCCGTCCAGTCGGGCGAGTTTCCCGACGGCGTGAAAAGGCTGGAATCCTTATTGGAGAAACTCGAAGCCGCCAACGCGGACAAGGACCTGTTGGCTCACGTGACGTTCGTGAAGATGACGGCCGAATACACCTTGAGCTTCCAGGTGGAGAACGCCGATTTCACCGAGATTCAGACGAAGTGGCTGAAGGGCCTCGAGCAATTCGTGGCCGATTTTCCCGGGGCTGTCGATGCGGCCGAAGCGATGCTCCAGTTGGCCATCGCCCAGGAATTCGCCGGCAAAGAGGACGAGGCGAAGAAGTGGTACGGCCGGATCGTCACCAGTTCTCCCGACTCGCCGGCCGCGAAGAAGGCCGCCGGTGCCCGAACCCGGCTCGACTCGGTCGGCAGGACGATCGAGTTTTCCGGAAAGAGTCCGGCCGGCGGCGTGGTCGATCTGGCCAGGTATCGCGGCCGCGTGGTGCTGATCCAATATTGGGCCACCTGGTCGGATCGGGCCAAGAGCGACATGGCCGTGCTGAAGGAGCTGCTCTTGAAATACGGAAGCACACTGAGCATCATCGGGGTGAATCTCGACGGCAGCGCCGACCAGTTGACGGGCTACCTGACCGAGAACCGGCTCCCCTGGCCGCAAATCTACGAGGCCGGCGGCTTGGACAGCCCGCCGGCCAACCAGTTGGGCATCCTCACGCTGCCGACCATGATCCTGGTCGACCAGCAAGGCCGGGTGGTCCACCGCAACATCCAGACGACGGATCTGGATCGCGAGTTGAAGAAGCTGATCCCTTGAAATTGTAAAATCTGCAAAGCGTGGCAAGTGGTCATCGCTTCGCGTTGACGCGAATCGGCGGTGACCCGATCGGGAAATCGGCGCAACCCGATTCCATTCAAGCACTTACCGAAGCAGCCTGTTGCCGGGCACTTGACGCCCACCGGTCTTGGCACGCAAATCGCAACTCCCCCGTGCGTATCGCGACAGACAGAATCGCACACGCCGCCGGGAGTTCGCCGCCGATGACCGATTTCAATGCCTCTGCCCTTTGTTGGACGCTGGCAGCCGTCCAGATCCTGGGACTTTTCAGCGCCTGGATCGCACGCCTCAGCGAAGGGTCCCGTCGGCAAACACCTTGCCAGGGGATGTTCCTGGCGTTTCTCGCCCTGGTCGCGGCGGCCACCATGGTCTCCGTCAGCATGGGACTCGGCAGTTGGCTGACCTGCGGCACCACGTTTTCCTTGATGGTGCTGACGGTAACTTGCGATTTCAACCGCACCCGAGAAGCCGCCGCCTGGTAGATGCCGTCGGGTTCCGGCGTCAAGCCAAGATCTTGTCGTGTTGACAACAGCCGCGTGTGCGAGTCACGGCTCGCCCCCGGAAAACGCGATCAGGGCAACGCCCTACCCCCCGGAATATGCGATGCCAACACCAGGAAATTGCCCAGTTTCAGCAATCCGCAAACTCGAACGACTCCCCTCGGATGAAGGGTCCCAGTGGGCAAGATCAGCCGTCCGGCTGAAAGGGGCATCACGAGGGATACGTTCCCGGCGAGTGCTCCAGGTTGGTTGCCGATATCCCGGCAATCATCTGTTGTCGGGTGACTGCGGCGCATATCTTCAGTGTCTGACGGGCAAAACCGGGGCAAGATGGCAGGGAGCGTAACGCCCGAGTTGACATTGCCGGTTCTCGCGAAGAGAATGGGGGCCGTACCCACTGCGTGGTTTTTCAAGGGTTCGACAAGACCGCCAACGTATCCCAGAACAGTCCGGTATCCCGACGCACAGAAAGGGCCGCCCCATGAACGCAAAGAGCAAGCTTAGCCAAGGATTCACGTCGCGCCGCGATTTTCTCAAGACTTCCGGCGGGGCCGTGACCGCTTCGGCGCTGGCCGCCGCGCTGCCGGCGCGGGCATACGCCGCGGAGAACAACACGATCAAGGTGGCACTGGTCGGATGCGGCGGACGCGGCACCGGGGCCGCCGCCAACGCATTGTCCACGTCCGGCCCCACCAAACTCCACGCCATGGCCGACGTGTTCGACAATCGTTTGGAGGGCAGCTTCAACCGGCTGTCCCAACAGTTCGGCGAGAAGGTCGACGTGCCGCCCGAACGGCGGTTCATCGGGATGGACGCCTACAAGAAGGCCATCGACGTCCTGGACGAAAGCGACGTCGTGCTGCTGACCACGCCGCCCGCCTTCCGGCCCATCCATTTGGAATACGCCGTGGCCAAGAACCGCAACGTCTTCATGGAGAAGTCGTTCGCCGTGGACGGGCCGGGCGTGCGGCGCGTGCTTCGGGCCGGCGAGGAAGCCGCGAAGAAGAACCTCAAGATCGCCGGCGGGCTGATGTCGCGCCACTCCAAGCCGCTGGAAGAAGCCGTCGAGCAGATACACAATGGCGCCATCGGCGAGGTGATCACCTGCTGGGCCTACCGCGAACATGGGCCGGTGGGTTTCACTCCAAAGTCAGAAGGGATGAACGATCTGGCCCACCAGATCCGCAACTACTCCTGTTTCACTTGGGTCAACGGCAGCTTCATCCTGGATTGGCTGATCCACAACCTGGACGTGTGCTGCTGGGTCAAGGACGCCTGGCCCGTCTCGGCCCAGGGGCAGGGAGGGCGCCAGGTCCGCGCCAATCTCGACCAGTTGTTCGATCACTACGCGGTGGAATATACCTTCGCCGACGGGACGCGGCTGTTCGCCCAAGGCCGGCACATGCAGGCGTGCTGGGGCTTCTTCGGCGACGTGATCCACGGGGCGACCGGTTCCGCCGTGCTGGGCGAAGGGGTCCGCGATCCCCGCATCTACAAAGGCCACAACAGGACGTCGGAGAATCAGATCTGGAAGTACGAGGGCCCGGCGAGCAACCAGTACCAGGTGGAACACGACCTGTTGTTCGACGCGATCCGACAGGACAAGCCGTACAACGAGACGGAGCGCTGCGCCTATGCCGCGATGACCGGCATCCTCGGCCGCATGGCCGCCGAGTCCGGCCAGGAAATCACCTGGGAGCAGGCGATGGCCTCGGACCTCGAATTGGCCCCGGGGCTGGAAAACTGCACCATGGAGTCCGAGGCCCCCGTGAAACCCGACGAGCAAGGAAACTACCCCATCGCCATGCCGGGATTCACGAAGGTGGTCTGAGGCGGCGGGGGCGGGTGTGGCCGCTCGACCTATCGGCGTGTTTCGCGGGGCCGCTTGCGGCCCGTTGTCCGATGTTTTCCGACGGATCTGGAAATTCAGCCTACAACAGTCCGATTGACGAGCTACAATTCGATTGAAGAACAACGATTCAACCAACCATATTTTGGAGGATGCAATCATGCAGCGCACGGGCAAGTGGATTCAACTTTTGGTCTTGGCAGTGTTGGTGCTCTTCGCCACGTCCGCTTTGGCGGCCGAGGACGACGGCTTTCGGCCCATCTTCGACGGCAAGACACTGGAGGGCTGGGACGGCAATCCCCAGTTCTGGCGCGTCGAAGACGAGGCCGTCACCGGAGAAACAACCGCGGAGAATCCCACCAAGGGAAACACGTTCATCATCTGGCGAGGCGGCACGCCCGGTGATTTCGAGTTGAAGCTGGAGTACCGGCTGCGGAATCACAACTCGGGCATCCAGGTCCGCAGCTTCGAGGTCGAAGACGCCAAGTGGGTCGTCGGCGGCTACCAGGCCGACATCGCCGACAGCCAGTTCAACGGGATCCTCTACGGTGAGAGATACCGCGGCATTCTGGCCCAGCAGGGCGAGAAGGTCGTGATCGACGAGGACGGCAAACGCAGCGTCGTGGGAAAGATCGGCGAAAAGGAAGAGCTGCTCGGACACATCAAGCAGGCCGAGTGGAACGAGTATCACATCGTCGCCAAAGGAAACACACTGACCCACTCGGTCAACGGGCACCAGATGATCGAACTGGTCGACAACCACCAGGGAGTTGCCCGCCCCGACGGCATCATCGCCTTTCAGCTCCACGCCGGCCCGCCGATGAAGGTCCAGTTCCGCAACATCCGGCTGAAGGAGTCGAAGCCGATCAATCTGATGAAGGGGCCCGAGAAAAAGAAGATCGTGCTGATCGCCGGCCGCAAGAGCCACGGTTACGGCGGCCACGAGCACAACGCCGGCTGCGTGCTGTTGGGCAAGTGGCTCAACGAGAGCGGGCTGCCGGTCGAGGCCGTCGTCTACCGGGACGGCTGGCCGCAGGACCCCAAGGCCCTCGACGGTGCCGCGACCATCGTCGTCTTCTCCGACGGCGGCGGCGGACACCCGATCAATCCTCACCTCGAAGAGGTCGGAAAGCTGATGAAACAGGGCGTGGGGCTGGCCTGCCTGCATTACGCCGTCGAGGTGCCCAAGGGCGAGCCGGGCGACCGCTTGAAGGAGTGGACCGGCGGCTATTTCGAGACCTTCTGGTCGGTCAACCCGCACTGGATGGCCGAGTTCAAGGAGTTCCCCAAGCATCCGGTCGCAAATGGAGTGAAGCCCTTCTTCATGGACGACGAGTGGTACTACCACATGCGTTTCAAAGACGACATGGAAGGCGTTACGCCGATCCTCACGGCCGTTCCGCCCGAGAGCACGCGGGAACGCGGCGACGGGGCCCATAGCGGCAACCCGACGGTCCGGGCGCGCAAGGGCATGCCGGAGCACGTGGGCTGGGTCGTCGAGCGGCCCGACGGCGGACGCGGCTTCGGCTTCACCGGCGGCCATTGGCACTGGAGTTGGGCCTGCGACAGCTTCCGCACGGTGGTCCTCAACGGCATCGTCTGGACGGCCGGCCTCGACGTGACCGACGGAGGCGTCCCCTCGAAACGCCCCACGCTCGAAGAACTCAAGGCCGATCAAGACTACGAGGCACCGGGCAACTTCGACTATGGGCGGATCGAAACGTTGATCGAAGAGTGGAATAAGTGATCGTTTCGCCGTTT
Organism: Thermoguttaceae bacterium; assembly: GCA_035527455.1. Taxonomy (GTDB): domain Bacteria; phylum Planctomycetota; class Planctomycetia; order Pirellulales; family Thermoguttaceae; genus DATLAN01. The sequence goes on from DATLAN010000605.1 coordinate 10,146, forward strand.
CACTGACCCCAGCATTCCAGCACGCGGATGATGTTGGAGAAGTCATCGGTCCACAGGCCCACGCCCGGGTCGGCCTTCAGCGGCTCCCAGTGGGGCTTCTCCAGGAGCTTGCCGAGGTGTTCCGCTTTCCTGGCCATCACGACCCAGGTGCTCGGTGACCGACCCTCGTCGCTATCGCCGTTGTCTCCGAAGACTCGGGCCAAGACGCCGGCATCCTCGGCCTGAATCCTCAAGACCGGCTGGGGCTCGACGTAACGGTTCGAGATGTGCATGGCCAGGAGGCCGTCGTCGGCCAGCTTGTCGAGGTAGAGCTGCAGCGCCTCGCGCGTGATCAGGTGGATAGGAATCGCGTCGGACGCGAAGGCGTCGAGGATCAGTAGGTCGAAACGGCCGTCGGGCTGATCGGCCAGCGACAACCGGGCGTCGCCCAGCACGACGTCGACCTCCGCGCGGCAGTCCGCCAGATACGTGAAAAACCGCGGGTTGCGGGCGATCCGCTCGATGGCCGGATCGATCTCGAAGAAAGTCAATCGCTGCCCCGGCTCGCCGTAGCAGGCGATCGTGCCGGCACCGAGTCCGACGACGCCGATCTCCCGCAGCGGCTTCCTGGCGGCTAACGCGGCGAACGTTTCGCCCAGCGGCCCGTTGCGGTGATAATAGGACAAGGGTTCGTAGCGTTTGTCAGGGTCGAAGTCCTGCATGCCGTGGCTGGTCGAGCCGTGGATCAGCGTATGGCGCTTGTGGACCACGCCCTTCTCATCCCGCCATGAGTTGTCGTTGATGCGCACCACGCCGAAGAAGCTCCGCTCGATGTACATCGGCCGGAGTTGTTCGCCCGAATAGAGCAGGCCGACCAGCAGCAGTGCGGCAATGCCCAGACCAAATCGCACCGGGCGACGCTGGAGGCAGACCCCGGCCGCCGCGGCGACCAGGAAGAACAGGCTGGTGACGACCGCACCGGTCGTGATATTGGCGTCGCGAAACCAGCTCTCTGCCGGATAGGAATCTCGTATCTCGATCGCAGTCGCTCCAAAGACCAGGGCCAACGCCGCCGGCAACGCGAAGTCCAGCCACCGGGCCAGCTTGCCCGAGGCGGCCGCTTTCGTCCGAGGCCGCAGGAAACAGGCCAAGGCGATGACCAACGGGTATTCGAGGATCGTGTTGAACAGGTGGGGCGCCAACAGGGCGTTGAACAGTCCGCCCAGCATGCCGCCGGCCGACATCCAGATGTAGAACTCGGTCAGGTAGCGGCTGGCCGGGCGGTCGGCGGCCAGTTCGCCGTGACACACCATGGCCGTGACGAAAAACGCGGCCAGGTGCAGCGGGATCAACTCGATCGCGTTGGAAAACCCGAGAAAGAAAATGGCCGCCAACGGCGCCAGCAGCAGCGGCTGCACGCGGACCATCCACGCGTGTGGAAGGATTTTCCGCCGCGCGAACACCAGCACGAACGTCAAAAGATAAAGCGTCAGCGGGATCACCCACAACAGCGGCACCGCCGCAATGTCGGTGGAAATATGCGTCGTTACTCCCAGCAGGAGGCTCGACGGGGCGAACGCCAACGCAATCCACCACAGACGTCGAACGGCGGTCGGCGCGTCACCCGGCTCGGCGCTCGGCAGGTGCTCCTCTTCGCCGCCTTTGTCATCCGAATGCCTCGATCGCAGCAACAACGCCGCGCAAGCCGCCGTCAACCCCATCAAAAGCCCGTATCCGAGGGTCCAGCACCACGTTTGCGGGCATCGCCCCCGAGTGAGCGACAGGTTCGGCTCGATCAGCACCGGGTATCCCAGCAGGGCGATCGTGCTGCCCAGGTTGCTGGCTGCGTAGAGGAAATATGGGTCTTTCGCCGAAGGGTGATCGGTGCGGGCGAACCAGGCCTGCAGCATCGGGGCCGTGGCTGAAACGAAGAAGAACGGCAAGCCCACCGATACCGCCAGCAGCATCAACAGCCAGGGGATCGGGTTGGCCTCCGAGGGCGGCTTCAAGTCATCGGCCACGCCAAGCGGGAGCACCAGCACCACCCACGGCAGACAGAACAACACCAGGTGGACGACCGCCTGACGCCGAACGCCCAGGTACTTGATGCTCAAGTGGGCATAGAGATACCCGGCCAGCAAGGCCGTCTGATAGAAGACCATGCAGGTATTCCAAACGGCGGGCGTGCCGCCCAGAAGCGGCAGCACCATCTTGGCGAACATCGGCTGGACTGCGAACACCAGCACCGCACTGACCAGCAACGTAATGGCGAAGAGGAACTGCATGGGGCTGTTACCAAGGGGCTGTTACCAAGGGGCTGGGCGGGTCGACACCAGACCAGTCAGGACGTCACCAAAACGCACGAGACGTGACGTGGATTCACTCTTGGGCAGCCTCTTGCCGCGTGCTGTCGTAACGTCCGAAGACCATCCGGCCGGCGCTGGTCTGCAGGACGCTGGTCACCGCGATACTGACGTTTTGGTTGACGTAGTCGCGGCCGCCGTCGACGACTACCATCGTCCCGTCGTCGAGGTACCCCACGCCCTGCCCCGCTTCTTCACCCGGCTTGACGATGCGAACCTCCACGTGTTCGCCCGGCAGGAAGACCGGCTTCAGCGCATTGGCCAGATCGTTGAAATTGATCACGCGGACGCCCTGAAGCCGGGCGACCTTATTGAGGTTGTAGTCGTTGGTGATCAACTTCCCTTCGATGTGCTTGGCCAACATCACGAGCTTCAAATCGACCGGCTGGCCGGCGAACTCGGGTAACTCGCGATCGAAGATCTTCAGGTCCACGTCGGGATTGTTTTGCAGGCGGTTGAGGATATCGAGCCCCCGGCGGCCCCGGCTGCGCCGCAACCGGTCGGAGCTGTCGGCGATGCCCTGCAGTTCACTGATGACGAACTTCGGCATCACCAATTGGGCGTCGAAGATCTGGGTATCCACGACGTCGGCGATCCGCCCGTCGATCACTACGCTGGTATCCAGGACGCAAGGCCGACTTCCCTTGACCTCCTTGGAAAACTCGACGTAAGGGATGATGAACCGGAAGTCGTGCCGGGTTTGCATCAGCAGGCTGATGCAGATGTAGCAGAATACGGCGGCCAGGACGAGCTGCACGGAGGCGTGGAGCTTGGTTTCCGCGTCGATATCCCCTCGGGCCACCACCTCGAACAAGGGGGTTAAGGCCAGCCCTGCCACGTACGCCATGAATAGGCCAACAATGAGGCCGAAATAGACGGCCGAGATGGTGTCGAGGTGTTTTCGCCGGATGGCCACGTCCAGGGCGATAACCCCCAGCGACAGCAGTAGCATCCCCCCAAAAACCCCCCAGGTCATCCACGTTGTAGCTTCCGGCAGGGCTCCCGACTTGATGAAGAACACCCCCAGTCCGGCCGCCACCATCACGAAAATACAACGCAAAACGATCAGGCCCATAGCTGCACCCGTGGCTCGTGAAAAGGACCGGCGCGATCCGAGGCATTCGGACCGGCGTCGTTCCTGCTGGAATGAAACGCAACGTATGATCTGCCCCATTGTAAGGATATGGACCGGATTGTGGAAGCGTCGCCCCCCTGTCGTGTAGCCGACGGTAGGTCAGGGCTTGCCCTGACGGAAATCCGGCTTGCCCTGACGGAAATCCGGCCAATGCCTGCCCACCGCTCGGCCTATGTCTATACAACCGGCCGTCAGGGCAAGCCCTGACCTACGGAATTCTCGAAGATAAACGGCTGGGTCAGGCCAGAAACGGTGTTGTGAAAATCGGTCCGATCCAATACACTCCGCTCGCGCCAAATGGCGGGGTTACGTGGTTCCCCCATTGGTCGGTATCGGTGTTTTTTGTTCAGAGTGTTTCTCAACAAACGAACATCATGGGAAAGGAGGGCGCCGTCGTGCGCGATTCGGTGGGTTCCTTCTATCGGTTCCTGACGTCGATGCGACTGGCGGTGATCCTGTTGGTCATCCTGGCCGTGGTGCTTGCCGGGGCGACGTTTCTGGAGGCCGGCCGCGGCCGCGAATACGTCCAGTGGCACGTCTACCACAGCCCATGGTTCAGCGCCCTGCTGGGCCTGTTGGCGATCAACATCCTGGCGGCCACCATGGTCCGGTTCCCTTGGAAGCGGCGCCAGATGGGCTTCGTGCTCGCGCACGTCGGCTTGCTGGTATTGCTCGGCGGCGCGATGCAGACCTTCCTCGGGGGAATCGAGGGCCAGCTCTTCTTCGCCGAGGGAGACACGGCCGACACCATCCGGTTATCCGATCGCACCGAGTTGACCGTCACGCGAGACACCGCCCAGGGGCAGCAGTCCACAACGATCTCCTTCGAGGCCGGACCGGTCGATTGGCCGCAAGGCAAGGTCCTGGATTTCGGCGAGTCAGACGGCCTGAAGGTCAAAGCGGTGAATTTCTACCGCCACGCCCGGCGCAGCACGGACGGACCGTCGTGGATCGAAGACGAGTTGGGACTGGGAGGGCCGGCGTTGAAGCTCGCCCTGACCGATTCCGACGGGCAGCCGGTTACGCTGGCCGGCGCACACGGCGAGAACCAATCGGAGGACTGGCTCGTGATGCACCAGTTCCGTTCGCAAGAAGAACTCCACGCCGCTTTGCATCCCAACGAGGAGAATCTGCAAGACGCACCGTCGGATCCGCTGAGGTTTCGGCTCCTGACGGCGCCGACCGATTCGATGCTCGATGAGTTCCTCGCGCCTCCGGATGACGACTTGGGCGAGCAGGGACTGCTTTCCATGCACCATGAAGGCCGGGTCTACCGCGTGCCGGTGCAGGAGAACGTAGGCAAGCGGGTTCCGGTGGGCGAAAGCGGGATCGAAGTGGAGATCGTCGAGTACCTTCCCAACGCCCGGCTCGCCGGTCATGGCCGATCCGGTTCCCTGGGCGACGAGCCGAAGAATCCGCTCTTGGAGCTTCTCGTCCACGTGTCCGACCGCGAGGAGCCGATGCGGGAGATCGCCCGGGCCAAGGTTCCATTTCAACGTCTCGACGGGGCCTACGGCTGGGACTGTCCGGTCAAGTTCTGGTATCACCACCCGGCGATTTCCGCTCCCGAGGGAGCCGAATTCCTGCACGTGCCCGACGGCAGGCTGTATTGCCGCGTGGGCCAAGACGGCTCGTATCGGGCGCACGGCGAAGTGAAGTCGGGCGACCGGATCGAGACGGCCGCGGACGTCACGGTCTCGATCGTCGAGTACTTTCCTCACGCCCGAGAGCAGGTGACCTTCGAGCCGGTCGAGTTGGAGCCCGGCGAGAGTTCGCTGCTGGAGGCCGCGGCGCTGGTGCAGGTCACCGCTGAGGGGGCGACGCGGCACGTCTGGTTGCAGCGGGACGGCCGGCAATACGGGTTCCGCTGGATCCTCACGCCGGAAGGCCCCGTCCGCCTGACCCTGGGATACGAACAACTGCCGCTGGGCTTCTCGCTGAAGCTGGTGGATTTCACGCGCGGCAAGAACCCCGGCCAAATGATGGGTGACGCGTCCTTCGTCAGTTCGGTCCAGCTCGTCGACGCCGAACGGGAAATCGACGAGCAACACGAAATCTCCATGAACCGGCCCTTGACCCACGGGCGATTCACCTTCTACCAGTCCCGTTGCGACACGCTGAGCGACGGAAGGGACGCCTCGTACCTCACCGCCGCGTACGACCCGGGACGGCTGCTGAAGTATTTCGGCAGCGTGATGCTTTGCGTCGGGATCTTCGTGATGTGTTTCATGAAGGCCTACCTGTCGAGGAAAACGTCGTCCCGAAGCAAAGCCGCCGCCGGTCCACCGCACTGGAAGGCAGCCGGCCGAGAAGTTCGGGCCGAGAAGCGGAGATGAGGGGAGTATTCGATGCGAAATCCTATCGCCGTCTTGCTCACGTTGTTGCTCCTTGGCGCGTCGGCGGCTGCCGACCAGGTGAACGACACGTTCGACTGGGACGCGTGGCGGCGTCTGCCGGTTCTCGAAGGCGGCCGAAACAAGCCGCTGGACACGCTCGCCCGGGAAACCCTGCGGATGATCTCCCACCGGACCAGCCTCGCCGACCCGGAAACCGGGCAGAAACTCGACGCCACGGCCCTGTACCTCGCGATGCTCTTCGATTGGCAAGGTTGGGACCGACCGTCGGATCCCCAGACCGCAGATTCCCTTCCGGCGGATCCCCTTCCGGCGAATCCCCATGGGCCGAATCCCCACGCGTCGGACATGCCACATCCCAACGCGTATTCCGGTTTTCCCAAGCCCGACAAGTGGGACGAGGCCCCGTTGCTTCGCGTCGATTTCCTGCAACTGCGCGAGGCGTTGGGCATGGAAAAGGACCAGAAAGACATCTCGCCGCTTCAACTCGGCGAAGCCAAGGTACGCGACCCGCAAACCGACTCGGAAGTCTCCTTCCCCATCTGGGCGGCGAAGCTCCGGCTCGAGGCCGAGCGGCGCGAGCGCAACGGTGAACCCGACCTGCCCCGGTTCGAGACCAAGGGCCTGGAACTGGCCGGCCAGCTCTGGACTTACGAGGCCCTCCGTGCGGGAAGGGGAATGCCCATCGTGCCGATCCGGGGCGACGAACTCCAGCAATGGGCGTCGCTCGCCCAGTTGGTGCAAACCGGCTTCAACGACCAGACGGATCCCACCGGGAAGGTGCGAGAAATCCAGCGGCAGTTCCACAACGCCCGGGCGGCCTACCTGGGCAACTCGCCGGCCGACTTCAATCGGGCCTCGGCCGCACTGATCGCGGCGGCGGCAGAGCTGGGCCCGAAACTGGGTGCCTATCCCGACCAGGAAACCATCGATCTGGAAGTCGCTTACAACCGCTGGGTGCCGTTCCGTTTCGCCTGGGTGTTCACGCTGTCGGCCTTCGTGTGCCTGCTGTTGAGCACGGCCGTGCGATGGAAGCCCTTCTACATCGCCGGATGGGCGACCTTCTGCGGCGGGCTGGCGGCCATGGTCATCGGCTTCGGCATGCGGATCGAGATCTCCGGCCGGGCACCCGTGACGAATCTCTACGAATCGGTGATCTACTCGGGTTTGGGGATGGCCGTGATCGGCGTGGTGTTGGAGATCATCTCCCGCCGAAAGTACATCCTCGCCGCGGCGGCGGCCGTTTGCACCGTCGCGCTGGTCCTGGCCGACGCTTGTCCGACGATCCTCGACCCCAGCCTGCGGCCCCTGCCGGCGATCCTGCGGAACAACTTCTGGCTGATCATCCACGTCATGACCATCATGCTCAGCTACTCCGCCTTTGCCCTGGCATTGGGAATCGGCAACATCACGCTGGGCTATTACCTGGTCGGCTCCGAGAAACGGGAAGTGATCGGGAGCCTCAGCAAATTCACCTACAAGACGCTGCAGGTCGGCGTCCTGCTGCTGGCCGTGGGCACGATCCTCGGCGCGATCTGGGCCGATTACGCTTGGGGACGCTTCTGGGGATGGGACCCGAAAGAGGTCTGGGCACTGATCGCCCTGCTGGGTTACCTGGCCGTGTTGCACGCCCGATATGCGGGCTGGGTGAAGGACCTCGGGCTGGCGTTCCTGTCGGTGAACTGCTTCGCCCTGGTGATCGCCGCCTGGTATCTGGTCAATTTTCTCGCCGCCGGATTGCACAAGTACGGATTCACCGGCGACGGCGGCCAGTTCTACGTGTTGGGTGCCGTGGTGCTCCAGTTCGCCTACACGCTGATCGCCGCCGCCGCAGGCAACGCCAGACGCGGCCGCAGCGCCCCGGCCGAAGAACTCCCGCCCGCCGAACCGGCCACACCGCAAACCGATCCGAGTGCGGCCCCGCACCGTCGAAAAGCGGCCTAGCTCAGACTATTCATAGGCTTGTAGCTACGTTCGCCAGAACGTGGAGCTACGACAGTGTGTCACGCAATTCCCGGGGTCATGAATAATCCGGGCTAGCGGCAGCGGAAAAACAACCCTCCGGCGAGCATCATGCCTTTGGAAGACACGATCATCGACGAGTTGCGATCTGCGGCGCAAGCGGCCGCCGAGAACGCTTACTGTCCCTACAGCCACTTCCCCGTCGGGGCAAGCGTGCTCACCGATTCGGGCGAGATCTTCTCCGGCTGCAACGTGGAGAACGCTTCCTTCGGACTGACGGTCTGTGCCGAACGCAACGCCGTCCTTCAGGCGGTCGCCAAGGGACATCGCAAGATCGTTGCCGTGGTCGTAGTGACGGACGCGGATTCTCCCACGCCGCCGTGCGGAGCCTGCCGGCAGGTGATCCACGAGTTCGGCCCGGACGCCGAAATCCTCAGCTTCTCGGCCGATGGAACCATGTTGCGGCAAACGCTCGGCGAACTGTTGCCGCAAGCCTTCGGTCCGGACAATCTCGATGGACCGGATAGGCAGTCGAGGCTTCAGCGGCGGTATCCCCAACCTTGGAACTCGAAGTTGAGTCCTCCGCCGTAATATCCCGGCTGGTATCCTCGGTCATAGGGGACATAGCTCGGCGACGGGGTGTTGTAGTAGGATCGAGGGTGCGTTTGATACCGGTCACGGGAATGGATCTGCCGGATCCTCTCGACCTCTGCCAAATGCGGACTGTAGCCGCCAATCCGCGAATTGTAGCCTTGGTAGCTTGGGTAACTACGGTAGCCCCGGTAGCCGATTTGGGCTAAAGCCGAGTTCGCTGCCAGGCCGACGCCCACCAGGACGGCCACTGTCAGTAGGACACGTTTCATAACGTTCTCCTTTTCCGCGCGTTGAGGGGGGAGGGTAATGGTCTTGGTCGAGGCGAATGACGACGATATACCGCCCCGTGCCGAACCACTCATGCAATTCCCGGGCCGAAGGACACCGGAATGAACGTAGCTCTATATTTCAAAAGAACTTACGGCAATCCGGCAGATCCTAAGATGCTCCCCGCCTGTTATCGATTCGAGGGCGCTTGTGTCACGCCTGCGCAACTTTCCTGATGAGAGCGGGTCCATCAACGCGATGCTGATTGTGGATTGACTTACTTGCGTCGGTCCGGTAACCATGGACCGTGTTCTCATTGCCCATCATCGACGTCCGTTAAGGAGCAACACACATGAGACGGCTGCTTTTGTCCGCGGCGCTGTTGGCCGGGTTGATATCGTTTGCCGGATGTAGCCCGGGCTGACCGCCCCGCGAGAACGGGCCCGGTCCGGGTCCGCAAGTGCATCATGCGGCTGGCCAAATCATCTCTGCCTTGGGCTCGCCGGCCGAACCATGAGTAACCGGCCCGCGGCACTTCCCCCTTGTCCAATCGCCTGAAACGTCCATAATTGCCCGTGAGGTTATTCCTCACGTGATTATGGGCCGAAGCAACGGGGGTTCCGTTATGTCGCTTGTCGTCGTGGGATCGGTCGCCTTGGATACCGTGGAGACGCCCAGCCAGCGCCGCGAAGACGTGCTGGGCGGGTCGGCGTCCTATTTCTCGTATGCCGCCAGTTTCTTTGCGCCGGTGCGGCTGGTGAGCGTGGTGGGGGAAGATTGGCCCGCCGAGCACACCCGATTGCTCGAATCGCGCAACATCGACACGTCGGAGCTGTACGTGGTGCCCGGCGGCAAGACGTTCCGTTGGACCGGAAAATACCAGCCCAACATGAACGATCGCGATACGCTCGACGTGCAACTGAACGTGATGGACGACTTCAATCCGACGCTCTCCGAGGAGTCGCGGCGGTGCCGGTTCCTGTTCCTGGCCAACGATCCGCCGCAGTTGCAGATGCGGATCCTCGAGCAATGCCCCGGCACCACGCTGACGATGGCCGACACGATGGACCTGTGGATCAACAACGAACGGGAAGGGCTGCTGGAGTTGCTCGAGCGGATCGACGGGATGGTGCTCAACGACAGCGAGGCGATCCTGCTGACCGGCGAAGACAACCTGGTCCGTGCCGGCCACTTGGTTCGCGAGATGGGCCCGCGGTTCGTCGTCATCAAGAAGGGCGAACACGGGGCCATGTTCTTCAGCAAGCACGAAACGTACGTCCTGCCGGCTTATCCCACGCCCGACGTGGTCGACCCGACCGGGGCCGGCGACAGTTTCGCCGGCGGGATGATGGGCTACCTGGCCGCACAGGGCAGCTTCGATCCGAAGACCCTCAAGGAAGCCCTGGCCTACGGCACGCTGGCGGCCAGTTTCACCGTAGAAGATTTCAGCCTCGACGGACTGAAGAAGATCGAACGGGCGGATCTGGAACATCGCATGGAAGAGTATCGGAGGATGCTGAGTTTTTGAGGGATTGGGGACTCGGGGCTGGGGATTCGGAGGCGAGGGTCATCGAAAGCGTCGTGGCATGTGGCTGGCCGCCTTTTTTTCCCGGTTGGAGCGTCGCGAGACAACAATGGGCATTTCTCGCATCCGCGCGGGTCGACGCAAGCTGATTCCCCGCAGACGGTTACGTGAACAGGGGCAGATGCCGCGAAGGCGCCCGGCGAGATTGTTTCCCGCCCCACGCCTACCCGGTTGCAGACGGCCGTCGGTCGTGCCGGTGCGCAAGTCGTTCTCTGCAAAGAACTTGCATCGCTCGAAAGCCCATTGACAAACGGGCGTCGATCGGTTCGATTGGGCCTTTGTTTCCTCGACGCAAGACTTGACACCAAAGCACCTTACGGCATTGTTTTCCACTTTTTCGAGATTTCGCTTTTCCAAAGAAAACAATTCGAAGGGCTTGTTCCGGCCTACTTCGCTCACCGACGCGAGCCATGGAGACCACGATAAGTATACTAATATCCAGTACTATATCACCTCACCCGTCATCAATCAACGTCGCAACTTGGGCCACCTGCCGATGCTTCCCCTTACCGGACAGTGCCAATGGGGTGGGCGCGGCATGGGGGGTGCGCGGGTGGGCTGACGGCTCGCTCAGCGGCTGCGTTTCCGCCACGCATA
>DATLAN010000606.1:0-2558 GCA_035527455.1 Thermoguttaceae bacterium
TATCAATGGCGACGCGGGACTCAAGTAGATTGCGCGCACAATCCCCAATCCCCAACGTGGCCTTTGGCCGCAACCAAACGGCGGGCAAGCCCGCCCGCTAAACGTTTCTATTGTAATTGGCTACGTCCAACGTGCGCGCACCATGCAGAAGTGACGTGAGACTTTGATTCCCAATCCCCAGCCCCCAGCCCCCAGCCCCTAATCCCTAATCCCTAATCCCCAACCTACCCATGAACCGTCAACCCACTTAGATCCTTTCCCCTGCCCGGCAGAATCAGACTCGCCAGGTAGCCGACCGCGAAACAGCCGACGATGCCCACGGCGGCGTAAAGGTAGAAAAACACATCGGTGTATCGTTGCACACAGAAGAGAATCACGACTCCGGCGACCGCGCCGATCAAGGCACCCCGCGCGTGGGTCCGCCGGGTGAGCATCCCCAGCGCGAACAGGCCGGTCAACGAACCCATCAGCAGACCGAGCACGGCCATGTAGGTATCCCAGAGCGACTCGATGTCGTCCCGGAATCCCGCCAGGATCAACGCCGTGCCGGTCGCCGCCAGGCCGAGGACGACCGTCAGCCAGCGGGCCAGTCGCAGGCAGGTCCGGTCGGCGGCGGCGGGGTGGAAGCGGCGAAAGAAATCGGTCACGCACGCCGTCGAGATGCTGTTGAGGCTGCTGTCGATCGTCGACATGGCCGCCGCGAACAGCCCCGCAATGACCAGGCCCACCAGCCCGTCGGGCAATTGCTGGGCGATGAACAGCGGGAACGTCTGATCGGTTTCCAGCGCGGGGTCCAACAGCTCCGGCCGGGCCTTGTAGAAGACGTACAGCGCCGTGCCGAGGAAGAACCAGATCAACGAGACGGGAATGATCAGCGCCGCGTTGGTCCAGATGGCGCCGGCCGCCGCTTTCTCGTCCTTGGTGGTCAGGTACCGTTGCACCACCGCCTGGTCGGCCGTGTAGGAAATCATGTGTTGGAACAGGCCGCCGACGACGATCACCCAGAGCACGGGCCCCGCATAGTCCCAGCCCCACTGGGCCCAGTGGAACTTCCCGTCGGCCGCCGCCACCTCGACGATTCCGCTGAAGCCCCCGTCCACCTTCCACAAGATGATTCCCAGGCTCAACAGGGCCCCGCCGACCAGCACGAACACCTGCAACACGTCGGTCCAGACGACCGCTTCGATGCCGCCCAACGCCGTATACGCCGTGGCCAGCACGCCCATGGCCAGGATGCAGAGGTAGATGTCCATGCCCGTCACGGCGGAAAGCGCCAAGGCGGGAAGGAACAGCACGATCGCCATCCGGCCGAGTTGAAACAGAATGAACGAAGCGCTGCCGAACATCCGCGCCGCCAGGTTGAAACGCTTCTCCAAATACTCGTACGCCGAGGTGACGTCCAGCCGGCGGAAGAACGGCAGATAGACGTAGCGGACGATCGGCTGGACGGCCACGATCATGATGATGCCGACGAAGTAGAGCCAGTCGGTGGCGTAGACCTTGGCGGGAATGGCCATGAAGCTGATGGCGCTGAGTTGCGTGCCGAAGATACTGATTCCCGCGGCCCACCAGGGCACGCGCCGGCCGCCGATGAAGAAATCGGCCGTTGTCTTCTCCCGCCGCGCGAAGTAGATCCCCATGCCGACCAGCGCCAGCAGATAGCCGCCCAGCACCGCGGTGTTCAACGGGCCGAACTCTTTTTTCCGCTCCGGCGGCTGGTACCGGTAGAGGACGTTCGACCGCAATCGAGGACGGACTTCGCCGCCGGGAATGACGATCTGCTGCTGCCAGCGGACGGCGTTGGTGGTGACCAGTCCGACGGGCATCTCGCCGAGGGTCACCCATCGGCCGGTGATCGTGTGGTAGGCCAGGATTTCGCGGTTGAAGCCGGGCCACTTGTCCTTGAGCTTTTCGACCAGTTCGGTTTTCGTGCCGTCGTGTCCGCCGAAAACGAAGACGTGGGAGTCGCCCTCGGCGATGGCCGGCGCCGCGACCACCGGATGAGGTACGTCGGCGATGCGGGTCCAGCCATGGGTTTGCGGATCGTCCTTCTTCTTCGGATCGAAACAGTAGGCGTCGCTGAGATACTTTCGCTTCGGCTTGCCGTCGGGACCGGGCTCCAGGTCGAAGCCGCTGAAAAGATAGAACTTGCCGCCCTGTGCCGCCGCCACCGCCTGGGCTCGTGACGGGCCGGGCCACGTGGGCACCTCTTCCCATTTCAGCGATTGCCAGTCGAACGCCGTGCCGGCCTTCGTGGGCAACTTCAGGCTCCAAAACGTGTTCGTAACCTCTTCTTCCTTGCTGCCCGTTTGGCCGCCGGCAAGGTAGATTGTGCCGTCGACCAACGCGCCGGCCGCGTTGGCTCGCTGTCCGGGCAGATCCGGCAATGCGACCGTCTTGACTCCACCGTCCTCCCACCGCAGCAGCAGCACCGACCGATAGGCCCGCTGCGAGTCGGAACCGCCGATACAGATCAGGCCGAAATCGGTGGTGATCGAGACACCGTACGCCAGGGGACGCGGCAGCTTCGCGTCGGTGTGCCAGGTGTATTCGTCGTC
>DATLAN010000607.1:0-2662 GCA_035527455.1 Thermoguttaceae bacterium
CATGTCGCTGTCGGGCATCGCGATCGCCATCGGCACGATGGTCGACATGGGGGTGATCCTCTGCGAAAACATCCTGAAACATCTCGACGAGGCCGACCCGGAGGAAAGCCGGCTGGAGGTGATCTTCCGCGCGGCCAGCGAAGTGGGGCGGCCCGTGCTGACGGCCATCCTCACCACGATCGTCAGCTTCCTGCCGGTCTTCGTGATGGTGGGAGCCGAGGGGAAGCTGTTCAAACCGCTGGCCTTCACCAAGACGTTCGCGTTGCTGGCCTCGGTGATCGTGGCGTTGACGTTGATTCCGCCGTTCGCCCACATGCTGTTCGGCGGGAAGACGCCAAGGCGCTGGCTGCGTTTCGTCTTGGCGCAGTTGATCATCGTGGCGGGAATCGCCGCGGCCTGGTGGTTTTCGCCGTGGATCGCCGTGGCGCTGGTGCTGTGGGGGATTTACCTCAACGTGCGGGACTACGTTCCTAAGCGTTGGGCCCCCTGGATACCGCGAGCGGCCAACGGCCTGGCGATCGCCGCGGTTCTGCTTTTCCTCACGCGGCACTGGATGCCGCTGGGACCCGAGCTGGGCCTGATCCGCAACCTGGCCTTCGTCTTCACCATCATCGGCAGCCTGTTGGCCGTCTTCCTGCTGTTCATGCGGTATTACGAACCGATGTTGCGGTTCTTCCTGGCCCACAAGCTCGTCTTCTACGCCTTCCCGGTGGTCTTCATAACGCTGGGCCTGCTGGGATGGTTGGGCGTGCCGTGGTTTGCGGGAAAAGTCGGCATCTCCAAGGAACAGCTTCGCGACCACAGTGCGTTGGCCTGGGCAGCGGAGACGTTTCCGGGCATGGGCAAGGAGTTCATGCCGCCGCTGGACGAAGGTTCGTTCCTGTTGATGCCCACGACCATGCCCCACGCCTCGATCGGCGAGGCCATGAACGTCCTGCAAACGCAGGACATGGCGATCCGCGCTTTGCCGGAGGTGGAGATGGTGGCCGGCAAGATCGGCCGGGTCGACAGCCCCTTGGACCCCGCGCCGATCTCCATGATCGAGACGATCATCAACTACAAGCCGAAATACGTCACCGACGAGAACGGGAAACACCGCACGTTTCGGTTCGACCCCGACGCGATCGATTTCGCCCGCGATTTTTCGGGCGAAAAGCTCTTGGCGCCGGACGGCATGCCCTACAAGGTCCGCGGGCGTTTCGAGCGCGACCCGAAGACGGGCGAACCGATCGAAGACCCCGGCGGCATGCCGTTCGGCAATTGGCGGCCGCCCTTGGACCCGGAGATCAACCCGCCGGAAAACCGCGAAGTCGATCGCCCGCGAGAAGCCTGGCCGGGCATCCGCAGTCCGCAAGACATCTGGGTCGCGATCGAGGAGGCCTCCCAGGTCGTCGGCACCACGCGAGCGCCGAAGCTGCAGCCGATCGCCGCGCGGATCGTGATGCTCCAAAGCGGCGTCCGCGCCCCGATGGCCGTGCTGATCCAGGGGTCGGATCTCGAGGACGTCGAGCAGGTCGGCTTCAAGGTGGAACAGTACCTCAAGGACGGCATGGTCGCCGGAATCAAGCCGGAGACCGTGTTGGCCGACCGCATCGTGGGCAAGCCGTACATCGAGATCGAAATCGACCGCGAGAAGATCGCCCGATATCCCGGCATCACGGTGCGGCGCGTGCAGGACGTGATCGAGACGGCCATCGGAGGGCAGAAGATCACCACCACGGTCGAAGGGCGCGAGCGCTATCCGGTCCGGGTGCGCTACCAGCGCGAGCGGCGCGACTCGCTCGAATCGTTGCACGAGATCCTGGTCGCCGCCGACGACGGCTCGCAGATCCCGCTGACCCAATTGGCCAAGATCAAGTACGTCCACGGCCCCCAGGTCGTCAAGACCCAAGACACCAAGGTGGTCGGTTATGTGATCTTCGACAAGAAAGAGGGTTACGCCGAGGTCGACGTCGTCGAGGAGGCCCAGAAGTACCTGGCGAGCAAGATCAAGAGCGCGAGCAATCCCGACGGCGAGTACGAGTTGCCCCAAGGGACCGAGTTTCCGGTCTTCATCGGCAGCTACGAGAACCAGGTCCGCTCGGCCAAGACGCTGGCCGTGGTGGTGCCGCTGGCGCTGTTCTTGATCTTCATGATCTTGTACCTGCAATTCCGCGCCGTCTCGACCACGCTGCTGATCTTCTCCGGCGTGTTCATCGCCGGCAGCGGCGGGTTCATCATGCTGTGGCTCTATTCGACCCCCTGGTTCGGCGACTTCTCGGTGTTCGGGGTTTCCATGCGGGAGCTGTTCCAGATCCACACGTTCAATCTGAGCGTGGCCGTCTGGGTCGGCTTCATCGCCTTGGTGGGGATCGCGACCGACGACGGCGTGATTGTGGCCTCCTACCTGGACCAGTCGTTCAAGCAGCAGCGCCCGACGACGAAAGACGAGATCCGCGAGGCGACGGTTCGGGCCGGTCTGCGGCGGATTCGGCCCTGCCTGATGACCACGGCCACGACGATCCTGGCGCTGATTCCCGTGCTGACCAGCACCGGCCGCGGCAGCGACGTGATGGTGCCCATGGCCATCCCGTCGTTCGGCGGAATGTGCATCGAACTTATGACGTTGTTCTTCGTCCCGGTCACGTATTGTTGGATCCGGGAGATCAGGCTAAAACTCGGT
>DATLAN010000608.1:0-2539 GCA_035527455.1 Thermoguttaceae bacterium
GTCTGGACCGGCACGATGATCGTCGCCGACGGCGTCATCCTGCACGCCAGCCCCCATCAGCTCGCCGCGTTCTCGACCGACTCGGGCGAAATCCTCTGGCAGCAGCCCAAAAAGTTCCTCCAGCACCTCTGGTACGAGTGGAAGGACGTGTTCGTCATCGATGGCCTGGTCTTTACGTGGAGCGCCGAGCTGGCCCGGGAGACGCTCGAAGGCGGCGGCGCCAGCACCTGGCCGGTCAGCCTCAACGGCTACGACCTGCACACCGGCGAACTGAAGCGCGAGGTCCCGCTGGGCAAGATCTTCAAAACGCACCATCACCACCGCTGCTACCGCAACAAGGCCACGGTCCGCTACGTGCTGGCCAGCCGGCGGGGAAGCGAATTCGTCGACGTCGCCGGCGGCCAACACTCGGTCCACAATTGGGTCCGCGGCACCTGCCACATGGGCATGATGCCGGCCAACGGGCTGCAATACGCCCCGCCCCATCCGTGCCAGTGCTATATCGACGAAAAGCTCAACGCCTTCAACGCCCTGGCGGCGGGAAGCGGTGAGGGGCGAGAGGCGCGGGGCGAGGGACGTGGGGGGGGGGAAGAGGGGCGTGGGGCGAGGGGCGAAGGGCGAGGGACGAGAGACTCGAAAAGGGCCCGGCGTATCCCCCACTCCCCAATCCCCACTCCCTAATCCCCAGCCCCCAGTCCCCAGTCCCCAGCCCCCAGTCCCCAGTCCCCAGTCCCCAATCCCTAATCCCCAATCCCCAGTCCCCAGTCCCCAGCCCCGACGACTGGCCGACGTTTCGCGCCGACGCCGCTCGGTCCGGTTCGGTCGCCACGAAACTGCCCGCGGACATGAAGCTTCTTTGGCGGGCGGAACTCGGCCGGCGCGTGGGACCGCCGATCAGCGTCGGCCGACGGGTGTTCGTTCCACTGGTCGACGAGCACCAGATCGTCGCCATCGACGCGGCCGACGGCAGCGAATTGTGGCGGTTCACGGCCGGAGCCCGAATCGATTCGCCGCCCAGCTACGATCGCGGCGCGGTGCTGTTCGGTTCGGCCGACAGCTGCGTGTATCGCGTTGCGGCGTCCGACGGCCGGCTCGTCTGGAGATTCACCGCCGCGCCCGAAGACCGGCGGATCGCCGCCTTCGACCAGCTCGAGTCGGCCTGGCCCGTCCACGGAAGCGTGTTGGTCGTGGACGGCCCCGCCACGGGTTTCGCCTCGCCGACCGTCTACTTCGCCGCGGGCCGCTCCTCGCACCTCGACGGCGGGCTGCGCCTGTTCGCGCTCGACGCGATGACCGGCCGGCTCCGGCACGAAACGACGCTGGCCGGCCCCAGCTACACGGTCGACAACATCCAACAGAATTACCTGCTGCCGATGGGCACGCTTCCCGACGTGCTGCGGATGGAAGGCTCCGCGATCTTCATGCGGGCGGCCATGTTCGACGCACAGCTTCAGCCGCAAGAGGGCCAGCCGGCGATGAAGGCGCTGGGCGGACTGCTCGACGGCGCCTACTTCAAGCGGATGCCCTGGTCGATGGATCGCAGCGGCCACGCCCGGCTGATCGTCCAGGACGGCCGTCGCGCCTACTGCCTGCGGATGTTCGACAGCCTCGCGGGGCTCGACCCGAAGGTCTACTTCACGCCCGGGCGGGAAGGCTACCTGCTGTTCGCGCACGACCTGACCACCGGCAAGAACGCGTGGGAGCAGCGCATCGCGATCCGTGGCCGGGCGATGGTCGCCACCGACGATCGACTCTGCGTGGCGGGCCCTCCGGACGTGGTCGAGGCGGACGATCCGCTCGGCGCGTTCGAAGGCCGCAAAGGCGGCGTGCTGCGGATCGTCGACAAAACCGACGGCCGATTGGTTTCCGAACACAAGCTGCCGATGCCGCCGGTCTTCAACGGCGCGGCGGCCGCCAACGGCCGGCTATGGCTCTCGCTGGAGGACGGCAGCCTGGCGTGCTTCGGTGGGCCGCACTGACCAGTGCTTTTCGCGCGGTGGCCGGCTTTACCACAGTCGATCCGCGGGGTATAATGGGGCGGCAACGTTGGGGTATTCTGAATCGAACGTCCGCGTTGCGATTATCGATCTTTCCGAAGCGAGCCGAATCATGGGACTGACCAAAGTCACAACGACCCTGACCGCTTTCGGGGCGCCCGACGGGACTTATGAAGCCGTCTTCCTGGTGACCGGCGCGACGGACTCCCTGGCTCCGGCCGATGAACTGGACAAGATCGGCGTGCGTCGCGAGGGGAAGATGTCGTACGAGCTGGCCGACGGCACGGTCAGGGAGTATTTCTTCGGTCTGGTCCGCATCGAATTCATGGGCGAGACGACGGCCGGCCGCGTGATCTTCGCCGATCCCGGCTGCGAACCGATCCTCGGCGTCACGGCCCTGGAATCGGTCGGCATCATGGTCGACCCGGCCAACAAGACGCTGAAGCGCCTCCCGGCGATTCCGCTGAAGTGATCGTAGGGTGGGCACCGCCCACCAAACCCAATCCATCTTCTCGATTCGGATCGGTGGGCGGTGCCCACCC
>DATLAN010000609.1:0-2698 GCA_035527455.1 Thermoguttaceae bacterium
TCCTTCTCGAAGATGTCCAGGAGTCGGTCGAGCATCTCAACCAGGTAGTAACGGGTTCGCTGGGCCGTGAAACGCCACTCCCTGTCCCAGTGCGTATTGGAGATGAAATGACACTGAATGCGGGCGCTGTCAGGTTCTTTCACTGAGGCTGATTTATCGGATGGGTTTCTTGCTTCCCTTGCCATCACGAGGGTCCTTTGTCCAGGCGCGACGCAGGGGCCTTCATCGGCGTCCGAGCGTGCTGGAGCGGGCGATGGGATTCGAACCCACGACGTCCAGCTTGGGAAGCTGGCACTCTACCACTGAGTTACGCCCGCCTCATCACCCTGTCATTATGGAGAGGGAGCCACGGGTGTCAACGGCATTTTGCTGGCGGTCAGCGGGGAGGGGGGGCCGGCATTCTGTGCGTGGAAAAAGAGAATCTTTTTTTCCGCCGCCGCACCAGTGACGGGGTGAAGGGATGGATAACGACGACAACCGGCCGGCGGGCGGGGGCCGCGGAACGGCCTTCGCCCCGCCCGCCCACTCGGACAGGCCGCTCCGCCCGCGCGATTTGGCCTTGACAACCGCCCTGCCCCACGCTAACAATCCTGCCGCTGGCCGGGGGCGTAGCTCAACTGGTTAGAGTACCGGACTGTCGATCCGGTGGTTGCGGGTTCGAATCCCGTCGCCCTCGCCATCGTAAGTGCTTACTTGGCCAGTCGCTTACGCGGCTGGCCGGTTTCTTTTTGGCGGCGGATTCGGACCATTTTGGGTCAAAGCGGGTCACTTTGGGGTCAGTCCTGAAAAGCCCAACACCTCCGACTGGACGACCCGGGCCTTCTCCAGGTCGTCCTCCTGCACCGAGAGGTAGTAGCACTGCGTGTTCTTGATGTCGCTGTGGCCGGCCAGTTTTTGGACCACGTGAACCGGAAGATGCCTGGCCCAGTTCGTGATACAGGTCCGCCCCAGGTCGTGGAACGTGAACTTGGCCGCGCCGGCCCGCTTGCGAAGCGTGGCGAGTCGGCGGTTTAGAATGCCACCGGCGACCGTACGCCGCGGGGAGGCCGAGCATTTGCGAACGATAATGCCCGTTGACGCCCCCATCCGCCCGGTGCACCGCCGGCGGGATGTAACTGCGCACCCCCCACCGCTCCCGGCAGAACGCATGAACCCACTCGAGGACAAGGTGCCGGCGGACCATCCGCTGCGGGCGGTCAAGCGGCGGTGCGACCGGATCCTGGCCGACATGCGGCGGGACTTCAACGCCGAACGTCGTTCGGGAGCCGCGGGCGACACGATGCAACGTCTGACCAAGCCGCTCAACCACAAAAATGCCTCACCAAGAGAGACAAAACGCCGTCAGGCCGACTTCTTTAGCGGCCTGCTAGTTGAACACACGGAGCGAGCCTCAAACATCTTCTTTCCGTAGTCCCCTCCGCCCAACGATTTGCCATTCCAGAACCAGTGATCCTGATGCCCCTGCTCTCGGCGACAACCGTGGTACTTGCCATGCTTATAAGGTACCTCAACCCTGAGAGTGCCATCTGGGTTCCACATCCGATGCAGCCCGTGTGACCTGCCCCGCGAATCGCAGGTATTTTCGCTCTCAATCTGCCCGTCAGGATGCCAGCTACGGTTACTCCGCGTAATGCCGTTCTCCCAAATCGTCTCGCTTACCAATCTGCCATCGTAATAGCGAAGTTCAGGGCCGTGCGGAACGCCGTCTCCAAACGTGCGCAATCGCTCGATCTGCCCTTTCTCATAATGGATCTCCTTACCATTCAGCCTTCCGTCGCGGTAGGACACATCCCAGAGGATATCGAATCCGTCTCGACCGAGCGCGCGGCCATTCCAAGGTTTCCCGTCGTGAAACACACAGGATGCGATCAGGACGCCGTTTTCGGAAAAGTATTGGACGAGCCCTTCAAGCGTGTTGTCCTTGTATCTTTCAACCATGCTCAGCAGGAGGGAATTCCCCCACCACGTGGCTGCCTTTCCACTCAGTTTTCCATTGACAACTTCGTATTCCTGGATAACTGGAGGGCCGCCCCAACCCCTCTGGGGACCCAGGATCACTTTCGCAGGCTGTCCCCGCTCGTCCAGCAGGACGCGGATTTGCGGGCCGTCGAACACGAAGAACCCGGTTGGGGCAATAGACCACCGTGGATTTACCTCTGCCAGACCGACTATCCTTCTCTTGTCGTTCAATGTGAGGATGTCAGCCGTTATCGGCAGGGGAGTTGCGCCCTTCAAAATGTGCTCCAAGGCCTCAGCGGCGAAGAGGGTTTCAGCAGGAGGGTGACGCTTTCGCTGGACGATTGTGTAGGCCCATGTCAGCAGCGCAAACGATAGGACGCCGATTACTATCGCTCCACATGTTCTTTTCACTGACAGTTTCATGGCACGTTCTCACTGAACCTGGCGCCCGTGTATTGGACGCGGAACCGGCGGGATAGTTCCCGTGGAAGCCTGGGACGCTTCCCGGAAATCTGGGGACGTTCCCGCTCCGTGCTCCATGAAGAGCACAAAGGGCGTTCATGCCGCGGCGCGCGGGGCGTGGACGGCGGATTCCTGGCCATGACCATCTGAGCGGGACCGGGACTACTTCAGGTCGAGCGACCGGCAGACCTTTCGGCAATGGTAGCCGGAGATGGCGAGCGTGACGGCCAGGGCGAAGAGTTCCGGCCGGCGGAAATGCGTCCAGATCAGGAGCCGC
>DATLAN010000610.1:0-5238 GCA_035527455.1 Thermoguttaceae bacterium
CCTCCGCGTGGTCCTGCCCGACCCCGACTATTCCACCTGCGGCAAGATGGTCTTGAAGCGGCTGGAGGAAGCCGGCATCAAGGACGCGGTGCTGGAAAACGTCGGCAACCAACTGGTGCGCGACCACGCGATGGTCGGCAATCAACTGAAGCTGGGCGCGGCGGACGCCGGAATCATGTGGAACGGAGTCGCCAACATCTTCAAGGATGACCTGATTATCATTTCCGATCCGTACGCCTACGAGGAAATCAAGCTCTCCGTGATGGGGCTTTCCTATTCCAAGAATCAGGAGCAACTCGAACAATTCCTCGATTTCGTGGAAGAGTACGGCCCGCAGGTCTTCAAGGATTTCGGATACGTGAAATGATGCGTCGTAGCGTCTTGCTGTGGATCGCGTTGTCGGCGGCGTGTACCGGCTGTGGGCCGCAGCCGCCGTTGTTGTATTGCGGCGCCGGCATCAAGCCGCCGGTGGCCGAACTCGTCGAGGAGTTCAACCGGCAGCACGACGCGGAGATCACCTGCGACTATCGCGGCAGCGAGGTCCTGCTGAGCAGCGTCAAGCTGACCGGCAAGGGCGACCTCTACATGCCCGGCGACGTGTACTACGTCGAGATGGCCGAAAAGGAAGACCTGATCGCCCCGGATTCGACGAAGACGGTCTGCTATTTCGTGCCGATCATTCTGGTCCAGGAGAAGAACCCCAAGGAAATCCACACGCTCGAGGACCTGCTGCGAGACGACGTGAAGGTCGGGCTGGGCGATCCCGAAGTGTGCGCCATCGGGCGGACCACCTCGGAGATCTTCGCGAAGAACGGCATCTCCGAAGCGGACGTCAACGTGAAGTTCCGCTCCCCGACGGTCAACGAGCTGGGCAACCACATCGAGCTGAAATCGCTCGACGCCGTGATCGTCTGGGACGCCGTGGCCGGTTACGTCGGCGAGAAAGGCCACAAGGTGACCATTCCGACGGAAAAGAACGTGATTTCGACCGTGGCCGTGGCCGTCTTGAAATCGTCGCAGTACCCCGATCTGGCCGCGGAGTTCGTCGACTTCATTACCTCTGAGAAGGGCCGGGAGGTGTTTGCGAAACATCACTTCACCACCACGTTGCCCGAGTAGCGACCCTGGCATTCGGGCAACGCCTCGTCTATACTAGGCTTTGTCTCATAATGGCTTTCCGCGTGTAGCTACCGTCGCCAGACGGTGGAAAACGGTGCCTTCCGCGAAAGATCGGCCCTAGTGCTGCGTCAACGTTGGAATGGCAGGTTGGGTGCCACCGGTCGCTTGCCGGCCAGTGGCGAAGACGAGCGGCTGCACGGGCTGACAAGCAGCCCGTGGCACCCGGTAATCGAAGATTGACGGAGCCCTAGTGAACCACGCTCTGGCGAGCGTGGCTACCCCCGAACCCCCAGCCCCCAGCCCCCGAACCCCGAACCCCCGAACCCCGAACCCCCAGCCCCGAAACCCGTAGCGTGAACGATCCCCTGTCGAGTGAAACGCGTGCCTCCGCTCCGGTCACCGGTTGGCACGGCCGGGTGTTTGCCGCCTCGATGATGGCGTTCGTGGTGTTGTTCGTCGTCGGGCTGATGGCCGTTTTTGCCGCCGACGTCAGCTACATCGACGCCGAGTCCTTCGCCCACGTGATCCGCTCGCCGGAAGTCCGCCACGCCGTTTGGCTCTCGCTCTGGACCAGCACGGCGACGGTGGGCGTAGGGTTGCTGTTTGCGATTCCGATGGGCTACGCCCTGAGCCGCTACCGGTTTCCCGGCCACGCGGTGGTCGATTCGATCGTCGATCTGCCGATCATCCTCCCGCCGCTGGTGGTGGGCGTGTCGCTGCTGGTGTTCTTTTACCAGACCTCCGTGGGAAAATGGATCCACGAAGAGGTCCTGGAGTTCGCCTTCCAGCACCAGGGCATCGTGCTGTGCCAGTTCCTGGTGGCCTCGTCGTTCGGCATCCGCGCGATCAAGCTCACCTTCGACGGCATCGACCCGCGGATCGAACACGTCGCCATGACGCTCGGCAGCACCCGTGCCGGGGCGTTCTTCCGCGTGGCGCTGCCGATGGCGCGGCGCGGCATCATCGTCGGAGGCATCCTGATCTGGACCCGGGCGTTCGGGATCTTCGGCCCGCTGATGGTCTTCGTCGGCACGGCGAACAGCAACCGCGTCTTGCCCACGAAGATCTACCTGGACACGTCGGTGGGGAAACTCGAAACCGCGCTGGCCGCCACCGTGCTGATGCTCATCCTGGCCGCCACCGCTTTGATCATCGTTCGTATCGTGGGGCTCAGGCAGCGATGATCCAAATCCACCGGCTCAACTTCTCCGTCGGCAACTTCGCCCTGAAGGACGTCTCGCTGCACGTCGAGCCGGGCGAGTATTTCGTCGTGCTGGGACCTTCCGGCTCGGGCAAGACGCTCTTGATGGAATGTCTTTGCGGGCTGAACCGAATCCACTCGGGAGAAATCGCCATCGACGGCCGCGACGTGACGCGACTCGAGCCCCGCAACCGTGGCATCGGCTACGTGCCGCAGGACTACGCCCTGTTCCCGCACAGAACGGTAAGACAAAACGTCTGTTTCGGATTGGAAACCGCCTTTCTCTTCCCGTCGGCTTTTCGCCGCTTGTTCGGGCATCGGCCCGAGGAATCGATTTCCGCGCGGGTAACCGAACTGATCGACTCGGTCGGCATCTCCCATCTGGTCGATCGGCTTCCCGGCAAGCTCTCCGGCGGCGAGAAGCAACGGGTGGCGCTGGCCCGGGCGCTGGCCATCGAGCCCAAAGTCCTCGTGCTGGACGAGCCGGTCAGTGCCCTGGACGAGCAGACCCGCGATGCGTTGTGCCGGCAGTTGAAACGGGTGCATCGCAGCACGGGCACCACCACCATCCACATCTGCCACAACTTCGCCGAGATGATGACGGTGGCCGACCGGGTGGGAATTATCCACCAAGGCCGCATCTTGCAGGTGGGCACGCCGCAGGAAATCCTCCAACGGCCCAACAGCACGCGGGTGGCCCGATTCGTCCAGGCCGGGAACCTTTTTCCTGCCCGGGCGCAGAACTCCGGGCCGTGGACGGTGTTGAATGGTACGGGCGCAATGCAGTTCCGCGCGCCCGCTGCCGAGGCCGCCACGATCGACGGGCAAGTGACCGTCATGGTGCGGCCGGAGAACATCCGGCTCGAAGCGTCCCCGCCCGAAAACCCGCCGCCGGGGACTACGGTCCTGGAAGGATCGATCCGCGACGCCGTGGATCTGGGGCCCACCATCCGACTGAGCGTGGCCTGCGGAAACGAGGGCGAAGAACTGGAAGTTTCCCTCGGGAAGAAGGAATACCACAAGCGTCAGGCGGGGGTTGGCGACCGGGTGTTTCTGCTGGTTGCCCCGCAAGACATCCACCTCATGCGGGAATAGGTCAGTAGTATAGTACGGCTGCGCTATGTGTCATGATTCTGCCGTTTAGCGGGCGGGCTTGCCCGCCGTGAAATGGCTCGGAACTGGCATCAGACCCCACGGCGGGCAAGCCCGCCCGCTAAACGGCACTCTACCACGTTGTGGCCTCAGACACCGGGTCAATCGGCGGGCGTTGAAACGGCGACTGAAAAATGACAGAATACGTGAAGTATCAACCACGGACGGTCGGACTCGAATTCGCATAAGTACCAGGGGAAAATCAATCCGTGAAGACTGACAACGTCGCCGTGTCCTCGCCGTCCGTGGAGAAACGCGCCCGGGATTTCGCCTATCCGTTCCTCTTTCGTCTGCTGCACTGGCTGCTCTGGCCGAGCATAATCGTGCTGGTGCTGACCGGCTGGAGTCTGCACGCCAGTTCCGCGCCGCAGTGGTCGCTTTTCAAGGGCGTGCTGCCCTCGTTCTTCTGGTTTGGCCGCGTCCACTTCTGGCACACCTGGGCCGCGCTGGTTTTCTCGCCGGCGGCCGTCGCGGTGGCGTGGATCTGCCTGCGAAACCGCTCCCGCACGCGCCGCAGCCACGTGGTCCTGCTGGTCGGCTCGTTGGCACTGGTTGTCACCGGCATCCTGTTGTCGACGTGGCTGGGGCCTCCGCTGGCTTACCAAACCAGCCGCTGGGTCCACGCGGTCGGCGGACTGGTGATCGTTCCGCTGGCGTTCCTTTGGCACGCCCTGATCGGGCTGACCCGTTTCCGCCGGCTGCTGCCGGTGGTGTTCAACGTCTGGGCCCGGCTCCGTTGGGGCCAGGTCGTCTTCTTCATTCCCGTCGTGCCGGTCACGACCTGCCTGATTCTCAGCGGCCTGCCGACGCATCCCGCCTATCGGGACCTGGAGGCCCGGCTGATTCCCCATAACGAAGTCGCCACCAACGAACTCGATACGTTGCCTTGGGACGAGGCCCAACCGGTGTTGATCGAGTTGGCCAACGGGTTCGGCTTCGACCGGGGACAGACGGACGTGACGCTTTGGGCGTTGCACGACGGGGAGGAACTGTTCATCAAAGCCCAGTGGGACGACCCGACCGAAGATCGCCGCAACATGCCTTGGGTCAAAACGGCCGAGGGCTGGAAGCGGCTCTACACCGACTACGACGACGAAATGCACTACTACGAAGACAAGTTCTCCCTGCTCTTCCCCATCGAGCCCGACTGGAAGTTCAATCGCTTCGGCTGTGCCGCGCAGTGCCACGTGGCCGGCGAGCGGCAGTACGGCTACAAGGCCACCAACCGGCTGGTCGACGTCTGGCACTGGAAGAGCACGCGGACCGATCCCTGCGGCCAGGTGGACGACAAGTTCTGGTCGGAGGACGATCCTGCGAGCAAGGACCGCGGCCGCTTCGGGGACCCGAAAGAGAGCGGGGGCTACAACAAGAACGAAACGAAAGACCTCAGCCGCCCGGTCGCGCTGCCCCGCGATCCGTGGAAGGTCCGCCAGGGAATCATCCCCGAGGAGGACGCGGTGGATTACGAGTCGGACGAAGGGGCAAGGATTCTCGCCGAGATTCCCGTCGGGGCGACCATCCCGGGCATCATCGCCTCGCCCTTCGTGGGCGACCGGGGCGACGTGGAATGTTTCTCCCGGCACCGTGACGGGGCGTGGCAGTTGTTCCTCCGGCGGAAGCTCGACACGGGCCACCCTCCCAAGAAAACGGAAGGAGGGGAAGAAGAACAAACCGACCTCGTCTTCGAGCCCGGCAAGTCATACCCCTTCGGTTGCGCCGCCTTCGATCACTCGTCGAAACGGCACGCCTACGGGCTGACCCCGTAC
>DATLAN010000611.1:0-9940 GCA_035527455.1 Thermoguttaceae bacterium
CAGCCGGGCCGTTGCCTCGAACCCTTCGATGCCGTACCGACCGACACGACGGTGTTTCTTGAACTGATTGCCCCGACGGCCGATCGCGTCGCCCCCTTGCTGGAACTGGCCCCGCGACATGCCGGCTCGCGCAGCCCGTCGGGCCGTTGGCGTCCGGGGCTCAGCCCGCACGCGCCTTATAGCGTGTTGCCCGACTTGTTGCGCCGCGCCGTAGCGCTTTCCGCCGAATCGCACGTACCGATCGCGTTTCACCTGGCCGAATCGCGCGCGGAAATCGACCTGATCCGTCGGGGGACCGGCCCCTTTCGCGACGGGTTCGAGGAGTTGGGTACCTGCCATCCGGACTCTTTCGTTCCCGGCGGTCGTCCGCTCGACTATCTCCGCGTGCTGTCCGAAGCCCATCGCGCACTGGTGATTCACGGCAACTACCTCGACGACGAGGAGATTGCGTTTCTGGCGGACCACGCGCGGCAAATGGCCGTGGTCTACTGCCCTCGCACGCACGCCTACTTTCGCCACGACCCGTACCCGCTGGAGAAGATGCTCGCCGCCGGCGCGGTGGTTGCGTTGGGGACCGACTCCCGGGCGTCGTCGCCGGACTTGAGCGTGCTGGCCGAGATGCGGGCCGTGGTGCAAAAGCACCCCAGCGTTACCCACGACGCGGTGCTGCAACTGGGCACGATCCACGGAGCCCAAGCCTTGGGGCAGGCATCCGAGGTCGGCAGCCTCGAACCCGGCAAGTTCGCCAACCTGGCCGTCGTGGCATTGCCGGAGCAGGACACGGCCGATCCGTTTGAACTGATCTTCAACAGCGATCGGCCGGTGGTTGCGACGTGGTATCGGGGCTCTCGCGTGACGCCTTCTCCTCCAGCCCGGACGTGCCGAACCGGCAAGCCAGCTCGGCCTCGACCTCGGCCAGCTTGACGCCACGGTAGGCGAGCATGACGAACAGGTGATAGATCAAATCAGCCGCTTCGTGGATCAGGTGGCTGTCGGACGGATCATCGTTGCCGGCCGCTTCGATCACCTCGGCGGCCTCTTCGCGAATCTTGGCCCCGATGGCGGCCACACCGCCTTCCAGCAGCCCGGTCGTGTACGAATTCTCCGGCCGGTGGACGTTGCGATCTTCGATCACGGCTATGAGTCTCGCGAAGATCGTCTCATGCTCACACATCGGGCGCCCTTCCCAAAAAGAACCAGAAAGGTCAGAATCAAGCCATGAGGCTGGCGATAGCGTAGCCGGCAGAGCCAATTGTAGCCATCTCGCTCCGCGAGATGTAGCCACGTCTCGCGGAGCGAGACGGCTATTCTGAGCGAGACGGCTATTCTGACTCCGAAAGCGTGCGGCGGGTTAGGATGGGCGATATCTCCGGGCGGCCGAACGGCGGGCAAGCCCGCCCGCTAAACGACACTTGGAGAATTCGTCCAATCCCCAATCCGAAATCCGAAATCTGAAATCTGAAATCCCATGCCCCCCCCGCCCGCTCTCGACTGCTGGTTCCTCACCGGTCCTACGGCCGCCGGGAAGACGGGCGTGGGTGTGGAGTTGGCCCGGCGGATCGACGCGGAGATCGTTTCGCTCGATTCGATGGCCTTGTACCGGGGCATGGACGTCGGCACCGCCAAGCCGACGCCCGAGCAGCGCGGCGGCGTGCCCCACCACCTGATCGACCTCATCGAGCCGCACGAAGAGTTCAGCCTGGCCGGGTACATCGAGGCGGCCGTTCGTTGTCTTGCCGAAATCAAGGCCCGCGGCCGCGAGGTGCTCTTCGTGGGCGGAACGCCGCTGTATCTCAAAGGGCTGCTGCGGGGGATCTTCGAGGGCCCGTCGGCCGACTGGGATTTTCGCAACCGGCTCGCGGAGGAAGCCCGGCAACACGAGGCCGAGTGGCTGCACCGGCGCCTGGCGGAGGTCGATCCCGCTTCCGCTGCCCGGCTGCACCCGAACGACACCCGGCGCCTCATCCGGGCGCTGGAAGTCTACGAGAAGACGGGCCGGCCGATCAGCGCGTGGCAGCGGCAGTTCGACGTCGGCCGAGACGCCGAGGCGTGCCGCGTGTTCGTGCTCGATTGGCCCAGGCACGAACTGTACGCCCGCATCGAACGCCGGGTGGACGAGATGTTCTCCGCCGGACTGGTCGACGAGGTCCGCCGTCTGCTGGCCGGACCGCGACCGCTGAGCCGAACCACCCGAAAGGCCGTCGGGTATCGCGAAGTGATCGAACATATCGCCGGACGGCACGGACTGGCGGAGACCATCGAACTGGTGAAGCGACACACGCGGCAATTGGCCAAACGCCAAGGCACCTGGTTCCGCAGCCTGAGCGAATGCCGCTTCGTACCGGTCGAGGGCCGGATCGACCCCGTCGAGCTTTCCCGGCAGATCGCAGCATGGGGGGGAAGTGTCCACTGATTCACTCTCTCATCCCCAACGCCCGCCGACTGCGTTCGGCGGGGTCGATGCTCCGGCCAATACCGCTCGGGTAGAATACTGTTCCATCGATAGTATTCTTTCCAACCAAGAACCTTCTCGCCCCGGCGAAATCCGCTAGAATATCCGATTCGATGTTCTTGGTGACCCATACTATTAGTGATTGCGGCTTTGCGAAGACCAGGCTCTTTTGGGAGTGCAAAACTTGCTGCGGACCCATACTTGCGGAGAATTGCGGGCGGAACATATCGCCCAACAGGTGACCCTGTGTGGCTGGGTCGATACCTACCGCGACCATAGCGGTGTGCTGTTCATCGATCTTAGGGACCGATACGGGAAGACGCAGGTCGTCTTTGATCCGGAAGGGGGGGACGAGAACCTTCAACGGGCGAGGTCGCTACGTGCGGAATTCGTGATCGCGGTGACCGGCAAGGTAGCCCCACGTCCGGAGGGTACCGTGAATCCCAAGCTCGCGACGGGCGAGATCGAGCTGCGCGTCGAGAAGCTGGAGATCCTCAACCCCAGCCTCACCCCCCCGTTCCATCCCGGTGCGAAGGAGTTGCCGGGCGAGGACCTCAGGCTCAAGTACCGCTATATCGATCTGCGGCGGGCCGAAATGCAGCAGACGCTCATGCTGCGGCACCGGATGATCAAGCTCATGCGGGACTATTTCGACGAGTTGGGATTCGTCGATGTGGAAACCCCCGTGCTCGGCCGCAGTACGCCGGAGGGTGCGCGGGATTATCTGGTTCCCAGCCGCGTGCAACAGGGGTCGTTCTACGCCCTGCCGCAGTCGCCGCAGTTGTACAAGCAGATCTTGATGATCGCCGGCTACGACCGCTACGTGCAGATCGCCCGATGTTTTCGCGACGAGGACCTTCGGGCGGACCGCCAGCCGGAGTTCACGCAGTTGGACCTGGAGATGGCATTCGTCGACGCCTCCGACGTGATGGGCGTGATCGACGGCCTGATGGCCCGGATGGCCCGGGAGATTCTCGCCCTGGAGCTGTCGCTGCCGCTTCCGCAGATGACCTACGACGAGGCCATGGAGCGGTTCGGCCACGACGCGCCCGACCTGCGATTCGGCATGGAACTGATCGACGTGACCGATCTGGCCAAAGAGGCGGAATTTCGCGTGTTTCGCAGTGCGGCCGAAGCGGGCGGCCGGGTGCGCGGCATCAACGCCAAGGGGGCCGCCGGCCGTTACAGCCGCAAAGGCATCGATGAACTGACCGCCTACATCATCGAGGACTTCGGGGCCCAGGGACTCGGATGGTTCAAGGTCGAGGAAGGCGGCAAGCTGGCCTCGCCGATCGCCAAGAATTTCAGCCAAGACCTGCTCGATAAGATCGGCCAACGCATGGAGGCCGAGCCGGGCGACCTGCTGCTGCTGGTGGCCGATCAGTTCGAGGTGACCTGCAAGGCCCTCTACGGACTCAGGAAGCGGTTGGGCGCCGAGTTGGAGTCGTACGACCCGAGCGAGATGAATTTCTCCTGGATCGTCGAGTTTCCCATGTTCGCCCACGACGAGGAAGAAGGCGGCTGGGCGGCCATGCACCACCCTTTCACCGCTCCCCGTCCGCAGGACCGCGAGCTGCTGGCCACCCGGCCGGGGGTGTGCCGGGCGCAGGCCTACGACCTGGTCGTCAACGGCTCGGAGGCCGGCGGCGGCACGATCCGAATCCACGACCAAAAGCTACAGCAGCAGGTGTTCGGCCTCTTGGGAATCGACCCGCAAACGGCTCGGGATCGGTTCGGGTTCCTGCTGGACGCCCTACAGTACGGCGCCCCGCCACACGGGGGAATCGCCCTGGGAATCGACCGGTTGGTCATGCTGTTCGGCGGACAAAATAGCATCCGCGACACGATCGCGTTTCCCAAGACCCAGCGGGCAACCGACCTGATGACGGGGGCTCCCGGCGAGGTCGATCCCCGCCAGTTGCGCGAGTTGGCGATCAAGCTGGCCCGTTGACGAACCGGCCGGGGGGTGAGAGACTTGATAGGGGGTCGCCCGGAGTTCAAGCATGAGGGAGGCGCCTCCGACGGCGATCGAAACCCGGCGGTGGTCGTAGTGGCCGCATTTGAGCGGTCTGTGCGCGGTTTCGGCAAATCGGACCCGAGGACGGATCGGACCCGATGAACCGGGTCACTACGAGCGCTTGCGGAAACCCCGAGCAAAGGAACCAACTCGATGCAGAATCGCAACCAATCGTGGAGCGTTTTGATCTTGATTTGCCTGCTGGCGGCCTGTTGTGGGTGTCCGAACGAGAAGACATCGGACAAAACGGACGCGGGCAACGTCTCGAAGACCAACGACGTCGAGCCCAAGGCCATCCAGCCGGCGGTTCCGACGATGCCGGAAGTCCATATGAGCGAGGCGACCGAGGCGACCTGCAAGGTTTTTGCCGAGGACCCCATGCGCGAGGCCGACTTGCCCGATCTGCAAGGCGCCGTGCAACGTTTGCCCGACCTTTACGGCAAGTCGAAACTGACCGTGCTGTTCTTCTGGATCGACGGCCAATCGGAGTTCGACCGGATGGTCGTGGTCGATGACCTGGCGTTGTTGCAGCAGAATTTTGCCGGTCCCCTGGCGGAAAAAGGGGTTCAGGTGATCGGTGTCAACGTGGGCGATTCCGCCGAAGTCGTCCGCGGGCGGCTTGCCGAGGCCGAGGCGACGTTCGCGAACTTTCTCGACGGCGACAGGAAGTTTTTTGCCGAGGTGGCCACGGAGGGGCTGCCGCGGGTTTATCTGCTGGACGAGAAAGGGAAGATCCTGTGGTTCGACGCGGAGTTTTCGGAGAATTCCCGCAAGACGCTCTTTGTGGCGATCGAAGCCGGCCTGGGGGAGATATTGGAGGAGTAACCCGTGGCTTCCACGTCTGAATTCACCGAGCCGGCGGTGGACGTTTCGACCGGCGACCGACAGCGACCGGCGAGTCTCCGTGTGGCGATGGCACAGATTTCGCCGGTGTTGGGCGACTGCGGGAGGAACCTGACGACTCATCTGGAGCAGATCGAGGCCGCCCGGCAGCAAGAGGCCGACCTGATCGTCTTTCCGGAATTGTCGTTGACCGGCTACTTCCTCCGCGACATGGTGCCCGACGTGGCGCTGGATCCCGCCGGGCCGCAAATCCGCCGCTTGACCGAGGCCGCCGGAGCCACTTCGCTGGTGCTGGGCATGGTCGAGGAGTCGCCGCAACACCGGTTCTTCAACACGGCGCTTTACGCCGAGGGCGGACGGATCGTCCACCGGCACCGCAAGGTCTATCTGCCCACCTACGGACTGTTCGACGAGCAGCGCTACTTCGCGGCCGGGGAGCGGATCGAGGCGTTCGACACGGCCCGGTTCGGACGCGTGGGCATCCTCATCTGCGAAGATTTCTGGCACCTCTCGGCCGCCGCCATCATGCAGGCCGAAGAGGTCGACCTGCTGATCTGCGTGGCCAACTCGCCCGCCCGGGGCGTCGATGGACCGAAAATCCACACGGCCGAAACCTACGAGCAGCTTTGCACGGCCTTCGCCCATCTGCTCGGCGCGGTGGTGGTTATGGTCAACCGGGTGGGCTTCGAGGACGGGCTCTGCTTCTGGGGCGGCAGCATGGTCGTGGGGCCCGATGGCCGCACGATCGCCCGGGCACCGATGTTCGACGAAGCGTTGACCCTGGCCGTCTTCGATCCGGCCGAACTGCGGCGCCAACGGCTGATTATGCCTCTGGCGCGAGATGAACGACTGTTGTTGACGATCGAGGAACTCAATCGGATTAAGCGGGAACGGTACGGGGGGAGGGATTAGGTAGGGGTTGGATTCTCGAGTAACGACTTCTGCACACGGTGCGCGCATGTTTGACGTAACCAATTGTGATAGTAACGTTTAGCGGGCGGGGTTGCCCGCCGTTTGGCTACAGCTCCACTGCGTTGAGGACCAGGGATCGGGGGTCTCGAACAACGAATCGCGAAGCATGAACGAGAATCGCCCACCCAACCGTTGGAACAGTCCACCAAACACCGTTCGTTGTCAATCCTTCTTTGCCAACGCGGCTCTTGGCCGCAAGCAAACGGCGGGCAAGCCCGCCCGCTAAACGTTACTATCTCCCCGACCACCAATCCCTAATCCGCAATCCCCGGACCCCTAATCCCCGAACCCCCACCCAAAACAACCATGAACCCCGAAACCGCCCAAGCCGACCTGACCATCAACCCTGATCTGGTCACGCAGATCCTTTGCCGGTTCATCCACAACGAGATCCACCGGGCGGGATTCGAGCGGGCCGTGGTCGGGCTCTCCGGCGGCATCGACTCCAGCGTGACTACCTATCTGGTCAGCCGCGCGCTGGGCGCCGAAAACGTCCTGGCCGTGACCATGCCCTACAAGACCTCCAGCGAGGCCACCCGGCGCGACAGCCGGGCGGTCGTCGATCGGTTGGGCGTGCGGACCCTCGACGTGCCGATCACCGAGCAGATCGACGCCTATTTCGCCCGCTTTCCCGACGCCCCGCAAATGCGGCTGGCCAACAAGTGTGCCCGGGAGCGAATGACGGTCCTCTACGATCAGAGCGCCGCGTTCGGGGCCCTCGTGGTGGGCACCAGCAACAAGAGCGAGATCCTGCTGGGCTACGCCACCCAGTTCGGCGACACGGCCTCGGCGATCAACCCCATCGGCGATCTCTACAAGACGCAGCTCTACCAACTGGCCGAACACCTCGGCGTGCCCGAGGAAATCCGCCGGAAAACGCCCACCGGCGATCTCTGGGTCGGCCAGACCGATGAGGGAGAATTGGGCTTCAGCTACGCCGAGGTCGACCGGATGCTGTTCCTGATGGTCGACCGCCGCTGGCGTCGGGCCGAGTTGATCCGTGCCGGCTTCGATCCGAAGTTCATCGACGGCGTGGCCGACCGCATCCGCCGCAACCACTACAAGCGCCGCATGCCGGTGATCGCCAAGCTCTCCCACCGCACCATGGACCGCGACTTCCGCTACGCGCGGGATTGGGGAACGTAGCACCAAACGGTTCTTGGCATCGTTGCGGTAAACTCTGGGGTGGCACGCCCTGAGGAACGAAGGGCGTGTTTTCCCGACGTTCCACGCCCTTCGTTCCTCAGGGCGTGCCACCCACCGTAACATCCCAGACTCATTGCCAAACCGCCGAAAAACCGTTTGGTGCTGGCCGCGCAGGTCCCGGCATCGAAGGCCCGACGCCGGCGTTCACCCCAGCGCCTCTTCCAACTCGGCCAGCACGGCCTGCTCCGACTTGGAGACTTTGCTTCCCAGCCCGAGCATCCCGCCGGCGGCTTCGGCGACGGCGCGGGCGCGGCCGAGCAGGTCTTGCTTCAATGCGCTGCGGGCCGACTCGCTGAGGGTTTCGCCCAGGGCGGCGACGTAGTCTTTCCAGACTTTCAGGAGTTTCTTGTCGGGCGGCCGCTGGAGCCAGCCTTCGAGGAGTTGGTGGCCGGGGTGGTCGGCTTGGATGTCCTTCTGCTCGGCGGCGGCCAGCACGGCTTGGCGCTCCTTGGCGTCCATTTTTCCATCGGCCCAGGCCACGGCGATCAGCGGGACCAGGGAGAGGGCGGCCAGGGTTTCCGGACCGAGGTTCAACTTGTCCAATTGGCCCAGCAGGTCCTCGTCGGTGATGCCCGAGGCTTCGGCCAGGGCCTGCTTCCTTTCCTTGGCGGCCGTTTTCTCACGCAGGGCCTGCAATAGTTCGCGATCGCGCTCGTGGAAAAACTGTTCCTCCAGGGCTCGTCGCCCGCCGAGAGCGCTCCCGCTGATCCCGCCCTTTTTCATGGGTGCTCCTTTCCGATCCAGGTTGGTGTTCTTGAGCAAGTGGCGTGTAGGTCAGGGCTTGCCCTGACAGAATCCCCGGCCGAGCGATCGGCTTGATTCCGTCAGGGCAAGCCCTGACCTACGGTGGTTGGTCGTTTTCGAGCAAGTCGTTCGAGCAGAGAAAACGGATTGTCGCAAAAGGCGGAAGTCTTGGCGGTTTTCGTCGGTCACTCCGTCTTGACCGGCGTCTCGGCCGGCGTCTTGGCCGGCATCTCGACTGCCGTCTTCGTCTTATAGTCTGGTCTGTAGCCTGCCTTTGCCGTCTTCTCTGCACTGCCCGACGCAGCGCCCCGTCCCACCGCATTCTCTCTAACGATTGACGTAACGATCTTGGGGAGTTTGGCCAACGCCTCGGGCCGTTTCAGCGTGGCGGTCACCTTGTCGCCGTCCTGGACGACGGTCACGGCGTCGAAGGCTCCCTCGAGCAGTTCGATCATCGGTTGGCCGGCCCCCGGCGGTGCGTCGCTGAGGATCTCGTCGCGCGAGTCGCTCAGCAGCGCCTTGCCCACCACGAGGAGGCTGTCGGCGATTTGCTTCAGTTCGGCGGCGGAAGGGGCGTCATTGGCCTCGAGGATCAATTCGGCAACCGGATCTCCGCGCAGATCGGCCGTCAGCGTGGCGGCGCGTGCCAGGTCGGGGGCTTTCAAGAGGCTTCTGGTTCCCAACGGCAGCACTCGGTCCAACTCCTCGGTCAGCTTCCCGATCGACTCGCCTGCTCCCTCGGTCGTGACGACGACGATCAGGTCGCTGCCCGTGTCCAGTTTCCGCAACCGTTCGATCAGAGCGCTCTTCGCCCCGTTTGCCGAGAGCATCTTCTTCACGACTGCTTCGCTGCCGAAGACTATTGATCGCTCGTCGGGAAAGCAGACGGCGAGGTCGGCCGGCCTGTCCCGGTCTATCGGTTCTTCCTCCCCCCGAAACGAGAAACGCCTACGGTACGCCCGGTAATACTCTTTGCCCTCGTGCTTCGCCGGCTCATCGTCGAATTCGATATACCGGAACATCTTCTTCATGAGTTCCTGGTCGGCGATCGGTTCCGCGAACCGGACGATGAACCCAACGTCGAACGGCGCCTCGTATTTCTCGCCGGTGGGTTCGCGCGGAATGGTCAAAAAGACGATTTCTTCCATCTTGCGAGGATCGACTCCCGTATCCCTCACCGTTTCCTCGAACATCTCGTCAGTCACGACTTCCGAGAGTTCCTTCGCCAGCGGCGATTCGGCGAGGCGTTTGGGGTGGATGACCACGGCCAGAAAGCAGTCTTCGGGGATGAAGGAAACGTCGACCTTCTCGGCCCCGCCACTGCCTTCAGGCTCCCCGTTCTCGGAACTGCACCCGGCGAAGCTCGCCAGGACGACCGCCGCCACCGTCCACAACAGGTTCTTCCGCATTTCGCACCTCCATTTCGAGCAAAGAGGAGTCGAATCACCGGCTTGCGAGAGTTGCCGGCCCGCTGGTTCGGAGTATCCATGTCGAGAAGGGTTTTGTCAAGTGGCGTCGGCCCGGAGTGCTCCGGCCGCGGAGCCGATGGTGCGGCAGATCGTCTACACCAAGACCTACAACCGCGGCCAACCCCCGGCCGTGAAAATCGAAGGCCAAGGACTCGACGCCCGCGTCCGCGTCGGCCGGCAAACCGTGTCGTTCGACGGGGAGAAGATACGGCTGGGTAGGTAATTGAAATGGAATGA
>DATLAN010000612.1:0-36866 GCA_035527455.1 Thermoguttaceae bacterium
TTCGTTCCATACATTACACTTAGGTTCATCCATGAACACGTTCGAGTCCTCCGTGGACAAGTTGTTGTGGAAAAACAACCTACATCCGCGAGGACTCGTTTTATGTCAAGACAAACTTAGTGCCGTTGGGCACGGCCTGACGGAATCGAGCAGACGGAATCGAGCGGTTGATAAGAAGATCTGTCAGGGCTTGCCCTGACAGAATCGAGCAGACGGAATCGAGCGGTTGATAAGAAGATCTGTCAGGGCAAGCCCTGACCTACGTACAGCAGAATCGAGCAGACCCCTCAGGAGAACGCCCCGATGAGCGAAACGAAGCAGGGACACTGGATCTTTCGGGCGCACGTGGTCGACCGTGCCGGGGCCTTGACCAGCATCGCGTCGGCCTTCAGCAACGAAGGGGTCAGCATCGACACGGTCGTGGGCCACGGGTTCGAAGAGCGGGCCAACGTGGACGGCAGCGTGGTGCTGACCTTCTGCTGCAGCGAGCAGGACAAGGACAAGATGGTCCGCAAGGTCAAGCGCCTGAGCAAGGTGATCGATCTGGAAGAACACCCGTATGAATCGGAACACCTGCGCAAGTCGGTCATCATCCTCGCCAACCGCCGGCTGGTGCCGCGCGACGTGGCGGGCGAGACGTCGTTCCTCACCACCGAGCTGGTGCAAAAGGGCCCGAATGGCTGGACCTATTTCCTGGCCGGCTCGCCCAACGAACTCGACCCGGTGTTGGAGCAACTCGAAGCCGCGGGCATCGTCGAGGACATTGTTTACTCGGTGCTGGGGCTTTAGTCAGGATGTATCCTTGCCTCGGTTGGAAGCAGTTCGAGATACTTCAGGCCGAGGAGGAACAGGAATCCGACGACGCCCAGAACTCCTAGAGCCTGGAGGACCTCCTGAGTGCTGATCGAGTAGGTTGCGTAGCCTTCGACCAGGGCCGGATCGTGGACGATCTCCATGCCCGGGAAGAGGTCCGGCGGGTTCGTCAGCCCCGGCACGACGATCACGTACCTCTCGCAGAGGACGCCGAAGATCACCAGGCTGGACGCCAGGACGATCCAGGGGATCGACTTTCCCGTCCTTGGATTGAAGAGTATGCACATCGGGACAACCAGGCCAAAGAATATCAGGCCGATCCAGAAGAGCAGGCTGTGGAAGCCGCCGAAGAGAAAGTAATGGGCCGCTTCGCGCAATTCGACCACGTAGAACCGATAGGCGTTCTCGACGAACAGAAAATAGAAGACCACCAGAACGCAAATGGCCAGGAATCGGCCCAGCCAGCAGATCAGTTCGTCGTCCAAGGGGCGGTTGGTGGCCCTGAAGAGCCCGACGATCATGACGATCATCAAGGCGGTGCCGGAAGCCATGGCGGCCGCCACGAAGCTTGCCGGCAGCAGGGGCGACTCGTAGAGCACCCGGGCCCCGAAGCCGAAAATGGCTCCCGTGCCGCTGTGAACGCAGAAGGCCCACCCGAAGGCCAGCGTGGCCACCACGGTGGTCGTCCTCTTTCGCTCGGTGAACAGCGCCCAGAGGTAGATCAGACAGATCAGGATATGTCCGTTGTACAGGATCGGATTGATCGAGAACATGGATTGGAGGTTGAAATGCACGAACGGCTGGACGAAGACCCTGTCCAGCCTTCCCTGGTCGGTGAGGATCGACAGCAGGCCGGCGATCAGGAAGAGCGTGGCCAGATAGACGGCGATTCTGGCGAAGGGTTTGTACTCCAGCTTTCCGAAGACGCCGTAGAGGCCGGAGATGACCAGAGACCCGGCCGACAACCCGATGTAGTAGACGGCCATCACGATCTGCAGCCCCCAGGGGACCCGGTTGGTCATGCCGGTCCGTCCGATTCCGTACTTCATGACCCACAACGTGGACAACAGTCCCACGAGTGCGAAACCTCCGAAGACGAGCAGCGCCACGCGATATTGGAACGACGTGCCCTCGACGCGTTCGAACTTGATCTCCATGGCATTCCTCACGGGTACCTGCTCAGAGGCCGATGTAGTGGACTTTCGGTTCCGTGCCCAGGTCCTCTTTGAGACGTTTCACGGCATAATCCCTGAGCAACTCGTAGACCGTGCTCGTCTTGTCGTTCATGTCGCCGACGGCCAAGGCCCCGTTTTCGCACGCCTCGACACACGCGGGCACTCGGGGGCTGGGGTTTCCGTCCTGATCGACGGCATCCAGGCGATGGGCGCACAGGGTACAGCTTTCCGCCACCCCGTGCGACCTCTTGGGGCGATCCTTGTTGAGGTCTTCCTCATGGACCTCGACGTCCTCGAAATTGAAGTACCGGGCGTTATACGGGCAGGCGATCATGCAGTACCGGCACCCGATGCACCTGTGGTGATCCACCAGGACGATTCCGTCCTCGCGCTTGAACGTCGCCCGGACGGGACAGACCTGGGCACAGGGCGGATTGTCGCAGTGATTGCAGACGAGGATCACGGATTTTTGGGCGGCTTCGGCCTTCTTGGCCTTTTCGTCCGTTTCGATCTTCTTCCGGATGGTGACTTTTCTGATCCAGTGGACGGCCAACTCGTGATTCTTGTGGGCGGCGGCTTGGACGACGTTGTTCTCCTGCTGGCAGGCTTTGATGCACTTGTCGCAATCCGGTTGGCACTTGCCGACGTCGATGACCATGCCCATTCTTTTCCCGGCCAGCGGGCTGTCCTTGCCCGGCGCACCGGCGCTGGAAGTAGTCAGCAGTCGGAGCGCCAATGCACCGGACCCTCCCGCCAACAACGCACCTCCGGCCGCCTTGAGAAGATCCCTTCTGTCCACGGTTGCCCTACCTTTCCGGGAATCGCTGGGGGTCCCAATGCTCGTTGTCCGGGTAATAGTGACACCCGAAGCAATCGGGCGTCAGGCTCACTTGGTTGTGGCATCTGTCGCAGAAGTTGGCCCTGCTCTGATGGCAGTTGCGGCACTCGTTCAGTCCCGGCACGTCCCTCTTCCCGAAGCGCACCACGTCCTCCCGGATCCTTGCCAGGTGTTCCCAATGATGGAGACGCATTTCGCCGGCTTCCATGTTCCATATGCACCGGTCGTCTTGCGTCGCCGGCCTTTCGAGGAACTCGACGGAGGGCTTGCCGCCCAGTGCGACGGCGGTGCCGCGAACGACGTAGTATCCCAGCGGCGCCAAGACGATCAGCACGAGAATCGAAACCAGAAGCCCCCGCCCGTTTCCGGAACGGCCATGGGCTGCGTTCTCCGGCATGGTGTTGCTCCTTTTCCTACGATTCTTCCTCTCGACCGGCGGTCCGGGCCGTGTTCTTGCCGTTGCGGCCGGAGTATTCAGCGTAGATCAAGGCGGTGGTTCGGTAGACAATATGTGCCAGCTTGGAATAGGGCAGGTACATCAACAGCGTCAGCACGAAGACCAGGTGCGTGAAGTAGGCGACGTGCCGATGCGGTTCCAGGCGGACGAAATGCAGGATTTCGGCGATGAACCCGGTGACCACCACGGCCAGCAGCGTCACGATCAGCGTCCAATCGGAAAAGGCGCCGGAATGCTCGTTGTCTCTGACGCGATCCACCACCATCCATAGACAGCCGGCGAGAATCGCCACGCCGCCCAAGTTCGCCAGCAGCTTCCAGGGATGCCAGAAGCCGAAGGGGTAGATGAGGCCGTCGGGAATCAGCGGGTTGACCTTGGCGGTGACGACCCAGACGGCCACCAGTGACAGGGCCAGGAAGCCGAAGAGCACGCTCAAGTGGGAATAAAACCGCAAGCGGGTCTTGGTACACTTGGCGAAATCGTCGTGCGCAATAATGCTCCAAAGCACCGGCACGGCGATCTTCAGCGCCGCCACGATGCGCGCCGGCGGACTCTTGGCCGGCAGCGCAGCGCCATCTCGCCCGTCGGCGATCATCATCGCCCGCCAGAAGCGCATCGCCCCGGCGACGACCGCCGCCAGCACCAGGATGCCGACCACCGCAAACGAGACGTTCAGCAGCCAATGGGGGAGCTTGTTGCAGAAGGGAAAGATGATTCGCTCGCGACTGGGCTGCGGAACACCCAGCGAATTGCCGATGTAGAGGACCACGGTGAGCAGTGCGATCGGTATGCCCAAGAGCAGCGGAACGCAATACGGCTCGTTGGCCCATCTGGCGAGGAAACGGGGAACGGCATACCGGGCCACGCTTTGCTGCCGGATTGCCGCCAGCACGTCTCCCGGCCGGGCGCCGCGCGGGCATCTCGTCGAGCAATCGTTGCACTGGTGGCACAGCCAGACGTCGGGGTCCTTCAGCAGACGATCTTTCATGCCCCAGACGGCCCAGGCCATTTCCTTGCGGGGGAAAGGCTTCGGATCGGGCGAGAGTTCGCAGATGGCGGAACAAGTGCCGCACTGGATGCACTTCTTGAGAGAATCTCCGCTCTGCCGGCTAAGTACCCGGATGAAATCCATATCGGGATCGATCCATCCCGGCTGGCCGTCTCGGGAATCAGCAAGAGCCGCCGGCGGGCTCACCAGCGCTCCTGCCTCCTGTTTCTCCCGCGAAGTCCTGTCGGCAGTTTCCACGGTCTTATCCCCTTTGGCCACTCGAACGAGTTACCTCGAGTCGCAGACTGCTGCAAACCGCTAGATGTCGCTCACATCCCCTTGAACGGGTTCATGCCGTGCTCTTCGATCACCTCCATGAAGTCGTCGAATATCTTGGGGAGCCGGTCGTACTCGGAGATATCCAACTGATGCAGTTCGACCCTCTCGCTCTCCATGGCCATTTGTTCCAGCTTTTCCCCGATGTTTTCGCTCCGGGTGGCGGCCAGTTCGCTCCCCTTGATGAAGTGACACTGATAGTCGTCACCGTACTTGCAGCCGATCATGATCACTCCATCATATCCGGCCGACATGGCTTCCACAACCCAGTTGGAAGCGACCGATCCCAGGCATCGGACCGGGATGACTCGAACGAACGGGTTGTAGCGCAGACGGTGTTGCCCCGCCAGGTCCAGGGCGGGAAGGGCGTCGTTCTCGCACAAAAACGCCAACACCCTCGGTTTCTCCTCGTCCTCGTCCGGCACGTGGACCGCCTTGATCATGGCCCCGACGATGCTCACCGAGTAGTCCTTGAAGGAGACGATTCGCTCGGGACAGGCACCCAGGCAGATTCCGCAGCGACGGCACCGGGTTGCCCAAAGCAGCGGGGTTCCCTTCTCATCCTCGTTGAGCACGCCGAACGGACACTCCTCGGTGCAGCGCTTGCACTGGGTACATCGCTGCAAGAGGAAGTCGGGATAGGAGGTGTCTCCCGCGCGGGGATGGACGGCCTCGCCCCGGGAGATCATCTCCACGCACTGAATGGCCTTCAACGCCGCCCCCGCGCCGTCCTCCATGCTGCCCAGGCCGTCCATGGGCTGGCGCACGCACCCGGCCGCGTAGATGCCGGTGCGGCGGGTCTCGAACGGGAAGCAGATGAAATGCGAATCCGGAAAACCGTACTGAAGCGTCGGAAGATCGGGCCCCTGGCGATACGTCAGATTGAGGATCGCCGTTCCCTCGTGACGCTTCAGTCGCGCCACTTTCTCGGCGGCTTCTTTGCGCTGGGTCTCCGACTCTCCGGCCGTGACCACGACCCTCGCGTCTTCCAATGCCCGGATGGCTTCCCCGTCGGCCGAATTCGGTTGCATCCCCGCCGCCAGGACCACCAGGTCCACTTTCACATGGATCTGCTCGCCGGGCATGGTGTTCCGCGCGGTGACGACGAGTTTTCCGTCCCCGTCGCGCGTGACCTCGGTCACTTCCCCCCTGGTCAGGAATACTCCCGGATCCGCCTGCACGCTACGATAGAAGTCCTCGTACTGCCCCGGAGTCCGCATGAACTCGTAGAAGATGTACGCCTTGGCCTCGTCGTCGCTCCGGCGCAGATAGACGGCCTGCTTCAGCGACGTGAGACAACAGATCGAAGAGCAGTAGGAGTGGTGTTCCTTCTTCCTGGATCCTCCGCACTGGATGAACGCGATGCTCTTCACGTCCTTGCCGTCGGAGGGGCGCGTGATTCGGCCCTGCTCCTTGACCATCTCCTCGAGGTCCACGTTGCGAATGACGTCCTTGAGCTTGCCGTAAGGCAAAGTGTCCCGGGGATCCGTCGCTCTCCACCCGGTGGCCTGGACCACGGCGCCGACGCGGAACGTGTCCAGCACGTCGCCGGCCGGCCGGCCGTTGCCCGTCGATTCCAGCGTCACGTCGAACAGCCCGGGAGCCCCGGCAATCCGGCTGGTGGTGGCCGAAGTATGCACGTTGATGCGGGGATTCCCTTCGACCTGGCCGATCAGATCGTCGACGCCCGTATCCTCCAACTCGACATAGGGTGGTTTCCTGGGAACGGACTTGTGCTGTCTGGCCAGCCAGCCGCCCAGTCTGTCGGTCTTTTCGACCAGTTGCACGGAGTATCCGGCCTTGGCCGCTCCCAGCGCGGCCGTCATGCCGGCGATGCCCCCGCCCACCACGAGGATGCTCTTGTCGATCATTTCTTCCGGATGAAAAGGCTCCGGGAGTTCCATCTTCTGCACTTTGGCGATGTACATGCGGAGATAATCCTCCGCGAGCATCTGCGTGTCCTCATGACCGGCCGGCTGACACCACACCACGTGCTCCCGCAAGGCGACCTTCTCCACGATCACGCTGCCGGGAAACGCGCTGGCCGAATAGCAGCGGGGGGAAATCCCGGCGATGACCACCTTGGTCAGGCCTTCGCTGCGGATGTTCTCGACGATGGCTTCCAGGTCGGCCCCTTCGCAGGAATCGACCAGTTTGCAGAACGGTACTTTGTATTCATCCGTGGCCACCTTGCGCAGAGCATCGATATCGAGCGCTTCGGCGATGCCGTAACCGGTGCAGATGAAGACGCCAATCTTGTCTGCCATGGGATCAATCCTCTCGGTTGAGGCATTGCACGGCTCTGAGAACGGCGGCGGTCGCGTCTTTCGTCAC
Organism: Thermoguttaceae bacterium; assembly: GCA_035527455.1. Classification (GTDB taxonomy): domain Bacteria; phylum Planctomycetota; class Planctomycetia; order Pirellulales; family Thermoguttaceae; genus DATLAN01. The sequence continues at coordinate 6,942 of DATLAN010000612.1, forward strand.
GCGGGAAACGTCGCACGGGCGCTTGGCGCAACCGGCCGCGTAGACGCCCTCGACCTCCGTCGATCCGTCGATGAAGCCGTATTCATCGTATTTCAACTCGAAGGGAATCTCGAGATCCGCCGTATTCGGCACCATGCCCGTCGCCAGAACCGCCATGTCGAACCTCGGGTGGAGATTCTCCTGCGAGAGCGTGTCTTCCACGTCCAGCACCAAATCCTCGCTCTGGGGATCCTCGCTGATCCTGGCCACCTTGCCTTTGACGAACGAGACGTTCGCGTCCTCCAGCATGTCGTAGTAGAACTTCTCCAGACTCCCGACGGTGCGAATGTCGATATAGAAGACCGTGGCCTTCGAGTCTTCGTTCTTCTCCCTCAAGTATCTGGCCTGCTTCAGCGAGGCCATGCAGCAGACCGCCGAGCAGTACGGCAGATGGTTCTCGTCCCTCGATCCGGCACACTGTACGAACGCCACGTTCTCCGCTTTCCTGCCGTCGGAAGGCCGGAGGATCTCTCCGCCGGTCGGTCCTTCCCGGGCGGCCAATCGCTCCATCATGACGTTGGTGATCACGTTCCGGTATCGGCCGAACCCCAGGTTGTCGAGCCTGGCGGCGTCGTAAGGCCGCCAACCGGTCGCCACGATGACTGCCCCCACCTCGACCTCGATCTCCTCTTCGGTCATGTTCAGTTCGATGGCCCTGGGAGGACAAATGTCGGAGAGGATCGCGGTGTCGGACTTGGAGAGGACGTCTCGATCGAGGACATAGACGGCGGGATAGGCCATGTCGTGCGGAAGATAAAGCGCCTTCGTCCGGTCCATCCCGTAGTTGAAGTCGTTGACCCGCTCGGAGGTCAGTTGCCCGGAGATGGAATCATCGAGGGAGCGCTCTCCGGTGACATAGCGCGGCCGGCACCGGATCCTGGCCGTGAAACGGCCCGCGCTGCCGGAGATTTTTTCCACCGTCGCCAGGGTGTACACGGTGATCCCGGGGTTCTGCCTGATCCGGCGAACGTTGATCTCGAGCCCGCAGGCCGGCGGGCACATCTTGGGGAAATACCGGTGCATGCGCACCACGCGCCCGCCCAGATAAGCCTCTTTCTCCACCAGGACGACGCGGTAACCGACCTCGGCAGCTTCCACTGCCGCCGTCATCCCCGCAATGCCCCCTCCGATGACCAGAATAGGCTTGGCTTCAGCATTCATGATACCGTCTCTCGGTACGCCTGATGACGCCCCCGGCATCTCGCCTGGAGACTCGGTGCTCTGGTATCGTTGCAGTAGCGTATTTGCGTGTCAACTACTCCTTGGAGCTTCGAGAGCCGCTTCCACGAATTGCCTCGTGTGGAGTTCGGCTCGGAAGACCCAGCGAAGTCTGTGCCAACCACCAGCGACTTTTGCAGTCTTGTGTCTGTCGAAACTTCTGAGAACGGTTCGCGCATGTACGTAAGTCCTTTTTGCTTGTGGCCTTGCCGCATCGGGAAATCGCCGTAACACAGCGCGGCCGAGTCCTTGGTGGTCTTCGCGCGACACCGGGGGATGGATCGGCCCCAGAGGTAATTCACGGGATTCCGCCGCGCGCCGCGGAAATCCGCGCTTTCCCGGCTTCCCGGTAGGGCTCAGGTGACGCATTCCCGTATCATTCACGGACCGTTTGTGGTGACCGCATTCATGCGGTCTCGGCCATCGGGATCCGATAAAACGGGTCACTACGAACTCTTGCCCCCACCAGGAAGGAAAGTCGCCACGTGCGTGCCTTCGCAAGACCCCGCAGAGGTGCGTCCGCCGTCGGCCCGCGATCCTCGCTTGCACTGATCCCCCAAGTGGAATAGACTCTTGCCAAGAGACGGCACCGTGCTGGCCGCCGGTAGGCTTGCCCAGCGGGACCGGGTATGAAATCGCGATCCAAGCTCGTCTGGAAACTCACCGCCGTGGCCGCGGCGATCCTGGCCGCGGCGATTGCGCTGGCCCCCTATGTCCACGTGCTGATCCCGTTGCTGTTGGGGATCGTCGCCTTGTGGTTCATGTTCGGACTGATGCTGGAGAGGCCGATCCGGGAATTGATCGAAGGCACGAAGCAGATTGCCGCCCATCGACTCGACTTCCGGTTCGATCGAAAGCGCCACGACGAGATCGGGCTCCTGGAAGAGTCGTTCAACGCGATGACGGCCACGATCCAGGCCAGCCAGGAGGAGCTGCGCGACGCCAAAGAGTACCTCGAAGGAATGGTCGAGAATTCCGCCGACATCATCATCACGGTCAACACGGAGGGATTGATCGAGACCTTCAATCGCGGGGGGGAGGAAGCGTTGGGCTACCGCCGGGCGGAGGTGATCGGCAAGCCGATCGAGAGCCTGTTCGTCGAGTCCCGCGAGCGATACGACGCCACGGTCCGGCTGAGGAAGACCGGCCACGTCAAGAACTACGAGACCCGGCTGCTCACCAAAGACGGTCAATCCCGCAACGTCCTGCTGACGCTGTCCTACCTGTCCGACAGCGACGGCGAGCCCATCGGCACCATCGGGATCAGCAAGGACATCACCCAAGAGAAGAAGTTCCAGGACGAGCTGCGCGGCGCCAAGGAGTACCTCGAAGCGATGGTCGAGAACTCCGCCGACATCATCATCACGGTCGATTCGGAGGGGTTGATCAAGACCTTCAATCGCGGGGGAGAGGAGTCGCTGGGCTACCGCCGGCAGGAAGTGATCGGCCGGCGAATCGAAAGCCTGTTCGTCGACCCGCGCGAGCGGCACGCCGCCGCCGCGCGCCTCGAGCAGACCGGCAACGTCATCAACTACGAGACCAGTCTGCTGGCCAAAGACGGCCGGGTCAGGAACGTCCTGCTGACGTTGTCGCGTCTGCGCAACGTCGAAGGCCGCCCCATCGGCACGATCGGGATCAGCAAGGACGTCACCCGGGAGAAGGGGCTGCAGCGGGAGCTGATCCAGTCGCAGAAGTTCGCCGCGATCGGCCAGGCGGTAACCGGGATCCAGCATGCCGTCAAGAATATGCTCGATGCCCTGAATGGTGGCGCCTACCTGGTGCGCAACGGGATGGCCAAGGACAATCGGCAACGGATCGAGAAAGGCTGCGCGATGGTCGAGGAAGGCATCATCCGGATCAGCTCCCTTTCCCGCAACATGCTGAACTTCGCCAAGGAATGGAAGCCCGAGCTGGAGAGCGTCGACCTCAACGACCTGGTGGTCAGTATTTGCAAGTTGAACCGACAGACGGCCGCGGACCACGGGATCACGCTGCGCCACGCGACACCCGACGGGTTGCCCCCCGTGCTGTGCGATCCGAAACTGATCCACATCGGCACCACCGACATCCTGGTCAACGCCATCGACGCCTGCAACTGGAAGCACTACCACGACGGCGAGACTCCGGAAATCGTTTTGGAGAATTCCTTGGGAAAGGACAGGGATACGTTCGTGATCAGGATCCGCGACAACGGGTGCGGCATGACCGAGGCCGTCCAGCGGAGCATTTTCGTCCCTTTCTTCAGCACCAAGAAGACCCTGGGGACCGGCTTAGGGTTGGCGCTGACCGCCAGAATCGTTAGGGTACATGGTGGGGTGATTTCCGTGGAATCGGAACCCGAGCGGGGAACCACTTTCGAAATCCATCTCCCGGTAAACGGCCCCGGAGACCATAAGGAGGCGGACGATGGCCAAGCAAGTCCTCGTAGTTGACGACAACCGGAACACCGTCGAGTACCTTTCCGTCGTATTGAGCGAACACGGATACGATCCGATTGCCGCCTACGACGGCGAGGAGGGCCTGGCGAAGATCAGGGAGACCGTGCCCGACCTCATCGTCCTGGACGTGATGATGCCCAAGAGGTCGGGATTCACCCTGTGCAAGCTGCTCAAGAGGGACGAACGGTACAAGGATATCCCGATCCTCATGCTCACCGCGGTGAGCGGAATCCTCGAAGAAATGGAGGAACACAAGGACGAGACGTTCGAGAAGCCCTACGAGAGCCTGCGAGAGGCCCTGAGAAGGGGAATCCGCCAGATGCGCGACGAAGGGTTGGTCAAGCCGGAGATGTTCGTCGACAAGCCGGTCGATGTCGCCTCCTTCGTCGCCAAAGTGCAGCAGTTGATCGGAAGCTGATGGGCTGTCCTGGTCCAGTCAGCAGTTTTATTCAGCACTTCCCAATCCCGGAATCTGCGCCGAACGTGGGTTGGAAACCCGTTTTATTTGCCGCGGCGCTGCTCGTACAGGTCGTAGAGGTCGAACAGCATCTCGCGCATGTCTCCTTCGCGACGCGCAAATCGCTCGGCTACGTCCTCCGAAGTGACGCGCGAGGGATATTCCCGCTGTAGTTGCTCGACGATCTGCCGGGCGAGTTCCAGATCGGAGGCCGTCTGCCACAGTTCGGGCAAGCCGACGGCAGTGTGGGCCGTGACCAGCAATCCCAGTCCCCGGCGGCGGCAAAACCGTCTCACGCGGAACCGCTGCCAATGGGAAAGCTGCTCGTAGCCGTCGATGATCAACACGGTCGATCCGTCCAGACCGGGCGTGCGCCGCAGCGAAAGTGGAAGGCGGCGCTGACCGTCGTGCAGTTCGATTGCGAAAGTAGGACGTCCTGCCTCCTCGATCGCCGGGACCAAGGCCGCCAAGAGCGCCGACTTGCCGGAGCCGTGCGGCCCGACGATCTGTCCCCGCCAGCCGCTTCGGCCGAGCCGCCGGACCAGCCCCGCCGCGGTTTCCCCCGCGGCGAACCGATAGGGCAAAGCCCCGGGTCGCACTCGGCGGCTGCAAAACGGGTTCTCGCCGGGTGGCTGTTGTTGGCGACCGTCCACTTTCTCTCAACCCCGAATGACCGGCACGTCGCCGAGCCGGAAGGTCTTCTGGCCGACGACTTCCTTGCCTCGCCGCAGGAAAACCCGCACGCGCACGCACCAGCGGAGCTTGACGATCGCCCCGTCGTAGCTCAACGGGCTTCGCGGCAGGGTCGTGGTGAAACGGGCCGGCCGGCTGGAGTCGATGAAATCCCCGTCTTCGGTGCTCCTCCGCCAAAACTCGTGGACGGCCAGGTCCTCGTCGCCTTTGCCCTCGGTGTACCAGAGCACCGAGGCCTCGACCGCCTTGACGTCCTCGGGGGCGACCGACCGGAGCAGGTATTCGCCCGAGAGCGTCTCGCCCGAGCGGTACACCCGGCCGTTGCCGTCGAAGCGGATGATGATTCCCGGATCGCTCATGCGTCGCCCTTTCCGTCGTTCGGGCGGATGATGATCGGAAAGGCGCGTTGATAGTCGGGCCAGCCGGCAACGTCGCCTTGGACCAAGAGCGTCCAACCGATCTCGTTGTGGTCGGACTTGAAGGAATGCATGGCCCCGGGGGGAACGCTCAACGCGCATTCGGCCTCGAACGGCAGTCCCCGGCGGACCTCGAAGTCTTCGTGGCGGAGCACCGTTTGCCGATGGACTTCGCGGGTTTCGGTGCGGGTGTTGGTCCCCTGGCGATAGGTCGCTTCTTCCTCGCAAACCAACAACACCGTGAGCGAGTTCACGTCCAGCCGTCCCGATTGGCAGACCAGCAGCCGGCATTGTTCGCCCGGATGGAGAGGATGGTCGGAGATTTCCAGCGTGGTGGGCCCGACGCCGGTCGCCACCAGGAACTGCCGGATGAAATAGACGATCAGGCCGATTCCCACCAGAACGAACGGAATCATGAACAAGGTGAGGAACCAGTTGGGCTCGCCGTCGAGGTGGCCGCGTACGACGACCACCACGAAAACCGAAACGATCCCGTTCCACAACAAACAGACCATCGCCGCGCCGAACACGGCCCAGCCGGGAGAAGTGCTGATGGGCAAACGGAATTGCAGCTTCGTGCCCGGACTGTTGGTGATTTCGCCCCCGGCGGGCACGCCCGGAAAATCGCGCTGGGCTTGGCCATTGGTCTTGAACGGATCGCGTTGCCGGGCACGGCGGGCGATCGCCGCGCGGCGCTCGGCCGACTTGCCCCAATGGAACCACGTGTAGATCAAACCGCCCGCTCCGATCACCACGAAGGAAGCCGGGATGATGAACACCAACCAGATCCACCAACTGAATCCACGTACCAGGACGACCTTGCGGGGATCCTCCGGGTCGTACCAGCAGGGATACGGTCCGGGGGCCTCGTCGCTGTAGACGGTGAAACGGTCGAGAATCGCCTGCTTGTCCTCTTTTCCGCTCGAGTAGGCCCGCTGGACGTCATAGGTCACTTCGTGGTAACCCTGACCGTCGATTTCATACTCGATTTCAATGTCCACCCGATAGAGAGTCCCGCTGTCCCCCTGCTTCTCGGAGATCCGCCGGTCGATCACTTTGCAGGTATGGAGGACGTATTCGTAGTTGACCCTCCACTGGGGCAAGACCGAACCCAGGAACATGGCGGTGCCGACGCCGCATCCCAGCAGCAGGAAGACGGCGAAGAAGAGCGCCTCGCCCGCACTGCCGAGCGTTCGGGACCCGGTTCGCCGGTCACCGCGTTTCTTGCCGTAGTACCGGAAGAAGCGTGCCAACGTGTTCTCTCCGCCTTGGGGGCTTTCAAGATCGGTGCCGAGCCGAAGCTGCTCCCGCAGGTCGGGTCTATCGGGGATACGAGGCTCGCTGCGGTTTGGCCACCGCTTCGCGATTCGACCTGCGGCAAAAGCCGACCCCTTCCAGCGCCTTGTAAACCTCTTCCAGCGTCTTCTCGCCGAAATTCGAGATGCTCATCAAATCATCGCGAGTGGAATGCAGCAAGTCGTTGACCGTAAATATCCCTCTTTCCTCCAGACAGTTCGTCGTGCGAACCGACAGGCCGATCTCCGCCGTGCTCATCTCCAGTTTGTCGGCCAGATCCTTCGCTTGCGTGTCGTCCGTCCTCAATGGGATACGGGTACTCATGGGTTCCCTCCCAAGCTGGTCCGATGGGGGTGAAAAGTGTCCTTGCGGCGACGAGTCCGTCTCATCGTCGTGAAGGCAGTATAACGATTCCGACAATTCCGGGTAGTATTATTTGTCATCGCGACGGGGTATTTTTCGCAGTTTTTTCCGCTGCGGGGTAGTTTGACGGTCATCCCGGCTTGTATGCGTCTGACAGGGGGGTCGCGTCTCGGACCGCACCGCATATACTGAGCGAACCAGAAACAAGTGTTTGCGCAACCCTTTGGCGAGGGTGGCACGCCCTGAGGAACGAAGGGCGTGGTTTGGCAGGTTCTCCACGCCCTTCGTTCCTCAGGGCGTGCCACCCCAGTCGAACAACTTGTCTCTGCGCGGCCCCTAAGAGGCGTTGGTGCGGTTGCCTGCCCGCTTGATCGAGAAGGACCCCCCGTTGGACGAGCTGTTGCAAGGATTGACAGACGCTCAACGCGAAGCAGTCGTCCATCTCGAAGGACCACTGCTGATACTGGCCGGCCCGGGAAGCGGGAAAACGCGGGTAGTCACCCATCGGATTGCCTGGCTGCTGTCCCAAGGCGTCCCCTCGCACCAGATTCTCGCCTTGACGTTCACCAACAAGGCCGCCAACGAGATGCGGTCCCGCGTCGAGCGGTTGGCCCCGGGTCAACAGGTGTGGCTGAGCACTTTCCACCGTTTCTGTGCCCGGCTGTTGCGAAAATATGCGCAGTTTGTAGGGCTCCAGGAAAACTACACGATTTACGATACCGCAGACAGCGGCCAAACGTTGCGTCGAACGCTCGCGCGGCTGAAGATCGACGCCACGCATTTCACGCCCGACGCGATCGCCAAGGCGATCAGTTGGGCCAAGAACAACCTGATCTCACCCGAGAAATACCGGCCGCGTGCGGGAAACCCGTTGGGGAGTGTGGTCGAACAGATCTATCCCGCCTATCAATCCCAACTTGCCAACTCGAACGCGGCCGACTTCGACGACCTGTTGCTCCACGTCGCCACCCTGCTGCGGGAGAACCCCGAGATCCGCAGCCGCCTCGACGAGCAATATCGGTTCGTCCTGGTCGACGAATACCAGGATACGAACCTCGCCCAGTACGCCATCGCCCGGACGCTCTCGATCGACTATCCCAATTTGGCCGTGACCGGAGACCCGGACCAATCGATCTATGGCTGGCGGGGGGCCAATTTGAACAACATCTTGGAGTTCGAGAAGGATTTCCCCGCGGTCCGCGTCGTGCGGCTGGAACAGAACTATCGCAGCACGCAACGGATCCTTCGCGTGGCTGCCGAGTTGATTGCCCATAACGTCTTTCGCAAGGAAAAGAACCTCTACACCGAAAACGGTCCGGGAGCCCCGGTTCGGTTGGTGACCTACGGCACCCACAAAGACGAGGCCGAAAACATCGCCGCGCGGATTGCCGACGAAGTCCGACGCGGCCGACGCCGTCCCCGGGATTTCGCCATCTTCTACCGCATCAACGCGCTCTCTCGGGCGTTCGAGTTCGCCTTGCGCGACGCGGGCGTGCCGTACCAGTTGGTCCACGGCGTGGAGTTCTTCGGGCGCAAGGAAATCAAGGACGTCTTGGGCTACCTGCAACTGCTGAACAATCCGCGGGACGAGATGGCCCTGTTGCGAGTGATCAATACGCCGGCCCGGGGAATCGGCAAGAGCACGATCGAGCGGCTGTCGGACCACGCCACCCGCCGCGGGCTGGGCCTGCTGGACGCCGCCCGGGAGTGCCGCGAAGTCGAATCGCTCAGCCGGCGCAACGCGGCCATGGTGGGCAAGTTCGTCGCCCTGTTCGATCGGCTGACGTCGGTGGCCGGGGAACCGGTCGAGGAGATCCTCGGCAACGTGCTGGCGGAGACGGGCTACCAGCAGCAGTTGCGCGATTCCCGGAACGAGGAGGACTTGCAGCGGCTGGCCAACATCGAGGAGCTGTTGACCGTCGCCCGCGAGTTCGACGAGCGTCATTTCGGCCCGGGGTATCTGGAGGCGTTTCTGGAGGAGACGAGTCTGGTCAACGACACCGACGATTGGGAGGTCGAGCGTGACTGCGTGACGCTGATGACGCTGCACGCTTCGAAGGGCCTGGAATTTCCGGTCGTTTTCCTGGTGGCGGTCGAAGAGGGCCTGCTGCCGCACGAACGAAGCCGCCAGCGTCCGGAACAACTCGAAGAGGAGCGGCGGTTGATGTTCGTGGGCGTCACTCGGGCGCAGGAGGAGTTGCAGTTGAGCCTGGCCCGCTATCGCGATTTCCGCGGGCGGCGCTGCACGACGATTCCCAGCCATTTCTTGATGGAGTTGCCCCGGGAAGAGATGGCGTTGGAGATGCTCGAGCCGGCCGATGCGTACGCGGCCGAGCCGCCTTACGTGGAACCGGTTCTCTCGCGTCCCCAGGCGGAACCCCAAACGCACGTCCCCCTGGCGATGCAACTCACGACGGCGGCCGAACTGGCCAACGGCGGCGAGCCTTCCCCGCCGGTCTCTCCCGACGCGTTCCACCAGAACATGCTGGTCCGTCATCCCAAATACGGCTTGGGCCGGGTGGTCGCCCTAAGCGGCGCCGGCGCTTCCCGAAAAGCCACGGTCGATTTCACCTCGTCGGCCGGCCGTAAGAAATTCGTGCTGGGAAACAGCCCGTTGCGGCCGGTGACGCCGAGGGGTGAGGGCTGAGGGACGAGGGCTGAGGGACGAGGGGCTTGCCCGTTGCCGTGTCGGCAGATCTGCTCGTACCGTCGCTGAGCGTCATCCGGCATGGGAAATCCTTTCGAGAAAGTCGACGCTTGGAGCCTATCGACCGGCAAGAGAGAGCACAAGCCAACGGCGGCTTGTCGTAACGGGAAACGGGCTGCGTTTTCCCTGCTATTGGCCGCCGGCGCCCAGACTGCGTTCGATCTGCATGCCCTTGTTCGTCAGCGCGAAGGGCCTGCTCTGTTGATCGGGCATCCGCATCGACGGCGTGGCGAAGGGCTCCGCGGTCTCGTCGAAACCGTCCCCGCAGAGATTCAGGCCCGAGCAGTTGTCCAGACAATGGCACCCGGCCAGCCCCAGGGAGGCCACCACCGCCAGGATGCACAGGCATCGACTGAAATGAAACATCGTACCGGAAAAGCGAATCGAACTGAACATGGTTGGACCTGCCCTTGCGACTCCCGAAGAGAGGCGGGAGTTTCCCAGAATCGATTTGCCGAGTCCAGGCCAATTCCGGGGCGAAAATGCTTTCCTGCACTACTTGTTTTGCGCAGTTTTACGCACCAACCCCCGCGATAGCGGGGCATTCGATTCCAAATAGCCGTAGGTCAGGCTGTGCCTGACTGGAATGATGGTAGACTGTTGTCGGCAGCCTGACCTACAAGGCTGAAACAAGCGGGATAGCAGGAAACCTGCCAAGAACGAGTTGGCACGAACGCCTAACCACGAACCGGAGAGAGAAGATGAAAACACACGTCGCGATTTGGCGAGTAATGGGAATTGGCTTGCTCGCAGTGGCCGCAACGAGCTTTTCGCAAAACCCGGCTTCCGCGGACAACCAGAAGGAATCCGCCACCGAGTTCGCGAAGGTCACCGACGAGGACATTGCCAAGATGCCGAGCTTCTATTACTTCGACTATCCCTACGACCCGCTGCCGGGGAAGCGTCTTTGGCTCAGGATTGACAAACAGTTTTGGGTGGAACGATATCCCAACGGCTTGGAAAGCAGGTTTCGGATCATCGGTCGTTCCGCGGTCAATGGAATAGACGGCACGGTCGTGGTGAAGATCAGTGGGAATCCCGAAAAGACAGGCACCGACAACCAAGGCGGCCTGCAAGCGTTCATTCCCGATCGAGACAGCAAGGAACCGGAGCATCGGTATCGCAACTTGGCGCGCGGCGACAAGGAATGGGTCAGCCTGGGCGAAATGAAGTGCGTTCACTGACGCCGCGTGCCTGACGCGGCATGGCGCCCGACCGGGATGGGCCGATCGTGTTCTGCGCCGAGATCAGGTTTCCACGCGGGCGGTGGCAAGTCGAATGTTCACGTTCCACCTCTCAGGAGAAACCGGGGCTCACGACCGAGCATAGCAGACCACCGGGTTTTTGTAACTTTTCGCGGGAAAATGAAGGATCAGGCGTTTCGCCCGGGGGTCTGCTCGAAGCCTGTTCCGGACGGATTGCCGCCCAAGTCTCTTGATGCTTTTGCCGGCCTGGGGTATCATGGCGTGTAGGTCGAAATCCGGCAAGATACGGCGTTTTTCGGCCGGTCTGGCGATAGAGAAGAGGCACCGGTACTTCCCTGTATCCGATCCGAGGCACGCTTCGGTCGGATGAACCGCGAGTTGGCCGTCGGGCGGCTCGGCGATCAGGAGGATGATCATGGTTGCCTTGATTCGTGGCGTGTGTGCGGCCGTTTTCGTTTCTGCCGTCATCCTGCCTCTTCCGACGAGCTGGGGGCAAGCGACCGAAGATCCGCTTCCGGAAGATGCCTCTCCCGACGAAGCGACGCCCGACGACGCATCTCCCGACGACGCATCTCCCGACGACGGGTTTCCCGAGCACGAACTCTACCGCGTGTTGACCGCCGGCCGCGAGGACGAGAAGCTCGCCGCGTTGGTCCGACTGGACACCTACGGCGAGGACCCGCGAGCGGCCGACCTGCTGGTCAAGGTGATCGAGAAGAAGGACACCGACTCGGCGGTCCCGGAGAGCACGCTGCGGATGATCATGATGTTGGTCCGGTTCCCCGAACACGCCGGGGCGCGGGAAATGTTGGTCGAGCTTCTGGAGTCGGAGAACTGGAAGATCGTCATCGTGGCGGTCGATGCGCTGGGCGAAATCGGCGACGCTGCCGTGCTGGAGGAGATCGCCAGGCTGGTCGAGTCGCCCCACTATCCGAAGATCTACGGCTTTCGCAAGAGCGTGCTCCAGGCCGTGATGGAGATTCGAGATCCCGGCGCCGTCGCATTCGTGATCGAGCAGCTTCCCAACTTGACCGGGCAGTTGCTCTACGACGCCGTGCGCTACCTCTCGCACGCCAGCGTGCAGCGGTTCGGCGGCAAGGGCGACGTTTGGGCCACCTGGTGGGAAGACAACGCCGAGGACTTCCGGTTCGCCAGCGACGAGCCGTTTTCCCCCGTGGCCGAAGTCACCGCGGAAGAACTCTCTTTCGAGGTCGAAGCGCCCGAGTTCTTCGGCATCTACATCTACGCCAAGCGACTGGTCTTCGTGCTCGACGTCTCCAGCAGCATGACGGCCGCCACCATGGCCGGGCAGACCCGCATCGCCCTGGCCAAGCAGGAACTGGTCCAGGCCGTCGGGAAACTGCCCGAGGACACCTATTTCAACATCCTCGCCTTCGACGCCGACGTCGTGCGATGGAAGAGCCGGATGGTCCCGGCCACGAAAGACAACCGAGAGAACGCGGCCGCCTGGGTGCTGCAGATCGCCCCGGGCAAAGGGACCGCGTCGTTCGACGCGCTGGAGCGGGCGTTCGCCGTCGACGGCAACACCGAGGCGATCTTTTTCCTCTCCGACGGCAAACCGTCCAAAGGCAAAGTCACCGACCCGGCGGCGATCGTGCAGATCATCACCGCCGAGAACTTCTTCCGCCGCATCGCCCTGTACACGTTCGGCTTTCCCGAAGCAGGACAACAGTTCATGAAAAGCCTGGCCGAGTTGAACAACGGCCAGTACAAACCGATCCAGTAACCGTCTTACGTCACAACTTCTGCACACGTGCGCGCATGTTTGACGTAACCAATTGCGATAGCAACGTTTAGCGGGCGGGCTTGCCCGCCGTTCGGTTGCGCCCAAAAGCCGCGTTGAGACAAATCGTCAGGGCAAGCCCTGACCTACGTTGAGAATCGCCGAGGACCAGTCCGATGTCCAGCCCGCCGGAGGTCTGTCGCCTGTGTGGGAAAGACTTTTCCGTAGGTCCCGATCAGGTCAAGGACGTCAAGGGGCAATCCTATCACCGAAGCTGCTACGTCGCCGAGCGCCAGCGGCTGCAGTCGCGGAAATCGGCCGCCGCAGCAACCCCCGAGTCGAAGCCGGCGTCCGACGAACTGCCGACGGACGACTTCTGGAACGAACTGAGCGTCCCGTCGTCCGAGGAATCCGCCGGGCCGCTGGCCGGCGGCGTGCTTCTGGGAAGGCCGGTTTCCCAAGAGCGCCCGGCGTGGCTCTATCCGATGATCGGGATCGGTATCGCGGTCCCGGTGCTCCTGTTGTTGTTCATCGTCATCCAGCTCATCCGAGGAGACTCGCAGCCGAAGGCCGCCGCGTCGAAAACGCCGGTCGAGAAGACGGCGAAGACCGAGCCGGAAGCCGTTCCTCCTCGCGTGGCGTTGCTCCCTCCGCCGTCGCCGCGGCCGGAGATCGTCGAGGAAACGCCGCCCGAGCCGCCGCCGCAACAGCCCGAACCGCCCGGCGACGAACCCCTCACGGTCGAGCAGGCGGTGGCGGCCATCGAGGCGTTGGGCGGCCGGGTTTCGCTCGACGAGTCGGAACGAGTCGTCAAGGTCTTTCTCAATCGCTCCCGGATCAACGACGACCAGATGGAACTACTCGAATACCTGCCCGACGTCGCGGTCCTGAACCTCACGGGCACGCCGGTCACCGACGCGGGCCTGGACTGCGTCCACTCGCTGAAGAAGCTCCATCACTTCTATCCGGCCAAGACCCAAATCACCGACGAGGTACTCGAGGAACTGACGCAGGCGCTGCCCGAGTGCAAGGTGTATCGCTGAAGAGCCGTCAAGCACGTCTCCAAACGTTCTGGTATAATCTCCAAGTCTGAGCGCTGAGTCGAAAATGGGGACGGGCACCCTCGACTTGCATCGGAGCACACCGTATGAAGAAATCGTATCTACCGACGGCCACGGCGGTAGTTGCGTTTGTTCTGCTCGGAGCGGTCACAGCGAACCGCGCCGGCGGGGAGGGGCTGGATCCTCAAGGGGAGATCCACATCCCGATCGGCGTGCCCGACGCCGTCGATTCACTCAAGACGTTCGTCGAGGCCGAGGGGAGTTTTTCGCCGGGTTTTGCGACGTACGGCGTCTACTTTTGGTTGTACGACCGGCGGTCCGGGAAGCTGATCGCTCCGACCATGCAGGACGTGGCCAGCGAACACGGGTTGGCCGGTACCGGGTATCTGATGCCCTGGACGCGATGGGAGGCCGGCGACGTTGCGGTCCGGACCGAGGTCTGCCAGGTCGAGCGGGAGTGTCCCGGCGGGAAGATCCAGATCGTCGGCGCGCGGGTCGCAGTGGTCAACACTGGCCGTGAGCCCGTCGGGGTTTCCGTCTACGCGGCGCTGCGCCCGCTCGGGCCCGCGGGCGGTCCCGTCCGGGAGCTTGCCCTCAGCGCGGAGGGCGACGCCCTGCTGGTCGAAGGCCGTCCGGCCGTGGTCGCCGACGCACGGCCTCAGGCCGCCGGCGTTTCGGCCCGCGATGACATCGGCCGATCGGCTTCCCTGGGGCAAGTCCCCGACCGACGGCAGGCCGAGTCGCCCGACGGCGAGTGCTCCGGCGCGTTGCGTTTCGACGTGCAGCTTGCGCCGGGCGAGAGCACCGCGCTGGGCTTCGTGTGCCCCGTGTTGCCCGGGCGCCGGGCCGTGGGACACCAGTGGGACGGTACGAGCACCTGGGCACAGCTCGATCTGGCCGAGCCCGATCCGCCGCAAGGCGGCGTGCTGCAGCCGGACCCGGGCCCGGACTACTGCCGTCGCCTGAAGGCCGATACGGTGTTCGCCGAGGCCGAGGCGCTTTGGCGTCGGTTGGCAGGCCGGGCGACGATACGGGTGCCCGACGCGCGATGGGCCGAGTGTTTCGCGGCGATCGTCGGCCACGCCGCCATGGAACTCAACGAGGGCGCGCCCGACGTGGCCGTGGTCAACTACAACGTCTTCAACCGCGACGGCGTGTACGTGGCCAACATCCTGCAGAAGTCGGGCAACGTCGACCTGGCCGAAAAGGCGATCGACTATTTCCTGTCGCACCCGTTCAACGGCCGCACGCACGTCGAGGCGGACAATCCCGGCCAGATCCTCTGGGTGATGGGCGAACACTGGCGATTCACGCGCGACCGGGAGTGGCTCGCCCGCGTGTACCCGGCGGCGGGGCGGATCGCGGCCATGATCCGATACTATCGCACCACGCCGGGTCCGCACTACGTGAAGGCCACGAGCCTGGCATTCGGCGACTCGCTGCCGCCGGATGCGCCCGACGAAAAGCCCTCGCATCGGCGGCAGGTGCTCGAGCCGGGTAGCTGCGACGGCCGTCACCCGGAATACACCGAGGCGTTCGACGTCGCCGGTCTTCGGGCGGCGGCCACGCTGGCCCACGCAGCCGGCAAGGAGGACGATGCCGATCGGTGGAGCGAGCTGGCCGAGGCGTTGATGACCAGCTACGACGGGAGGTTCGGCACGCGGCTGGCGGACGGCTACGGCAGTTATGCGGTGCTGTGGCCCTGCCGGCTGTATGGGTTGGATCGGCGCCGGGGCCATGAACAGTTCCAGCACCACGGAGCGACCGGTCCCGGCGGCTGGCGCTACTTCGCCCTGGCCAAGGCCCATCAGGGCCTGTTGACGGGCAATCGTCAGGCGGGCTACGGCACGATCGCCAACCACCTCGAACACCCGCAGATGCGCGGGTGGTACGCGCTGGACGAGGGCGGCCGCAGCGGTACGGGCGGCTGGCGATTTGCCCGCACGACGTGGAAGCATGGGGTCGCCATGCCTCACGGTTGGGCCATCGCCGAGCTGTGGCTGCTGCTGCGCGATTGTCTGGTTTTCGAGCAGGGCGACGATCTGCGGCTGTTGACCGGCGTTGATCCCCGGTGGTTCACCGACGAAGCGGGAATGCAGGTCGAGAGTCTGCCGACCCACTTCGGCCCGTGCTCGTTCGTCTATGAGCCGACTGGTGACGGTGCGGTGCTGACGCTTGCCGGCGGGGCATCGCCGCCCGGCGGTTTTCGCCTTGCCTTGCCGCCGTCGCTTGGGGCCAGAGTGACCGTCGACGGCCGGGAGATCGACCGAGACGACGGCGGAGACTGTCTCCTGCCGCCCGACGCCGGAGAGGTTCGGCTACACTGGCAAGCGAGGTGAGTGTCCCCGTTTTCGGGCTCCCGCCCTTGCAGTTCGAGCCCATTACTTCAGCGCGATCATTCTCGCCAACGGATTGAGAACGTGCTCGACGACGTGGCTCTCGATCATCTCGTTGCAGACCTGCATGAGCCGGTGCAGCGTTTCGACGAACGTCTTGTCCGGTCCCAGGCTGCCGTACTGTCGGGCGGTGACGTAGACGCTGAGTTGCTCCTCGGGAAACTCGCCCGTGCGAATCTGGTAGGCGTTGGTGCGGGTCTCCACGCTCAGCCGGAACTGGGTCCGGCACTCCTCGTCCAGCGCCACGGTCAGCGACGGCTCGTGGTTGATGATCGTCGCGCCGGGAATCTCCGCTACCCTCTCCAAGGAAGGGCCGACCCCCAGAGCCTCGGCCACCAGTTGGTTGTGGTTGCCCCGGTACGTGAAATCGAATCCGAAGAGCAAATCGAGCGCTTCGCAGTCCAGCGGACTGACCGACAGCATGTAGGGGGCCAACTCCAGCACGAGCTGGTGTTGTTCCAGGGCGCCCTCGATCGAATCCGGGTTGACCTGCCCGGAGCACACGCGGCGGGGCTCGATCGTGCACCACCGATAGTTGCCCTTGTCCTTGTCCTCCTCCAAGACGAAATCCCCCCGCTCGCGGCAGTAGAAATTCCGCATGGTCGGGTAGGTTTTCTGTATACGTTCGAAGAAGTGGAGAACCGTTTCGCGATTCGTAGGGAGTTCCATCTCCGTGCTCAGATTCATGTTGACGTAGAAGTCGTCACAGAGTGAACTGAAGCCTTGCATCCGGGGAATTCCTTTCTGCTCGAACCGATCGAAGAACTGACAGCCGGGTGAAATAACTGGATGTTGTTCGAGGCTGCCCATAGTATAGCGCTATGTGCCCTTGGGTGTCAAAGGGTCCCGGAATCCCCCAAGCAGAGGAATCTTGGAAATGAGTCGGCCCAGCCCGAAAATCAGCACCAACCGCACGGAAAATCGCGATCTGCTCGTTGTTTTCCCCAGCCCGTTAGGGTGGATCGCGATCGTCGGATCGGGCCGGCTTCTCAAACGGGTCACTTTCGCACATCCCTCGCTGGAAGCCGCGATCGGGGCGCTGGAAGGCGAAGTGCTTCAGAACGCCACACGCGGCCGCTGGAACGACCAACTCGTACAGCGGCTGAAGGCCTACGCCCGGGGCAATCGAGACGATTTCCTCGACGTGAAGATCGATCTGGCCGGCCTGAGCGACTTCAGACGCCGGGTGGTTGAGCAATGCCGGCGGATCCCGTTGGGCCAGACGATGACGTACGGAGAACTCGCGGCCAAGGCAGGTTTTGCTCGGGCAGCGCGGGCAGTGGGCAGTTGCATGGCTGCCAACCGCCTGCCGCTGATCGTACCCTGCCATCGGGTCGTGCCGTCCAGTGGGGGGGTTGGTCCGTTCTCCGCACCCGGCGGATCGCGAACCAAGCAGCGGTTGTTGGCGTTGGAAGTTCACCGTTGCCAATCCGGACAGGGCGGGACATAATGCAATAAAGAGTTCGAGATTGGCCGAATAATCCGTGTATCTTGGCTCCCAGGGTGGGTTTGCGCGCCGGCAGCGGTAAGACGCGCTTGTGGCAACGAAGTTCACTCGGGAGCGTGTGTCGAGGCACGACGATCCCGGCCGGCGATGTGAAGAGGCACCCCATGGCGGAGTTCGACCCCTATCGAAAATGGCTGGGCATCCCCCCCAAGGAGCAGCCGCCCAACCAGTATCGCCTGCTGGGGATCGGCCTGTTCGAGTCCGATCCCGACGTGATCTCCAACGCGGCCGATCGCCAGATGGTCCACGTTCGGACGTTTCAGTCGGGCAAGTACTCCGAGCTTTCGCAGAAGATCCTCAACGAGTTGGCCACCGCCCGAGTGTGCTTGCTGGACAAGGACAAGCGGGCGGAGTACGACCGCCGTTTGAGTGGCAGTCTTGCGGCGGATAAGCCGATCCCGCCGCCGCCCTCGCCCCCCGGCACGGCGCCCTCGCGTGAGACACCCCCGCCGCCGCGCACCTCGAGTCCTCCTCCGCCGCCGCCGGACGGCGAAAAAGCTCCGGCGGTCTCCTTGACACCGGCAATTCCCCAGCTCAACGCCGTCGGTAGCACGTTCACCGGCGCGACCCGAACCAGCACCTATGCCGGCCGCCGAAGGAAGAAGTCGAACGCCCAAGGCGTGGTCGTTGCAGTAACCTTCGTACTGGCGGTGGTGGTGCTGGTGGTTTGGGCGATGAGCAAATCGCGGTCGGGTACGCCCAAGGAATCCGAGCCCGCCGCGTCCAAACGCAACGGCAACGGATCGTCCAACGAGCCGGACAACGAACGAACTCGGAAGACGGTTGGCCCCACTCGTCCGGGAAACGGCACGTGGACCAGGCCGATCGTTTACGAGCGAAATGTAGTCGGGAAAGTCCATTCACTCCAAGGACACACGGGCCGAGTCACCAGTGCCGTCTTCTCCCCGACCGGCGCCTTCGTCTTCTCCGGAAGCGAGGACAAGACGGTCCGAAAATGGGACGCGCAGACCGGCCAGAGCCTGCTCGAAATGGCCGATGCCGCCGGCGCCGTCCTGGCGGTCGACGTCTCCGACGACGGCCGGCAACTGCTCGCGCTGGTCGTCGGTGAGAACGAGAATCCGCCGTCGGGCAACGCCGTGTGCACCTGGCAGACGGCGACCGGAAAAATGGATCAACGGTTCGATATCGAGGACGGCGACGTTCGCGACGCCGTCTTTCATCCCCAGCGCCCCGAGTACGTCCTGCTGGCCTATGCCGCCGGGACCATTCGTTTGTTCGACTTGACCTCGAGCGAGGAAATCCGCCAGTTCAACGGGCACGTCGGGCCGGTTCTCTGCGTGGCCTTTTCGGCCGACGGTACGAAGATCCTCTCCGGCGGCGAAGACGGAACGGTCCGCCTCTGGGACCGCGTGGCGGGTACCGAGGTCTACAGTCTGACCGGGCACGAAGGCGCGGTGACCGGCGTGGCCTTTTCGCCGCGAGAGAACTACGCGATCTCCGGCGGCGTCGACCGTACCGTGCGGCAGTGGGACTTGAACTCGGGAAAGGAGTTTCAGGTCTTCGACACGCACCAAGGCGAGGTCACTTCGGTCGCCTATTCGCCCGACGGCCGATACGCCGTCTCCGGGAGTCTGGACGGCACGATCCGGCTGTGGAGGCTCTCCGACGGCAGCGAAGTGTGTCTGGTCGGCGAACACCAAGGCGGGGTGCGGAGCGTGGCGTTTTCGCCCGGCGGCCGCCGCGTCCTTTCGTGCGGCGACGACCGACTCGCGCAGCTTTGGGGGCTCCCCGACCTGTCCCCGCCCACGTCCGTCGATCAAGGTCCGAACGATCCGTCGGACCAACCGGCCGGCGGCGGGCCGGAAGACGACAACCGGCTGGCCGTTCCCGACGCCGACGCACAGCAAGAGGTCGAGAATCTGATCAAGGGCGTGGTGTTCAAGCAGGATTTCGAGGAGGCGGACCGGCCCTCGGTGCAAGCGGCGTTGATCCAGAAGCTGCTCGAGGAGGGTGGCAAGCCCCAGGAGAACAGCGCCGCACCGTACGTGCTGTTTCGTCTGGCACGCGATCTGGCCATCGAGTCGGGCGACAGCGACGCGGCCCTGCGCGCCGTCGAGGAGATGGGCGTACAGTACGACGTTGACCCGATCGGTGAGAAAGTCGACACCCTCGACGCTTTGGCACAAGCGGCCATATCCTCGACCCGCAAGAGGGCTTTGGTCGAGAAGGTCCTCGCGGTCCTCGAAGAGGCCATGGCCGCCGACGATTTCGAGTCGGCCGGCCGGCTGGACATCCTCGCGCGTGCCACCGTGGCCGTTGCCCGCGACGGAGTCCTCTCCAAACGCGTGACCGAAGTCAGCAAGGAAATCCAGGAGTTCAAGCAGGCGTACGAGCCGGTTCGCGCGGCCTTGGAGACCATCCGAAAGCAGCCGAAGGACCCGCAAGCCAATGAAACGGTGGGCAGGTATTACTGCCTGATGAAGGGCGATTGGGAACGAGGCCTCTCCTATCTTGCCATGGCCGCCGACGAGCAATGGAAGAAGCTTGCCGAAAGCGACCTGGCGAATTCGCCCTTGTTGCCCGATCGGCTGGCGGTGGCCGACGGTTGGTGGGACGCTTCCGAGCAGGCCACGGACCGAGCGAAAAGCCACCTCCAGCGGCGTGCCGCGTTCTGGTATAGGCTGATCGAGCCGCAATTGGGAGGGCTCGACCAGGGAAAGGCCCGGCAGCGTTTGGCGGAGGTCGGGGATCTCGACGTTCCGATCGGCGCGGTCGAGTTGCCGCAGTTCAAGGGATTGGAATGCCGCGAAGACAGGTTCCGGCCCGCGATGTTGCGGACGTTCGGCGGAAATAACGCCAGCGAGGCGGCCGTAACCCGGGCGCTGGAGTGGCTCAGCAGACACCAAGACGCCGACGGGAGCTGGAATTTCGACCACACGGGCCCGCGGTGCCAGGATCGGTGTCCCGACAAGGGGACCCTGACCACGGCCCCCAACGCGGCCACGGCGCTGGCCCTGTTGCCGCTGCTGGCCGCCGGCAACGGACCGCGCGACGGCCGGTATCAGAAGAACGTCTCGCTGGGGCTGAATTTCCTCGCGAACCGGATCGTCTGGCACGACCGCTCCGCGGCAAGTCTTTACGAGAGCGACGCCGGCTCCATGCCCTCGCAGGCCCTGGCAGCGATCGCCTTCTGCGAGGCCTCGGTGGTCGCCCGGGATACGAGAACCCGAGCAGCCGCTCAATCCACCGTCAACTACATCGTCAGGATTCAAAACACCGACGGCGGATGGGGCGCGGAGCCGCCCGCGCCGCCCAACGGAAAGCCCGATACCAGCGACGCCGTCTCCACCGGATGGAACGTCGTGGCGCTGAAGACCGCCGAGTGGGCCGGGCTGAACGTGCCCAAGAAGACCCTCACGCAGGCCGGCGTCTACCTCGAATCGATGCGGACCGAAGACAAGACCGGCTATCGCCACGATGAAAAGAAGGCCGCCGACCAAGCCGACGCCACGGCCACGGCCCTAGGCGTGCTTTCCCAAATGTATCTCGGCCGTCCTCGCGACGCTGCCGATCTGGTCGACTACGTCACGGCCCTGGGCGGTTCGAGCCCTTCGACCTCGGGGCAATTCTATCTCAACTACGTCCGCGCCCAAGTCTTGCGCCACCATGGCGGCGACATGTGGAATGCCTGGAACGAGAAGTTGCGCGACCACCTGGTCTTTACCCAGGGAAATGCCGGCCACATCGATGGGAGTTGGTTCGCCGAGGACAACGGCTGGTCCAGCGCGTCCGGCGGCCGCCTGTTGGCCACGGTGCTCGGTGCGCTGACTTTGGAAGTCTACTACGCTCACCCGCCGCTGTATCGTTAGCCGTCCTTCCGCAGACGGCATCCTCGTTCGTCGCGGGCTGTCTTGCCGCCGGCGTGCCTCCCCCGACGCCCGAAACGTTGTGCGCACGGACCGACGATGGAAATGTAACCAAAAGCGTGCTCTTTGCATCCAAAGGAGTAGAGAAGCAGTGTGAACTGGGTCAAATCGCCAGAACGTGGCGAGGGAGCCGCCTGATGAAAATCGATATCAAAGCCGTACGTGCCCGGCTGAAGGGCCTGCTGCCGCTCGGTTCGGCCTTCGTCTTCCTGGCGGGCCTGGTGCTGGTCATTGCCTGGATGGCCGGCGTCTTCGAAGAAAAGATCCAAGCCGGACAAGTCGATGTCCAACGGGAAAGGGCCACCGACGAGGAAATCCAGAATGCCTACGTCGTCGAGGAAAAAACTAAGGATTACATCGAAGTTGCGGTCGGCTCGCTCAAGGCGGCCGACCGTACCGAGATCTCTTCCCGCGTTTTGGCCCCGATCCAATCGATCTCCGTCACGGCCGGAAGCCGCGTGAACGAGGGCGACACGCTGGTCATGCTCGACCGCCGGGCTTTGGACGCCGAACGCAGCAAGGCCGTCGCCGATCTGATCGGCGCCGAGGCCGCCGTCAAACGGGCCGACGGCGACTACCGCCGGGCGGCCGATCTGTTCGGGCAGAAAATGATGAGCCAGGCAAACTACGAGGAGGCCGTCGAGGCCCTCAAAGTCGCCAGCGCCAAATGGCAGTACGCCAAAGAGGCACTCGTCCTGACCGACGTCCGACTCTCCTACACCGAGATCAAAGCGCCCAAAACGGGCGTGGTCATCGACCGCTACGCCGAACCGGGCGACATGGCCCAGCCCGGCGGCCGGCTGCTGGCCCTCTACGATCCGAGGTCGTTGCGGCTGGAAGTCCCCGTCATGGAAAACCTGGTGAAGTACCTCAAGCTCGGCCAGACGCTCGACGCCTACATCGACGCCCGCGAGCGCTGGGTGAAAACCACCGTCGGCGAGATCGTCCCCCAGGCCGAGGCGGGCAGCCGCTCGTTCCTGGTCAAAGTCGTCGTCCCGCCCTCGGACGACCTGTTCGAAGGGATGTTCGGGCGGCTTCAGATCCCCGCCGGCCAACGAAAGCACCTCTGCCTGCACACCGGCACCATCGAGACCATCGGCCAGTTGAAGTTCGTCGAGGTCATCGGCCAGAGCGGTTTCAAGAGCCGGCGGCTGGTCAAAACGGGGCGCGAGGGGGACCCCAACCACGTCGAGGTGCTCAGCGGAGTGAAACAGGGCGATCGGGTGGTCATGAAGTGCACCGACGCCGAGCGCTGCCCGACGCCCTCGCCGTAAACGGAAACATTGCAAGTGGGAAGCCCGAAAATGGGGACTGGCTCCGTCGTGACATCGTTTTGCAGCGGCATTTCATGTGGCCGACGGTGCCTGTCCCCTTTTTCGGGCGGCCCACCTGGAAAGCCGTCGAAAAAGGGGACAGGCACCGGGCCGGCGACCTCTTTCGCCACTTTGGAGCCGAAACACGGCCCGGAGCCAGTCCCCTTTTTCGACTCGCTGCTGACCAATTTGACGGAAGTGAACCACCATGAATAGCACGGAAGAAAAGACGCCGCTTTCGACCCGCCTGGTCGAGGTCTTCCTCCGCGGCGACGTGGCCGTGCTGCTGATCGTCGTATCGCTGGCGCTTGGGGTTGTCGCGCTTTGGCTGACGCCCCGCGAGGAAGAGCCTCAGATCGTCGTCCCGCTGGCCGACGTGATCGTCAAGGCGCCCGGGCTGTCGGCCGCCCAGGTCGAGGAGAAGGTCACCACCCGGCTCGAAAAACTCCTCTACCAGATCGACGGCGTGGAATACGTCTATTCGATGTCCCGGCCGGGCGAGGCCGTGGTCACCGTGCGCTTCTACGTGGGCGAGGATCGCGAGGATTCGATCGTCAAGCTCTACAACAAGATCCAATCCAACACCGACCAGGTCCCGCCGGGCGTTTCCGATTGGGTCGTCAAACCGGTCGAGGTGGACGACGTGCCGATCGTCAACGTCACCCTCTGGTCGGACGAAACCGAGCTGTACGGCGACCACGAGCTGCGTCGCGTGGCCGAGCAGTTGCAGAACGAGCTGCAGGCGATTCCCGATACGAACCGCGTATGGGTCATCGCCGGGCGCCCGCGACAGATCCGCGTCGAGCTGGACCCGGCCCAACTGGCCGCCCGCAAGACCTCGGTGATGCAGGTGGCCGAGGCCCTACGGGCAAGCAACGTCCAGGTTCGAGCCGGCAGCTTCGAGCAGCAGAACACGGAGTTCGTCGTCGAGGCGGGCACCTTCGTCCGCCACGCCTGGGATTTGGAGAACCTGGTCATCAACCTCGCCGGCAACCGACCGGTCTACTTGAAGAACGTGGCCCGGGTGATCGACGGCCCGGCCGAAGTGGACAACTACAGTTGGATCGGCTTCGGCCCCGCGGCCGCGAGCCCGCACGAACCCAAAGAAGAAACGGCTTCCGCCGAATTGACGCCGCCGGACGGGAAACTCTATCCGGCGGTCCACATCGCGGTGGCCAAGAAGAAGGGCAGCAACGCCGTCTGGGTGGCCGACGCGGTGGCACGGCGGATGAACGAGCTGGCCCCCGCCTATCTGCCCGACGGCGTCCATTATCGCATCACCCGCGACTACGGCGAAACGGCCAACGAGAAGGTCAACGAACTGGTCGAAGGGCTGGCCATCGCCGTGCTGACCGTGATCGGATTGATCGGCGTGGTGCTCGGGTGGCGGCCGGCGCTGGTCATCGCCTTGGCCATTCCGGTCTGCTACAGCGTGACGCTGTTCATCAACTTGTTGGCCGGCTACACGATCAACCGGGTGACGCTCTTCGCGCTGATCCTCTCGCTCGGCCTGCTGGTCGACGACCCGATCACCGACGTGGAGAATATTGCCCGCTATTTCAGTATGCGGGTCGCCTCGGCGCGGAAATCGGTGCTCCAAGCGATCCAGGAGGTGCGGCCGGCGTTGATCCTCTCCACGTTGGCGATCATCGCCAGCTTCCTGCCGCTGATCTTCATCACCGGCATGATGGGGCCGTACATGGCGCCGATGGCGCTGAACGTGCCGCTGACCGTCTCCGTCTCGACCCTGGTCGCCTTCCTGATCACGCCCTGGCTGGCGATGGTCGCCTTGCGCAAGCTCCACGAGCGACGCGGCGAAGAGGAGTCCTTCGATCTGACCACACGGCCCATCTACCGCATCAGCCGGGCCGTGCTGGTGCCGATCCTCGATCGCCGCTGGATGGCCTGGGCGACGCTCGGCGTGGTGGCCGTGCTCTTGGCCGCGGCGATCACCCTGCCGGCCTTCCGCGTGGTGCCGCTGAAGATGCTGCCCTACGACAATAAGAACGAGTTCCAGGTCGTCGTCGACATGCCCGAGGGCACGACCCTCGAACAGACCAACACCGTGACCGAGCGGCTGGCCGAGTATCTCGCCGGCGTGGCCGAGGTGCGGGACTTCCAGCTCTACGTCGGGCTGGCCTCGCCGATGGATTTCAACGGCATGGTCCGCCATTACTTCCTCCGCCGCGGGCCGAACGTGGCCGATATCCGCGTGAACCTGGCACCGAAGGAGCGACGGGCCGAACAGTCGCACGACATCCTGTTGCGGATCCGCCGCGAGTTGACGCACCTGGCCGACGAGCAGGGCGCCAAGATCAAGCTGGTCGAGGTCCCGCCCGGCCCGCCGGTCCTGGCCACGATCACCGCCGAGGTCTACGGGCCGCCGCACGCCGGCCACGACGAGCTGATCGCCGCCGCCCGACGCGTCGAGGCGCGGATGGCCCGCGAGGAAGGCGTGGTCGACGTCGACCTCAGCGCCGAAGAGTACCAGACCCGCTGGATCTTCGAGACCGACAAGACCAAGGCCGCCCACAGCGGCGTTTCGACCCGAAACATCGCCGACACGCTGCAATCGGCGCTGAGCGGTCTGCCGGCGACGGTGCTCCAGGAGCCGGGCGAGGTGGACCCGCTGTGGGTCGAGCTTCGCGTGCCCCGCTCGGCCCGTTCGGCCACCGACGATCTGGAAGAGCTGTACGTGATCGGCCAACAGGGGCAGCTCGTGCAGATCGGCGCGTTGGGCCGGTTCGTCGAGGTGCCGGAAGACAAGACCATCTATCGCAAGAACCTCAATCGCGTGGTCTTCGTCTACGGCGAAGTGGCCGGACGCCCACCGGCCGACGCGATCGTCGACATGCAGACGGATCGGCGGAAGGACGGCACCGATCCGCCGCCGGCCGCCGCGACCACGATCCGCCCGGCCGACGAGCGGACCTGGCTTTCGCCCGGCGGCGGCGATTTCTGGTCGATGCCGGCCGGCTTCGAGGTCGAGTGGGCCGGCGAAGGCGAGTGGAAGATCACGCTCGACGTGTTCCGCGACCTGGGGCTGGCGTTCGGAGCGGCCCTGGTGGGCATCTTCGTGATCCTGATGTTCCAGACCGGCTCCCGCGTGCTGCCGGTGGTGATCATGCTGGCCATTCCGCTGACGCTGATCGGCATCATGCCCGGCTTCTGGCTGTTGAACGTGCTCCTCGACCGGCCCGCGGGCTCTCAGGCCGGCGGCTATCCCACGCCGGTCTTCCTGACGGCCACGGCCATGATCGGGATGATCGCCCTGTCGGGCATCGTGGTCCGCAACTCGCTGGTGCTGATCGATTTCATCCACCACGGTCTGGCCGACGGGCTGCCGCTTCGCGAGGCGATCATCCGCAGCGTGGCGGTCCGCACCCGGCCGATCCTGCTCACCGCCGGCACCACGCTCTTGGGCAACTGGGTGATCACGCTCGATCCGATCTTCTCCGGCCTGGCCTGGGCGATCATCTTCGGCATCCTCACGTCGACCGCCTTCACCCTGATCGTCATCCCAGTCGTCTACTGGCTGCTCTACGCCGGCAAGCAAGTAGGTCAGGGCTCGCCCTGACGCCACCACGCTTGTCGATATCCGCGTGCCCAGGTACGCAGCTTCCGGACGAATCATTCTTACCCACTTCCAAGCGTCGAACGCAACAATGGCCATCCGCGGCATCCGCACCCGCCGGCGAAACCCGTTGCCGTGCAACGCCTTGCGTCAACAGGCTCGACTGCACCGAACCGGCCGCACGCGCTTTTTTCCCGCCCCACGCCACCCCGCCCGGCGCCGACTACCGGTCGTTCCGGTGCGCAAGTCCTTATCTCCGAAAGACTTCGATCGTCCGCGCCCCCTTGACAAACCGCCGTCCCTCGGTTTCATTGGAGCCATTGTTTCCTCGACGCAAGTCGTTTCACAACAGGACCTTAGAGCATTCTTAGACACTTTTTCGCGATTTCGACTTTCCGGGAGCAACAATCCCCCGAGCCGCCCAGGATCGTTCGTAGTGACCGCATTGATGCGGTCTTCCGCCCATTCATCATTCACCACGACCGCCCTCCCACAACTATACTAATATCCAGTACCCTACCGCGTCGCTCCTCCCAAATCCACGCCGCCTCTTGTACCACCCGCCCCGGCTTGCCCTCCCGGCCCGCGGGAACATAACACCACAGAGGACACTGAGGAGACGGAGAAAAGGCAAGAGGGCCCGAATTCCCGGGTGCATGGTTCGTCACACCTTCTCCCATCGTTTCCCCCTTCCTCTGTGTACCTCTGTGTCCTCTGTGGTGTATTCCTCCCTCTTGCCCACCACCGTCAACGGGCAGCCGGCCGCCGTGCCGATCCCAGCGGCCCTGCAAATTCCTCTTGTTGCCGAGCAACACCGGCGATCTTGCGAAACAGTCCAGCGACGTGGTAGGATCCCTTCCGCAAGATCGACGGTGCCACCCGCGAGGCTCTGTTCGGAAGCCAAGTTGCAGAGCAAGGCTTCGTGTGGGCCATAAACAGTCTCCGGGGCCACGTTATAGCTGCACGCGTTGTCGAATCAGCGGCGAAGATTGGTTTGGTTTCCATGTGAGAGGAATCCAAAGATGGATCTCAGCGACAAAGACAGAAAGCGTCTGTGGGCCAAAGCAGCGAACCGGTGTTCGTACCGCTTCGGAAACGAGGTGTGTGATCAGCCGCTCGTGCTCAATGATCAAGGTACAGACGTCGTCGTCGGGAACGAATGCCACATTGTCGGCGACAAGCCCGGTTCGGCTCGCTACGTGGCCGAATGTACCAACCGCAACAGCTACGAGAACGCCATCCTTTTATGCCCTGTTCATCACAAGGTCATCGACGACGGCAAGCGTATCTACACCGTTGACATGCTTCAGCGGATGAAGCGAGAGCATGAAGGAGCCGTCACGTTCCACGGTAACAACCAGGCGGAGCGACTGAGCATTGTCAATTCGGAGTTCAGCACCGAGGTCTCGGGCGCAGATCGCGCAGTCGGCATGGAGGTCAATCGTCTCGCGTCACTCAGCGGCGTTAAGTCAACACTCAAGGCGGAGAACGTCAAGGAAGCCATAGGG
Source organism: Thermoguttaceae bacterium (assembly GCA_035527455.1). Taxonomy (GTDB): domain Bacteria; phylum Planctomycetota; class Planctomycetia; order Pirellulales; family Thermoguttaceae; genus DATLAN01. Next base: position 34,764 of record DATLAN010000612.1, read on the forward strand.
TTCAGCACGAACCAGGGCCTCACTGGACGACTCAGCTCGTGTCCCTACTGTGGCCAGCTCGTGCCGGCAGCGTACACCGGTCCACCGCCCCAGAGCGTGAAATGCCTGCACTGTGGGCGCGACGTACCGATGAAATGACCGCCGGGTGCCCATGCTTGCCGGCGGTTCCGGTGGGTGTGGCACTGCTTGCCGCGAAAGACGCTGATACTCTCACGGCGACGCGACTGCTTGCGGGTTGTCAAGTCGCTGACGCTTTCCGGCAAGCAGTGGGTTCGCGTGACCGGAGAGTTGATCGGCGTCTCCGCAAACAGTGCCACACGGCGCCGCGCATGCACGTCTGACGTCACATTCTCCTTGTATGCCTTCAGTCAACGATTCCTCCCCTTGACGCGCCCGGCCGCAGGGCGGGATAATGGGGGTGGTTGGTTGGATCAGGTGCGCGTCTTAATTGTCCTTATGTCACATGAGCGTTTCGATCTATTACACTGCTCGACGACTAAGACCGCTCACGCCCGATGAACGCGTGAAGATTGAGGCTGTCGAGAGAAGTTACGCTGTCGACGAGCAGCAGGAGGAGTATATACGCAGTCGACTTGGGGACAGTTGGGAATCGTTTTGCATCTACGATCTCGATGATCCATCGGAGCCCGATATGGTCTTTGAAGGTGCAACAAAGCTCCCCGATAGATCCGTAGATGCGATGTGGGACACTGTCCAGCATTGGTGTGCCGTGTTGACTGAAATACGCCAAGTGATTCCTGATGCTGATTGGCACGTTCATGTTGACGACCACGACATTCCGTGGGACTCTGCTGCTGGCAAGTACGATCCGTCGCAATAGAACCGGCAGTTGCCACGCCGGGTGCCCGCGAACGGCGGCGAGTTCCCATTCTGTGCGACTTCCGGCAACGATTCCCCGCTTGACGCGCCCGGCCGCAGGGCGGGATAATGGGGGAGTGGAAGAAGAGAGGTGGACGGAACTGCCGGCGTTTCTCCGAAAAACACAGAAAACCGTCTAATAAAAGAGTTGGGTTTGAGATAAGATCAGATTCCAATGACTCGGAATCGATTCAGAATTGAGGATTCCTTTCCCATCGAGGCGAAGAAGGCCTTCGTATTCGCCGGGGACGTCATCGACGGGACTGTGGCCCCAGGAATGTCATTTGATGTCCCTGAAGCGGGTCATCGCTGGACGCTCCGCGTGGTATCCGTGGAGCGCATCAGCAAATCGGACGGTAGTGTATGCGTCGGGCTCGTCGTCAACGACCGTTCCCCTGGCTACCTGCGCGGGATGGGGTCGGGCTGGACAGCCGAGCTGACCTTAAATGACGAAACGAAGAATGAAAACCCAACCATGTGCTCCGCGGGTGGCCCCGTCGATTTTCCGGAGTAGGCGTGGGCACATGAGTCGGCTCGTTCGGAAAATCGTCGGGGTCGCCTAGCGACAAGAGGCGTTCCCCTCAGGCGCGTCCCTCCCGTTGCCGTGCATGGCTGACCATTCTCCGAATACGCTTTCTTGGCCGACGGGTAGCACCGCCGATCTTGCCAGTCGGTCAAGCGACGTGGTAGGATCGCTTCCGCAAGATCGACGGTGCCACCCGCCGATCCCCCTGCGACGCAGTGCGGGCGCGTTTCCATTTCCCCGCCGGGCAGCCGAATCATGGGAAAAATCGATGTATGGAAAGACGATCGCTTATTGTTCCGGCATGTCCACGTCGAAGGTCCTGGCGCTCGGCCTCATACTGGGACTTGGCATCGAAGTCCTGACGATCGGGGGACGATTCGGGCTTGGCGTGCAGACGGCAACGGACACGACCTTCCTGGGAGAGCTTACGTTTGGGTTGCGCATCCATCATGGTTACGTCGGAATCATGCTCCTTCCGATCGCCTGGTTGTTCTTCCGGGAGAATGACGGGCTCCGTAACCTGATCTTGATGCTCGGAATCGGGCTGTTGTTCTCGGACCTCATTCATCATTTTCTCGTTTTGTGGTCCGTCACCGGGTCTCCCGAGTTCGACCTCTCTTATCCAGATCCGGCGCGGAGCGGTTCGGGGCCGCGCGGGGTTTGACTCAGGCTGCACCCAACGCGGCGGAGTTACAACG
>DATLAN010000613.1:0-5844 GCA_035527455.1 Thermoguttaceae bacterium
GGGGAATCGTCGCTCGGATACACTAAGGCGACCACGCATCCGCCCGTCATGGCAGGCTGTGGCTTGCGGGGAATCGTCGCTCGGATACACTGTTTCGGCCCGGGTCGCCTTCCTGATGCGTGCTGTGGCTTGCGGGGAATCGTCGCTCGGATACACTCCATTCTCAGGAGCTACTCATGGCCACAGCGCTGTGGCTTGCGGGGAATCGTCGCTCGGATACACTTTTCGGCCGTCGTCTTGACGGTCAACGTGTGCTGTGGCTTGCGGGGAATCGTCGCTCGGATACACTGAATTGCTTGCTCCACTTCGGCGCTGTTCAGCTGTGGCTTGCGGGGAATCGTCGCTCGGATACACTCTTCGCAGACAGTAGCGTGCGTCCAGTCGTGCTGTGGCTTGCGGGGAATCGTCGCTCGGATACACTTCGTAGTCGACGGTGGACGAATGAAGGACGGCTGTGGCTTGCGGGGAATCGTCGCTCGGATACACTTAGCCACCGAACTCGGCCGATGGAACTGCTGCTGTGGCTTGCGGGGAATCGTCGCTCGGATACACTGATGGCAAGCGTGACAAAGCGTGGCGACCCGCTGTGGCTTGCGGGGAATCGTCGCTCGGATACACTCCAACCCGAGTGCCAGGCCGTCGATCTCGGCGCTGTGGCTTGCGGGGAATCGTCGCTCGGATACACTGACAGTCTCTACGGATCATCATGTTCGTCGCTGTGGCTTGCGGGGAATCGTCGCTCGGATACACTCCGAACGCGAAAGGGAGAAACGATGACCGAGCTGTGGCTTGCGGGGAATCGTCGCTCGGATACACTCGCCTCCTTCTCGTGTGTGCTAGGACCCGGGCTGTGGCTTGCGGGGAATCGTCGCTCGGATACACTTGGACAGGCGTAGAAGGTTGCGCTGTTTTCGCTGTGGCTTGCGGGGAATCGTCGCTCGGATACACTTTCGCGGGCCTGGGGAGTGAACACCACACCGGCTGTGGCTTGCGGGGAATCGTCGCTCGGATACACTGCCTCGCCCGTAAACCACTGCACGGAAAGGCGTTGCGGCAAGGATCGCCTCAGAAAAGCGTGAGCTGCGCGGGGGCTTCTTCGGGCGGTTCGCTCGATTTTCCAATGTAACTCTCCATCTTGCCGAATTGTCGGTCGGTGACCGCCAATAACCGGACATACCCCTCCGGAGGCAGAGCCGCCCGGATATGGTGGCGGTGCCTCGTCGCGATTTCTTCGCCCGCACAGTACCGCGCGTACACCGAGTACTGCAGCATCGAGAATCCCTGCTCGAGCAACAGCTTGCGGAAGCGGGCGTACCGTTTTCGGGCCTTCTTCGTAGTCACCGGCAGGTCGAACATCGCAAACAGCCACATGCCTCGGTACCCTGATAGCGTGTATTCTCCTCGTGGCATAGGGATCACCAGTCGGGCAGTTCGAGTTTCTCCGCGTTGCCCAGGAAGACGTCGGCCAGCGAACAGGCCAGTCGGGCGACCACGTCGAAGAGCGTCCGCTGCTGGCCGTCGATCACGTAGCGGCCGGTCAACTGGCCGATGATCTCTTGTTTGGCCGCCGATTCGATCTCGGAAAACTCCTCGTGCGTGGCGACGTACTGGGCCACCGCCCGATCGACCGTGGGGCGAAACGGCTCCATCAGGTCGTCGGCCAGGCAATAGGCGTCGTAGCGGTTGTGGTGGTGGATGCCCAGCGACGGGTGCAGCCCGGCGCCGCAGACCGCCCGGGCGACGATCGCCCGCAGCACGGCGTAACCGTAGTTCAACAGCAGGTTCTGGTCTTCGTTTTCGCGGTGGCGGCGGAAATCGGTATCGGCGAAGAGCACCGGCCAATAGCGCCTTGCGGCGCGGGCTTCGACGTTGGCCGGATCGCCCGAGCGGACCAGACCGACCAGCGCCCGCAGGCCGGCGTCGGTGCCGTGCAGGGCTTCGAGCGTCTCGGCCTGGGCCTTGATCTTGGCCCGGACCACTTGTCGCCAGAGCCGTTTTTGCACGGGCAGGGCCACCCGCGCCTGGGCGGCGAAGTGCTGGGTCTGGGCGTGATGGGCGACCAGCGGGAGGAACATGCCGACGGGCAGGTGTCGTCGGTTGCAGGCGATGAAGGCCCCGCCCGCCTCGGCCAGCCCGGCCAACACGGCCTGGGTGTAGCTCACCTGCGGATGCGAGACGATCAACACGGCCAGATCGGCCAGGGGCATGGAGACGTCGGGCATTTCCCGCCGCTGGACGACCAGTTGTCTCAGCCGCACGTTCAGCCGCGCCGGGTTCTCGGAGAAATCCAGGATGCGGTCAGTCATTTGCCGGGAAGACGTTGCCTAAGGGGTCAATGGCAACCTTCCGTGCGTTGGCCTTTCGTAGTGAGTCGGCGGAAAGCGAAAGCCCCGCCCTCCCTCCTTCTACCTGCCTTAATAGCGTAATCGGGCGGGCATCGTTATGCAAACGATATTCTACTTTTTTTCCCGAGATAACGGTAACCCTCACCAGCCGTCTTTGGCCATTGTCGCCATCCAGTTCCAGATATTCTCCACCCGCGAGCGAGAACTTGAACTTGGTTCCCGGGCCGTGATCGCGTTGAACGACGGGCTTCTTCTCTCGCGCCCGGACTCGGGCCGCCGCCTCCATGAGCGTGACCGTCTTGGCCTCCCATCGTGTTTCGTTCCCGACCTTGTCCAGCACGGCATATATTTCCATGTGGTGGTTGCTGCCGGGCGCCACATAGCGGGGCGAGTCGGCACTGCCCAATCGCACGACGGTGAGGCGTTTTTTCACGCGGGCCTTGTGAATGAAGATCCGCCGTCCGTCGCCGGTGGCGAGATAGGGGTGATTGCCGAGATCGGCAAAGACCTTCTTCGGTTCCCCGCCGATCTGCTCCAGCTTGGCGTTGACCAGCCCGCGGATCGTGTCGTCAACGATGTTCTTAACCTCTTGGGCCGACATCTTATGCAGTGGCTTGCGGAAGTGGCGGTACTCGACTTCCTTCTTTCCGCTTGCGTCGCGCGACTGGTGGGCCTTGCTGTAATAGGTTTCGTCGTGCAACGCGCCGCTGACGCGGCGGTTGACGCGATAGGAAATGTTGACGGCTTCGATGGCGTTGCGCGTATCATCCAGGAGCGTGGACCAGGGTTTTTCGATGGGCGTGAAGAGGCGGTGGCCGCGTTGCCGGGCCAACTCGGCGGAATCGCTCAGCGCCTTGACCGTGGCGGGGCTGGTCAGGGCGATCACCACGGCATCGACGGCGTGGTGGCGGTGGTCCTCGCGGTTCTTCTCGTCGCCACCGTCGTTGAGGATGGCGTTCAACCCCCACTCGTCGCGCAGGTAGGCGGTCACGCCGCCGGCGCTGACCTGCACGCGGCGCGTATGATGGGCGTCGATCTGCCCGCCGAAGAGCAGCCCGACGTACTCGGCGGCCAGCTTCGACATGTAGCGGGTGTCCTGCAACTGTCGGGTTGCCCAATCGTCGTCCAGTTGCTCTTGCTGGAACTTCCGGAGCTTGCCGTAAGCCGCCGAGCCGCGAAATCGCTTCACCCGCGCGATCATCTCGTGCCACTGCTGCTCGTTCGCGGAGAATGCTTCATGGGGCGTGCGGTTCTGCTTCACGTCGCGGTTGAAAGGGATGTCGCAAAGGGTCTTGTTCATGAAGGAGTTGTCCAGCGAGCGGCTGAAGGGAATGATATGCTCGATATCGAACTGCGGGTGCGGCCCCAGCAGCGTTCCCATGCAGATGGGCTTGCCGGTGTACGGGCATCCCCAATTGCACTCGTTCGCCAGCAGGACCTTGAGGATGTCGCTGCGTCTCGGCTCGGCGATGCCGAGTTCGGTCTTGGCGCGGATTTCCTCGCGGGCCTCGTCGCGGGCCTTTTCGTTCTGCCGGTTCTTCTTGGTGATGTCCTCGCGCTGCTGGCGCGAACGCTTCAGGTCGCGGGCCAGTTCGACGCGGACCGTTTCCGGCTTGCCATATTCCCGGATAATCGCGTTTGCCGCGCGGCGCAACTCCGTCAGGCCGCGGCAGACGACGGGATTGCGCAACTGCGGCACGGCTTCGAGTACCGGCGGCAGCGAGTCGTAGACCTTCTGCCCGCCGCGATACTCGCCGTAAACCTGTTTCTTGGCGGCGGCAAACCGCATGCCTTCCTGCATCCACGGAAGCAACTGCTGTATCGCCTCGCGCGAAAGCGAAGCGTAGCCGTCCTCGAGCGTCAGGTCGGCCAGGTCCTCGGCCTTCTCCGGCGAGATGCCGTAGCGCGCCGTCAGCCGCCGCGCCAAGGCGTCCCTGTTCTCATACTCGATCAAGTCATCCACGACCGCGGAAAGCTGGTCGGGCGAGAGTTCTCCGTATTCGTGGCCGAGGACCTTTAAGAGCTTCGCGTTGGTGGCGTTGCCCTTGATCTTCTTCTCGCCCCCGGCCTCCAGGTTGAACAGGTAATCGGCCTCGGAACCTTTGGGTTTCTTCAATCGGAGCTTCGATCGCATGCTCTTGAAGGCGATTTCGGCATGGGTCTCGAGCAATTCGATGAGCTTGGCGCGCAAGTCGGCGTGGGCGGGCTCGTTGAGGCCCCAGATTTCTCCGTCGGGAGTCTGGATTTCCAGGTCGTTGACCTTCTGTATGTAGCGGAATCGCTGGTTCTCGAGGCATCCGCGCGGAGCGCGGCGGTGGTCGGGCTCCAATTCGCACATGCCGATCCGATGCCTCTGGGACTTCAGCGGCCGCTGGTGGAAGACGGCTTGGTGGATACGCTGCTTCCACTCGTCGGTCAGCGTGGGATGGTGGGGCGCTTGGGCCGCCCAGATCTCCTCGAACTCCTCAAGGTACATTTGCCTGGCGGTCCACCGGTTGCGGATGGGCTCTTGCTCGGGGTCGAGGCCGGCGAAGTATTCGCCCAGCGTGCGCGCGCCGCACTGCTCGATCTTCTGCTGCAATTCCACAATGCCCGCCTTGACCTTCCCTTCCTCTTCATCGCTCTTGCCGACCGACTTGCGATTGCTCAGAAACCCGCGCCGCTGCGCAAGATGGAAGAGCGCCCGACCGAAGGCGAACGGCGGCAATGGCTGGTCCAAGGCCAGCGCGCGCAGGCTATAAGGGAGCAAGTGCCCGGCCACGCGGTCGCGATCGGGGATGTGTGTCTTCGCCAATTCGGCGTCCAGTTCGTAGAGCAGTTCGTGGCGCTGTTGGGGGGTACGCGCTTCGCCGGCCGGCAGCAGCCCCGCTTTCCGCAACAAATTGAAGACCTTATTCAGCCGCCGGCCGCGACGCCAAAGTTGGCGGCGCTGCAAGCGGGCCTGCCGCCGCTTGGTGTTGCCCGATTCGTCCTTGCCCGCCGAAATCTTCGTTTCGCTCCCCACGCCGCTATCGAAACAGCGGACCCCGGCCCGTCGCACCCCGCAGGGCCAGCCATCCACGTCGAGGTCAATCACGGCCCAACCGACCGATTGCACCCCCAAGTCGATCCCCAGAATGTACGGTTTGGCGGACTGAACCATTTTTTGCTCCTGCCCATTGACGGCGTTGAAAAGGGATGATAAAATGTTGCCAGTGTATCCGAGCGACGATTGCCCACAAGTCACAGTAACGTGGACTTTCGTCCGCGCAAGGTTCTGCTCGCAAGAGCATCCTCGGACGCCCCTCCGCGGGGCGTCTTTTTTGCGCTCGTTCCCGCCAAGCCCCCTTGCAGACCGTCCTGCCCGTGAACAGTTCGGCACTGGTCGTCAGGTGGAAGCCATTCTAGCTCCAAGTGGCCGGTATTGCGAGGGGCCGCGGCTGCTTGCTGGCCCGATTTCCGGGGTAGAAAACGGCCGGGCAATAGGATATGTGTGTATACGAGCCTTTCCAGGCGTGAA
>DATLAN010000614.1:0-10300 GCA_035527455.1 Thermoguttaceae bacterium
AATCGCCTGATCGATGGCGTCCTGGAGCCGCTGTTTCGGCTGGACACCGACGAATCGGTCGACGACCTGGCCGTCTTTGAAGATCATCAGGGTGGGAATGCTGCTGACCCCGTAACCGGCGGCCGTGTTCGGGTGGTCGTCGATATTTATCTTGGCGGTCTTGATCGAGTCGGCGTTTTCTGCCGCCAATTCCTCGACGACCGGGGCTACCATGCGGCACGGCCCGCACCATGGGGCCCAAAAGTCCACCAGTACCGGTTGACTCGACTTGAGAACCTCGGCCTCGAAATTGCCGTCGGTCAGTTCGCTTACATCGGCCATGGGACGTCTCTCCTGCGGCTGGCATGCTTCCTCTGGGTGGTGGGTGTCTCCTCCCCGTCTCCCACCGTCTGACGGACTATTATAGGATGAGAGCCCTGCCGGTCAACAAAGCCCGTAACCAAAGGAGCACTGCCGTGAAGCCCTACACCATCCGCATCCTCGCCGTCCTGTTTCTGTTGATCGTGTTTTTTGCTCCGCTCGGTGCGCGGGCAGAAAGAACCTACACGAATCCCGTGATCGACGAGATCGGTCCGGCCGATCCGTCGGTGATCCTCTTCGAAGGGAAGTACTATCTCTACCCGACCGGCGACAACCGGAGTTATCACGTCTACACGTCGACCGATCTGGTGCATTGGACCAAGGGCCCTCGCGTCTTCCTGGCCGACGAGAATAACGTCTGGGCACCGGACGTCTTCTACCATGAGGGCGAAAAGAAGTTCTACCTCTACTACACGGTGAACCGGCGTATTGGCGTGGCCGTTTCCGACCGGCCGGACGGAACGTTCGCCGATCGCGGGACCCTGGTCGCCGGCGCGATCGACGCCCATCTCTTTCGCGACGACGATGGCCGGTATTACCTGTATTACGTCAAACTGCCGGGCTTTAGAATCACGGTACAGCGGATGAAGACGCCGCTTGTGGCCCAGCGCGAGCCGGTCGAGATCATCACGCCCACCGAACCTTGGGAGAAGATACGCGGCGCGGTTACCGAGGGTCCGTGGATGGTGAAGCACCGGGGCGTCTACTATCTCCTCTACTCCGGCACGGCGGCTTCCAGCCTGGACTATGCGATCGGCTACGCCACGGCGACCGATCCGATGGGGCCGTTCACCAAGCACCCGGGCAACCCGATCGTGCAACGCGGAAACGGCGCGCTGGGTCCGGGACACGGCTGCGTGGTGGAGGACGGCGAGGGCAAGCTATGGTCGGTCTACCATCAACAGAAAGACGACTCGCAACCGTGGAACCGGTTCATTTGCATCGATCCGATGTGGTTCGACGCAAACGGCATCCTGCACGGCAAGGCCACCCGCGGCATGCCCGAGCCCGCCCCGACCGCCGTTGGCGCGGGGAGTTGACGGTAGACGACATGGAGAATGCAGGGTGGGCACCGCCCACCAATCCGAGTCGAGAGGACAGAAAGTAGGCCGGAACAAGCGCAGCGCAGTTCCGGCACGTAACCTGTTTCTCTGAAACAGCTTACGTCGAGCAAACAACCCGCCGGAGCACCGCGCCGGATGTCCGCGTCAAGGGGTGCCGCAGGGACAGAACGCGTTGTTTGACAACGACTTATGCAACACGTGGCCGTTGAGCAGTCAACGCGACGGTAAGCGTGGTGCGGGGAACAATCGAACGTAACGTGGTCTGCGGCCGCAACGGAACGGCGGGCAAGCCCGTCCGCTAAACGGTCTTTCACAAGTGGTCGGGCATCACCACGCAGGTATCCGGCTCGCTGCGGTGCCCTCCCCAAACGGCCGACCAAGATGTAGAATTCCGGTCTTGCCTTCAGCCAGACTATCCCTAACCGACCAGTCTATCGAGTCGCATCATGCCACGTATCATCGTTTTGGATAACCTGTCGCAAGACGGCCTCGACCTGTTGGAGGCCGCTGGAAACATCGAGTACGAGGTCCGTACCGGCCTGGCAGGGGACGAATTGCGTCAAGCCTTGCTGGAGGCCGACGGAGCCATCTGTCGCAGCGGCGTGAAGATCACCGCCGAAGCCCTGCGGGGGAACACCCGGTTGCGGGCGATCGCGCGGGCCGGCGTGGGGACCGACAACATCGACAAGGAGACCGCCACGCGCCAGGGAATCGTGGTCATGAACACGCCCGGCGGCAATACGGTCTCCACCGCCGAACACACGATCGCCTTGATGCTGGCCCTTTCGCGCAACGTGGCGCCGGCCTATCAGAGTCTCATCGAGGGGCGTTGGGACCGCAAGAAATTCATGGGCGCGCAACTGGCCGGGAAGACCCTGGGAATCGTCGGGCTGGGGCGGATCGGGCAGGCCGTGGCGGTCCGGGCCCAGGCGATGGAAATGCGGGTGCTCGGCTACGACCCGTTCTTCTCCGCGTTGCGAGCCAAGGAATTGGGCATTCAGACGTTTTCTTCCGCTCGCGAGATGCTCCCCCATGTGGATTACCTGACCGTCCACACGCCGCTGAACGAGCAAACCCGGAACCTGATCGGCCCCGAAGAGATCGGCATGATCAAGAAGGGCGCGCGGCTGATCAACTGTGCCCGGGGGGGGATCTACGATGAACAAGCGCTGGTCGAGGGACTGCAGAGCGGTCGGCTGGCCGGCGTGGCGCTGGACGTCTATCCCAAAGAGCCCTGCACCGACAGCCCGCTGTTCGGCATGCCCGGCGTCTTATGCACCCCCCACCTTGGCGCAAGCACGGAGGAGGCCCAGACGAACGTGGCGGTCGAAGCGGCCGAGTTGTTGATCGATTTCTTCACGACCGGGGCCATCAAGCAGTCGGTCAACATGTCGCCGCTGGACCCGAAGACGCTGGAAGACCTGCGGGGACATCTCAACCTGGCTTACCGGTTGGGGTTGCTATTGGCCCAGGTGGACCACTGCCCTCCGACGGCATGTCGTCTGAGTTACACGGGCGAAGTGGCCAAGAAGGACACGCGTCTGCTTTCCGCTGCCTTTGCGGCCGGGCTCCTGGAGCACGCCCTGGACACGGAGGTCAACATCGTCAACGCCGAACTGCTGCTGCGCGAGCGGGGGATCGAACTGGTCGAACAGCGCAGCAGCGACATCGGCGATTTCGGGTCGCTGATCACGGCCGAAGTGGTGACCGAGCGGAAAACGTCCATTGCTTCCGGCGCACTGTTCGGCAGCAACATGCCTCGCTTGGTGCGGAAAAACGATTGTCGACTGGAGAGTTCTCTGGACGGGATCTTGATGGTCTTCACGCATCGCGACACTCCCGGGGTAATAGGCAAGGTAGGCGACATCTTTGGCGCCCATAAAGTTAATATTGCCCACATGACTGTGGGACGATCCGCCGACAAACCTGGAGGCGAGGCCATCGGAGTGCTCTCGCTGGATTCTCAGCCGCCGGCCGAGGCATTGGCCGAGATCTTGGCCTTGGACGAAGTGGATCAGGCGTGGATCGTCGATCTTCCGTTGGCGGGGAAAGTCCCCCCCTGGATGGCGAGCTGACGCCGGATTCCAAAACGGCCGATACGTGTTTTCCGGTGGCGGAAAAACTGGTTTTCCGTGATGCCATCGGTCGAAGACCTAGAGTCGGCCTGACGCAAATCGTGCTTGGCGCGTCGAATTCTCCGATCGACCGGGCAGGCGCGCAAACCACGAGCTAGGCTTGCCTGGAGGGATTCTCTCGCTGGGCAGTTTTGTGTGGAACCCCGCTGAAAGTGTCGGTAGACCGGGCTATCTGTGGTCCAGTCTGCGGCGAGCGTAATCTGAAAACTCGGCATATCCTGACGGAATTGCGCAAGTTACTTGTTTAGCCTGTTGCTTATTGCTTTCGCAGCCTCACTGGATTGCCGATGAATAGCGGGTAGCTCGTCTTCGGGGTGGGCACTCGACGTGCGTCAGATCCTGACTCCCTCCCGTGTGACCTTGAATAAATCAATTACTGATGGCTGAATTAACGATGATTGACACGCCGTTGGATGATCGCGTCCTCACCGCACTGGAACGCAACCCGTACTTGGCGCGCCGTAACTTGCGCTTCGAGACCTATCAAGGCAGGGTAGTATTGCGAGGTGTGGTGGGCTCCTATTTCCAGAAGCAGATGGCCCAAGAGGCGGTTCGCCATATCGACGGAGTCGATGAGATCGCCAACGAGTTGGAGGTCTGCTGGGGCTGACGGGAAACGGGCCTGTGGTTCAGCGTCGTCTGCGATGAAGAAGGCGAAGTCGCACGACCGTAACGAGCTTCCGAAGACGCCAACATACTCTTAAGGATTGAATAGCACCACCTATTCATAGGGAATCCGGCAATTCTCTGAGGCGTGATTCCCGAGTTCTCTGCGCGCTGTCGCCCGCACTTCTGAGCCATTCCACCCGCGTTTGTTTTTCGCAAGCCTTTTCGGAAAAAAGACTTACGACGAGTTTCCCCCATCGGTCCGGAATAATCGTTATAACCGTTGCACCGACTGCTTGCAAATCCTGCCGGTTGTGCTAGACTGAAGCTTTAGGCGAAGTATAAGGTTCCGAAAGATACTCTCGTTTTTGCGGCGTAACAACTACACCTCTTTGACCCCAAAATGGAGGCAGCGGCTATGTGGACAACTCGATGTGTCGTTCCCTTCGGAGCGGGCCTTGTGCTCTGCTTGTGTTTTCTCTTATCGGTAGAGGCAATCGCCTCGGATCCTTTGCCCGGAAGCCCGCTGGAAGATGTCAATGGGGACGACTTCATCGACGGGCAAGACCTCAATGCCTTTTTTGGTGAGGTCGGTGATCCGCCACAACTGCCGGTTGAGCAGGTGTTCGACAATTGGCCGGGCGCAGTCGCTGAAATCGATCCGTCTACCGGCGAGATCTTCGTGTCGGTTGCCAACGTGTACTTTTGGAGTCTGGGGACCAAGGACGTCGACGGCGACACGCTTTTCGACAAACTGTTCGACGCTGATGCAATTACACGGCTGGCGGATGTTTTCACTGCGGGATACGCCACAGAGGATCAGATCTTCGTCGGGAGCATGCAGTCCCCTACTTCCTACAGCTACCTGCGATCCAGTCTTGGAACAATCCTCGTCTCGGAACTCCCGGCCGGTCTTGGTCCCATAACCGCCGACAACATCAACGACTACTTCGAGCTTACATTCACTCTGCAGGACTACAGCACGTTCCCAGGCACGCTGGTTTTCGTTCCCGAGCCGGGCACGCTGGCCATGTTGGCCTTCGGCGGGATAGGCGGCGTTTTGTGGTTTCGACGGCGGCGGCGCAAATAACCGGCATCCATGGCAGAATCGGCATTCGGCGAAGACGGCGGTCACCATCCGGGACGAACCACATGAGACGGTCCACAGGATCCATTCGCCCTGGCGTTGTGGCGGTCACGTTGCTGGTTGCCGTCTGGGCGCGAGTCGGCTTCGGCGCCAATTACCGCTTCGGACTCGACTTCATCGAGACCGCCACCCCCGCACCGGCTGGTGCGGGATTCTTGGCGGCAGAGTTCCAGCCCTTTCCGATCACCAACCTCTCCACCAACTTCGTCGTCGACGGTGGGCTGGCCGGTTGGACCGAAGAGGAAGTCCGGCAACAAATCCTGCTGCGTGTCGAGGACGTCTATCGAGCGATCGACACCGGCGATCCCGACACCACGGTTCGGTTCGCGCTGTATCTGGGCACCGTTCCCCAGAGCATTTCGGGATCACGGTACAACGTCGCGTTGGGCGCGGGGCCTTTCTCTATCTGGGGTGAGCAGCACAACGTCAGCATCGACAACTATACCGCCGCCGTCTACCTGAACAAGATCGACGAAGCGTTCGTGGCCAACCCGAACATCTCCTGGGACACGCCCGAGAAAGTACTCAACGCCATCAGCGGAACGACTGCACATGAGATAGGCCACCGTTTTTTGGGGGATTATCATGCCCCGGCCGGTCCCGAGGAGCCCTATGACATCATGGCGATTCCGGCCACCGGCCTGACGACCGAGGCCCGATTCACGGTCCGCCGGTTTTCCGACCAGACCACGGCGTTGCTCCTCCCGGAGATCGGGACCGTCAATCGCGCGGACTTCGACATGAACGACTGGGTGGATGGCCAGGACATCGACACGCTGCTGGCCAACTTCGGCCGAACCGACGCCCTCTTCCAGGACGCCGACACCAACGGCGACCACACCGTGGACGGTCGGGACATCAACACGCTGATCAGCAACTTCTCGGGAGTCATCGACCCACCCAGCGAGGGCATGGCCGTAGCCCAATACGACCCGGCTACCGGCGAGTTCGCCGTCTCGGCCGATGGCGTGATGAGTTGGACGCTGCTGAGCGAAGGCCAATTCACCGGTACGGGCCTTGGAGGGTTGTCTGAGATTCTGGCGAGGGAAGGCGAATCGAATCTCGTCTCGGCCAACGCCAACACGATCGGTGACGGAAACTTCGACGGCCCCGTCTCCTATTCTGGAGTATCCCTCGGCCGGCTCACCGACCCGGGCTGCGATCCGGGCGTCTTCACGCTGGAGTACGTAACCGGCCGTGGTGGCCAACGACTTCAGGGCACCATCTCCGTTGTGCCCGAGCCGAGTACCGTCGTAATGCTGCTCGGTGCCGTGGTCGGCCTGTATCTTTGGCAGCGGCGGTTGCGGTAGGCCGCGGCCCCCTGGCGAGAGTCGCAACGGCATCGCCGGCTTCTTGATCGCGCCACGCCTACTACGCTTATGGGGTCATTCCATATGCCACAGTACAACTGATATGCTAAGAATTATGCTTTTTGGCAAATCATTCGCTTGGAATAATGGCCCGTTTTGGTACATTGTAAGGGTATTGTCAGATCACCGGTTATCGGGTTTCGGCAGGTTTTCCGGCCATGTTGCAGGAAAACGTGTTTTGGCCCGTGCAGAAGTGAGCTGAGGCAGACCTATTTCTTTCCTTATTTGTTTGCCGACTCGGGCGCCCCCGCCGGTCGGAGAGCCCCCGTTTTTAGGGGAAGCGTTGCGTCGTTCGACTGGGAACAGTAGTGAAGAGCCGCATTCCGGGAAAGTCCGTCATCACACCCTTTTCGTGGAGCGAAATGATGAAAGCATTCGGTGCGGCACTATCGGCAGTCGGTTGGGCGTTGGCTCTCGTCGCCACCTCCCAGGCTGCCATGCAGGGACTGGACATCGGGAATCTGCTGGCCGTTCCCGCCGATCCCCAGTACAGCCAGCCTTTCGCGTACGACGCCGGCACGGGCGAGTACACGGTCTACGGCGGCGGCACCGATATCTGGGACAACGACGACGAGTTCCACTTCGTCTACGACACGGCTCCTCTCGGCAATGACGCCGTTGTTTACGCTCGAGTGACAAGCCTCCAGGTCACCAATTCCTGGTCGAAGGCCGGCGTGATGATTCGCGACCAATTCGTCACCACGAGCACCCACGCCATGATGTGCGTGTCGGGGGACCCGCGCGTTTCCTTCCAGAATCGTCCGTTGGTGGATCCGGCCGGCAGTCCGAGTTACGACACGACCACCGCCGGCATCGGCGCCCGACCCTATTGGGTGAAGCTGACCCGTGTGGGCAACACCTTGACGGGCTATCATTCGCCGGACGGGCTAAGCTGGACGCGGCAGGGCAGCGTCGATATCGCGATGGCCGCCCCGTACGCCGGTTTGGCCGTCACCTCGCACGACAACAACCAGCTTTGCGAAGCGAAGTTCGACAACTTCGAGATTGTCCGATTCACGCAGACCATGACGTGGGATGGGACTTTGGGGGCGAATTGGGGCAGCGATCATTGGGGCGCGGCGGGTGCCTGGCCCGGTCCACAAACCAAGGCCATCGTCAATAGCGGCCGGGTCAACGTGGCGCAAGATCAGTCCGCTTTCTCGCTGGCGATGGGCCAGAGTACTCTCGACGTTGCCGCCGGGAAAACGCTGACGGTCGGCTGGCTGGACGCCGCCGACGGCATCGTCAATCTCGGCAATAACGCGCACTTGTCGATCCCTCACGGCAGCGGGGCCATCGGCGAAATCAACCTTTCCGGTACGGGCACGATTACCCACGGCGACGATTTGCAGATCAACGCCGTTTCCATTCCCGCGATGGGTACGTTCGTCAAAGGCGGTGGGGCGACGCTCGCGGTGGGCGAGATCGAGGCCGCGCAGACGTCAACCATCCGGATCGACGGAGGGATGTTGACCGCAGAGGGCCCCAAACCGCTGGGCGATGCGCAGAACCTGATCCTCAACGGCGGCACGGCCAACCTCATCGGCGGCATCGTGATCGGCACCACTCCGGCGGGCGCTACGGCGAGGTTCAGTTTCGACTCCGGCGCCGCATTGGCCCTGGATTCCGCCGGCGGACGGCAGGGCGTCATCAGCGGTGACCCGGACTGGGTGAGTGACGGCATCGTGGGCGGTGCGATCCGATTGGACGGCGGCGCCGACTACATTACTTTGCCCGGCGGCGATCCCGCCACCTTCATCGACCTGACCAACAAGTCGTTCTCTACGGCCTTCTGGGCCAAGAGAGACACCACCGATGTCAACTACGTGATCGGGCAGGGGGATACCGGCGCTGCCAGCCAGTCCCTTCACATCGGCTTCCGCGACGCCAACCAGTTCACCCACGCCTTCTATAGTAACGACCTGAATTATTCGAACAGCGCGGCGATCAACAACACCAATGATTGGCACCTCTGGACCACCACCTTCGATGTAACAACCAACGAACAGACCATCTATCTCGACGGCGAACTGGTCTCCAGCAGAACCGCCGCCGGGCCGTTCCTGGGTTCCGGCTCGAACGACCTGTGGATCGGTCGCCGATTCAACGGCCTCAACTACGCCGGCTTGCTTGACGAGGTCTACTTCTATGATAGGGCGTTGAATGCGGCGGAGATCGCCGACCTGGCAGGGTCGTGGAGCCTGAACATGAGCACGATGGGTGTTCGGGTGACCGCCGACTCGACGCTAATGGCCAGCCTGCCGGACGGCGACGCGCAATTCGGCGACCTGATTCTCGAAAGTGGCGTGCTCACGACCACGGGTACGGCCGCCGCCATCCACTTCAAGAGCACCAAGATCAACGTCCAGGTCGACGGCGCCAGGTCGGTCGGGATCGACCCGCAGGTGCCGACCGACTTCGGCACGATCGACGGCGGTGCGAACACCGTCGATTTCACGTTCAGCAAGACGGGGACAAGCTACCTCAGCGTCAAGTCCGGTTTCATGCAAAACATGGACAACGCGACCATCGACGCCCACCAGGGCACGCTGGCGATGATCGGCGCCGGGGCCTGGGCCGGATCCAATGACGCCCAACTCTCCGGCGGCACGCTGAGGATCGAGCCTGGCGAGGGGACGCTGGCCTACTGGAGCCTGGATGATTCCGCCAACCTCGGACGCGACGACTCCGGAGCGGGACACGACCTGGAACTGATCAACAGCCCCGCGTACTTCAAGACCGGCCGCTTCGGCGGGACCGCCCGCTTCGACGGCGCCAGGGACACCCAGGCCGTCGACTACGACGCTGCGGACTACCTCAACGGGCTCGACGAAGTGACCATCGCCATGTGGATCAAGGCGGACCCGGTGGACCCGGTGGGCACGGGCGTGGATCGCGGGTTCTGGCAACTCAGGCCGCAGAACGGCCGGGATGAATGGGGCGCCCGCTACGACGCGGCCGGCGGCGCCGGCGGCGGCACCAACGTGATCAAGGCCGCCGTGACCACCACCGCCAGCGGCGGCACCGCCAACCGGAACGTCGACCAGCAGGAGTCGCGAAGCGGCGTGCAGACCACCAACTGGCAGCACGTGGCGATCACCTGGGAAAACGGCGAAGGCTTCAAGTTGTATCTCGACGGCGTCGAAGACACCGCGCCGACCAGCCCGATGGTCAATCGATTCGGCCGATTGGACATGGTCAGCTACTTCATGCTCGGCCGCGGCGGCAGGAACGACGAGTGGTTGGGACTGATCGACGAGGTCTACATCGCCAATTACGCGCTCAGCGCGGCCGAGATCAACGCCATGAAGAACGACGGCTTCGCGGTGCAGGCCCCCGAAATGCCGGACCTCAGCAGCATTGCGGTCGCGGTGACGGAACCTTCGACGTTGAGCGTCGGCGGCGACGGCGGCGGCGGCATCTCCACCTTGCAGTTCGGGCCGCTTACGATCAGCGACGGCGCGATCCTCACGACCGAAGGCGGGGCCGTGGCGTTCAACCGTCTCAGCCCGGGCGATCCGGCCGACACGACCATCGCCGCGGGGGCCACCGCGGTGGGCTTCGACCCGCGGACCGATACGCGACTGGGCACGATCAACGGCAACGACGCCCAGGTAA
>DATLAN010000615.1:0-5312 GCA_035527455.1 Thermoguttaceae bacterium
CCACCGCGTCCACTTTCGTCCCGGCCGACATGATCCGCGGCCAGGAGACACAATAGTCAAAGACCTCGGCAACGGACACAAACGCCAACCTCACAAACTGACCCATTGAAACTTAGTGCCGTTGGGGCTTGCCCTGACCTACGGGGCTTCATCGCTTTCCGGGCCAATCCCAAGTCTCCAGATCGTCGCTCCACGCGATGCCCAGCGAGCAGTTCGCGTCCACGTTCTCTTGCGTCTTGTTCCTCCCCGGTCCCCCGCCGTGAAAGAACATGAGGTACTTTCCCAGGCGCGGGTCGCTGCGCAGGTCCAACACGAAACCGGCGGTCAGACGCGTCTCGGCCCAGGGCCACTGTGCTTGTCCCAACGTAATGAGTTCGCCCACATCGCGCCAGTTTTCGAGATCCTCCGAGCGTTTGATCCCCACGCCGTTCCCGGGAGAGTGGATGAGGATGTACTGGTCGCGATCGACCAGCACGCAGACGTTCTCGCCGCTGTCGGTCCGCCCGAAGTAGTTCCAGCGCTTCAGATCGCGCGACCACGACATGCTCACGCCGGCCTGCTTGTAGAAGCACCACCACTTGCCCGGCTCGTCTTTGTCCTCGATCAGGTAGGGATCGATCATCCGGCCCATGTCCTCCACGGCGACATCGGGTCCTTTGACTCGCAGCAGTTCGGGCTGGCCCCAGTGGATCAGGTCCCGGCTCCGCATGATGAAGATCCGGGCGGTCTGATCGGCCCAACGCACGGGGCCGCCGCGCTGGTAGTCGGGCCGCGGGTAAGTTTGCAGGCAGAGAATCCACTCGTCGCCGTAGCGGATCACGTTGCCCGGGCTGCAGTAGTTGAGCTTCTGTCCCTTGGGTGTGATCACCAGCGGGTCCGACCAGTCGCGGAGATTCGAGGAGCGGCTCAGCACCGTGTACGAGTAGATGCGGTCCTCTTCCTCGGTTCGCACCATGGTGGCATAGAGATAGAAGACGCCTTCGTGATAAACGGCCGTAGGATCGCGATAGGCGGCGGTCCGGTCGCCGCGAATCAGGATCGGCGATGGCAGGGCGGTCAAGTCGATGCGGTCCTCGTCCGCGAGGCAAACCGGCGTGCAAGTCAAGAACAACGCAGTTAGAAGCAAGGAGCGGGCACGACGAGAAGTTGCAGTCACGACAGGTTCCTCCTCAGTTCGGCGACGCGGACGAGCGTTCCAACCGGCGCCCGACCCGAGACGTTTGACATCACCAAGGCAGTATTCTACCATAGTACGCGACTCGCGTCATCGCGAGCCGCGAGCCGCGGGGCTTGTCCCCGCGCGTATCCGCGCGCAAGGAATCCCAACGACCGTTTCCGGAGATACGAAAATGCCCCGCGCGATCCTGACTGCCGCCATCCTGCTGTCATTCTGTCCTTCACTCGGCGCGCTGGCCGAGCCACCCAACGTCCTGGTGATCCTCGTCGACGACCTCGGCTACGGCGACCTGAGCAGCTACGGGGCGAAGGATCTCGAGACCCCGCATATCGACCGGCTGGCCGCGCAAGGCATGCGGTTCTCCCACTTCTACGCCAACTGCACGGTCTGCTCGCCCACCCGGGCGGCCTTGCTCGCCGGCCGCTATCCCGACGCGGTCGGCGTGCCCGGGGTGATCCGCACGAATTCGAGCAGCTCCTGGGGGCTGCTGAGCCGAGACGCCGTGCTGCTGCCGGCCGTGTTGAAGAAGGCCGGCTATCGGACCGCCATGTTCGGCAAGTGGCATCTGGGCCTGGGCGAACCGAACCTGCCCAACACGCGGGGCTTCGAGTTCTTCCACGGCTTCCTCGGCGACATGATGGACGACTACTACCACCACCGCCGCGAGGGGCAGAACTACATGCGGTTGAACGACGAAACGATCGATCCGGAGGGCCACGCCACCGACCTGTTCACCGAGTGGACCTGCCGGTGGCTGGAAGAACACGACCGGCAACGGCCGTTCTTCATCTACCTGGCCTACAACGCCCCGCACTTCCCCATCCAGCCGCCGGAGGACTGGCTGGCTCGCTACCGGGCGGAACATCCCGACGTGCCGGAGAAACGGGCGCGCAACGCCGCGCTGATCGAACACCTCGACGACGGGATCGGCCGCGTGCTGGCGACGTTGCAGCAGACGGGCCGCGCGGAGAACACGCTGGTGATCTTCACCAGCGACAACGGCGGCTCGCTACCCCATGCCCAGAGCAACGGCCCGCTGGCCGGCGGCAAACAGGACATGCTCGAGGGCGGCCTCCGCGTGCCGGCGTGCGCCGTCTGGCCGGGCAGGATCGCGCCGGGCTCGCAGAGCGACCGCGTGGCCTTGACGATGGACCTCTTCCCGACGATCTGCGAAGCGGCCGGAGTGAAGCACGAAGGCAAGCTCGACGGCCGTTCGATCCTGTCCACGCTCTTCGGGCAATCCCAACCGCCGGAGAATCGCTATCTCTTCTGGGTCCGCCTGGAAGGCGGCGGCCGCTATCACGGCACGCCCTACTACTGCGTCCGCAAGGGTGACTGGAAGCTCCTGCAAAACGGTCCCGACGAACCGAAGCGGCTGTATAACCTCCAGGACGATCCCCAGGAGACGACCGACCTGACCGAAGAGCACGTCCAAATTCGCGCCGATCTGACCGAGGCCCTCCACGCCCACGTGGATCGGTATCGCGCGGTCCCCTATCGCCTGCCCGACGGCACGGGCCCGGGCGAGATCGGCGAGCCGAGGAAGAGCCCGTAGGTCAGGGCTCGCCCTGACGAATGGACGTAGGTCAGGGCTTGCCCTGACGAATGGAGAGGTTGACGGCGTTCCCGTCAGGGCAAGCCCTGACCTACATCTACAAATGTGGGGTGAACCGCCACGGCGCATGTCCCCCTTGTGGAGGATTCCCGCGGGGTCTACAATTAGCTTCGGTTTGTCGTGTGTTCCTTGAAATCCTCAAAGAAAGGCCCCCGATGTCGCGTCGTTACGCCAATCAACTCGGCCACAAAGAACCCGTCGACGAGGTGTTCATGGCCTCGGGAAAGCAGCTTCGCCCGAATCGCAACGGGAACCTGTATCTCCAAATCGACCTCTCCGACCGTTCCGGGACGATCGCCGCCCGAATGTGGAACGCGAATGAGACCGTGTACAAGTCGTTCGACAACGGCGACTACGTCCGGATCGAGGGCACGGCACAGTTGTTTCAGGGGGCCATGCAGGTCATCGTCACCGGGCTGACCAGGGTCGATGCGGACGAAGTGAACGAGGACGACTTCACCCAATTGGCCTCGGTCGATGTCGAGAAGCTGGTGGCACGCATGGGCGCGATCCTTCGCGGCATGTCCGACCCGCACCTGCGGAATCTGGCCGAGTGCTTCTTGCTGGACGACGCGTTCATGGCCAAGTTCACCCGGGCGCCGGCGGGCGTGAAGCACCACCACGCCTACATCGGCGGGCTGATGGAGCACATCGTCAATCTGATGGACGTCGTGTTGCGAATCTGCCCGTGCTATCCGCAGATCGACCGCGATCTGCTGCTGATGGGCGCTTTCATCCACGACGTGGGCAAGGTCGAGGAGCTGACCTACGACCGCGAACTGGCCTATTCCGACGAGGGGCAACTGATCGGACACGTGGTGATCGCGGTGCGTATGCTCAACGAGAAGGTCCGCGAGGCGGAAAGGCTCGCCGGCGAGGCGATTCCCGAGGAGACCGTGTTGCGGCTGAAACACATGCTGGTCAGCCACCACGGCCAGTACGAGTTCGGCAGCCCCCGTTTGCCGATGACGTTGGAAGCGATCGCCCTGTATCTATTGGACAACCTCGACGCGAAGATCAACGCCTTCGACCAGTTGATGCGCGAGGACCCGAACGTGGAAAGCCCCTGGACGCATTATCACGCCAACCTCGGCCGGAAGTTGTTCAAGGGATATGAAGGACAAGAGAAGGACAGGTGAGGACCATGGAAGACTTGCGACTCGAACAAGAGATCCTCATCCTCGTCCGGCAGTCCGGCTATCGGCCGGTGAAGCCGCGGGTGATCGCGGAGAAGCTCAAGGTGCCCAAGGATCGGGCGGCCGAGGTGAAAAAGGCCGTCAAGCGGCTGGTCGGCCGGGGAGAACTGATCTACGGGGCCAACCACCTCGTCAAGCCGGCCGTTGCGACCGATCTGCAGAGCAATCGCGTGGTCGGTGTCTTTCGGCGGGCGGAGAAGGGTTTCGGGTTCGTGCGGCCCTCCGGGGCAGCGCCCAGCCGTGCGGAAGTCAAGGACGTCTATGTCCCGGCCAAGCGGACCCGCGACGCGGCCACCGGCGACGTGGTGTTGGTCCAGCTTCTCGAACACCGCGGTCGCCAGCCCGGGCCGCGCGGCGAAATCGTCGAAATCGTCGAGCGGCAGACCCACCAGTTCGTGGGCACGTACTTCGAGTCGGGCGGCGCCGGCTACGTGCGGGTCGACGGCACGTTGTTCGCCCAGCCGATCCGCGTCGGCGATCCCGGGGCCAAGAATGCCCAAGTGGATGACAAGGTCGTCTTCGAGATGGTCCGCTTTCCCTCGCCCATCCACGAGGGCGAAGGCGTCGTCACGGAGGTACTCGGCCCGCGGGGCAAGCCGGGGGTCGACACCCTGTCGATCATTCGCGAGTTCGATCTGCCCGACGCCTTCGCCGAAGATGCGCTGGAAGGGGCCCGGCAACAGGCCGAGGCGTTCGACGAGGTGATTCCCGAAGAACGGCTCGACCTGACCGGCGAGACGGTCATCACCATCGATCCGAAAGACGCCCGGGATTTCGACGACGCGATTTCGCTCGAAAGGCTGGAAAACGGCCACTGGCGGCTGGGCGTACACATCGCCGACGTATCCCATTTCGTGCAGCCCAGGACGGCGCTGGACCGCGAGGCCCAGAACCGGGCCACCAGCGTCTATCTGCCCGACCGGGTGATCCCCATGCTGCCGGAGGTCATCTCCAACAGCCTGGCCAGCCTTCAGCCGCGGAAGGTCCGCTACACGAAATCGGCGATCCTGGAGTTTACGGCCGACGGGGTGAGGGTGTCGACCGAACTGCACGCGGCGGCCATCAAGAGCGATAAACGGCTGGACTACGAGCAGGTCGACCAGTTCCTGGCCGATCGGGACACCTGGCGGCGAAAGCTGGGGGCGAAGGTACACGGCTTGTTGGGCCGGATGCACGAGTTGGCCATGATCCTCCGCCGCCGGCGGATGACGCGCGGCGCCCTGCAACTGGACATGCCGGAAGTGAAGGTCGATCTGGACCGGCAAGGCCTCGTTTCGGGCGCGCACGTGGTCGAGCACACCGAAAGCCACCAGATCATCGAGGA
>DATLAN010000616.1:0-10334 GCA_035527455.1 Thermoguttaceae bacterium
ATTGTGCCGGTTGGCATGGTATAGGTCCTTTCTCAAATCTCAGGCCGCTCTCAATCTCACGCAGAGACGCAGAGACGCGGAGAGGCAAACTGTGGTTGTTTTCTCTGCGCCTCTGCGCCTCTGCGTGCCATATTTCTCAACGCTCAGTTCCTTCCGCCACCGCCTCGCCGCCCTCTTTCGCGACCGCGTAGCGGCCGCGAAGCAGGGCCGCCATTGTTGCCTGATGATTCAACTCCGCCTCGTCGGCGCTGGCGACGTGATCCAACGCCTCGCTGAGCCGGGCCTGCACGTCTTGCAGACTCGCCCCCTGACGTTCGAGCCCGTCGAGGAACGCCGCCAGGCGGGCGAACTTCTCGTCGCCGATCCGGCCGGCGGCCTCGGCCGCCTGGTCGCCCCAGCGGATAAGGGCCGGATCGTCCGCGGCACTGTCGCCGCCGGGGGCCACGGAACCCGGCGGCGCCCGATGGGCTCTGGCCGATTGGGCCTGTGGTTTTCTGTTTGCGCCCGCCGCTGAGCGCGACGCGCCACCGAACAGGCCCGCAAACGGGTTCTCCACACCGGCCCCGGCCGGCTGCAGTTCGATGACTTCCTCCACCCCTTCCGGCTTGTCCAGCGACAGCTCACTGTAAAGCTGCTCGCTTTTCACCCGAAGCCCGAGGACGGCCGCCTGGCTATAGACCCGCCCCCGCGCTTCCGGATCCGGTTTGGGTGCCAGGTTCGGCCGGATCTTGGGCGGCGCCACGTCCGGGCCGAAGTTCCAGAGCGTGTACGGCACCGCGACGTTCATGCGGACCGAAGAGGCGATCGCCCAGGCGTCGGCATTGCGGATATCCATACGCACACTCGCGTGCGTCGGACTGGAAACCGACTCGGCGTTGGCGGCTGCCTCCGCGATCGTGGTCGAGCCGACCAGGACCTTACTGATCCCCTCGTTGCAGAGTTTGACCATGTTGATGTGCGGTGTGTCGGCGCCGGATGCGGATGCCTGCTTGACCTCGGCCTCCGAGCCGAGCGGTACGGCCATGACGCGATCCGCCATCGAATCCGCCAGCCTGTCGAGCCAATCGCGGATCTCCTCGGTCGTAGCCGACGGGTCGTACTTGATCAGCGGCCACGGCCGGCCCCACTGCTCGAGCAGCGTGGCCAGATCGACCAGCGCAAACTTCTTGAACATCCAGTAAGCCGCAACACACCGTACCATCGCCCCCTTGCCCGGCCGGCCGCGCTTGGCGGAGTAGCTGTGCACCAGGTACTTACCCGGCTCGATCGGCTCGGTGTCGTTCGGGTTCCAGGCCCGCATGATCTGCGGAATGAGCGGCGTGATATCACCGGGGTCATCCGTGGTCATATACGGCCACACCAGCCGCCGGGCGTCGACCGCTTCCGCCGCGACCGGCCGCCAATGCGGCCGGCCGTCCAGGACGCCGTCCGTGTCCCACAGCAATCGCTCGATATGCCATTGCTCCAATACCGCGTCCATCATCCGGCCGTAGATGGTTCGCGGCTCCAGAAACTCCCAATCCTTCTCGAATGCCTCAGCGGCCCGCTTGGCGTTCGGGCTGTCGTCCCCGGGCTCGATGATGAATTCGATGGCACCCACCGCGCCCCGCCGGGTCTGGTCTACGCTGAAGATGTGATCGTCGCGCTCGCGTAGGTCCTGGGCAAGCTCGATCTGCCGGCCCGGATAGCCGTAGTCCGCTTCATTGAAGATGGCAACGATCCGCTGCGGCGTCACGCTGGTCAGGATCGACCCTAGCGATTGCCGGTCGCGCACGCCGGCCGATAGCGTCCGCTGGCGAAGTTCCCGCGGATCGGGCCGGCGTTTGAAGAGTCGGCCAAACATGTCCGTCACGCGACGCATTTAGACTCCTGCCATTGCCCGGCGGCCACGCCTGGCGTTTCGTCTAAGCTGCCGGCGGCGGTCCACAGCCTCCCACCCGCCATGATCCGGCCTCTGTTTCCACTGCGGCCGGCCCGCGGTATGCACCTCGCCCCGCCATGGCTGGTCGTTACCGCCGGCGGCGTGCCGGGCCAGAGCTAATGCCCAGAACTCATCCGCATGCCCCGCCTCGTCACGCTCAGCCTCGAAGCGAAGGTTGCCGGCCGCGGTCGTCGTCTTGCGGATCTTATGCAGCCCTTCGCGGATCCGGCGGTCCGACGGGATGGTGATGTTGCGATCTTCGAACGCCCGTCGAATCGGCATCGCCAGCTCTTCCTTGACCGGCCCGGTAAAGCGCACCGCTTCTACGCGATACTTACCGCAGAGCCGTTGGGCTTCTTCCGCGAACATCTCGCCCATGCCCGTCGCGTCGATGCACGCCCGGCGGATCCGCGGCCGATCGAGCCAGTTCCGGAGCACGTCGAGTTGGGCGTGGAACGGCGCCTGCTCCATCCACTTGACGCCGCGGGTGACAAGTCGATCGCCGACCCCCTCAAGTGCCCACAACACGGTCAGGTCCCGGCGCCGGCCGATGTCCATGCCCACGTAGAGCGGGCCGTCACCGATCGCAAACGTGTCGAGATCGCCAATCGCCCCATCGCACAGGCTGCGCTCGCACAGCTCGATCAGCTCGTACGGCAGCAGCGACGAGGTCCCGGTCGACGGGACGCACATGTACTCCTCGTTCCACATGTCCTCGTCGAGACACATACCCCGGTAGTTGGCAATGAAACCGTCCCGTGTGAAGCCGGTCCCCTGGTAGCGATTGATGTTCTCGACCAAGCCGTCAGCCACGGCATCGAGCAGCGTTACGCGGTGCAGCTTGACCGGCCGGACGCGGAGCCCGGCGGCGACTTGCCGGATGGCGGCGTAATCAATGTCGATCGGCGGGCGATGCGGATCGCATCCCATCGCCGTCAGGACCTGGCCGGCCTCCTTGACGAGACCGTTGAACGCCGATTCCTCGCCGTTGTGCGTCGAGAAAATCCGCATCCAGCCGCCGCGCATCGTCGCCGGTTGAGCGGCCTTATACATGCCCCGGGCGTCGTCGTGATAGGCGTACTCGTCGAGACATACGTCGCCGCCCTTGGATCGGAATCGCCGCGGATTGCTGGGCATGGCCGTGATCCGCTTGCCGCTCGGACATCGGATGCAGAACGCGGTCGCGACCCGGTTCGTCTTGGGATCCTCGATCTGCTCGGTGAAGTAGTCGGCGATCCTGCCGAAAACGTCTTTTGCCCAGAACCGGGAGTATTCGATGAACTCGGCCGCCGCCGATTCGTCCGCACTACTGAACCAGTAGTCCATGTTCCGGGGCTGGCCGGCGCGAAATCGCCGGGCGGTGGCGTCGTAGCTCTCGGCATACGTCCAGCCGATCCGCCGCGACTTCTCACCCAACTTGAACGGGGCCTCGTCGTTCATCCACGCCGTCTGGAATGGCAGCCACGGCGCGCGGGTTTTCCGAGATGTCAATACGTCAGGCGGCATGCAACTCCTCGCCTCGCATGACCCGGTCGATCACGTCGGCCACGGTGGCCGGATCCAGCCTGCGATCGGGCGTCTTGTCCGCTTCCGCTTCGATCGCCTTCTTCGCCGCCTCCTGCCTTTCCCAATCCTCCGACTTGCGCGATTCGACCTGCCGTGCGATATTCGCGGAGACGATCGACTTGATCGCCGCCGACAGGGCGAAGATCTTCTTGGGGTCCCGCTCCGGCCCGACCATGTGCTCGAACAACTCGGCGTACATCAGGTCCGCGGTCGCGCCACTAACCTCCGCTTCACCCTGGATCGCGTCCCGCAGCTCGCGTAACGCCCGCAATCGCTCCCGGTGAGCCCGCTTCACCTCGTCGCGCAGCTTCTTGCCCGCCCGCTCGACGGTCCCGTGCTCGACGCCATGTTTGCCGAGCTCGAAATGGTCGTACACTTCCTGGTACGTGCTCAGCCCCGGACTGGGGAACCGCAGGGCATGCTCGACCTGTTCCCGCAGATCGAGCGGAAGCCGCTTGTGCAGATTGCTGGGCATATTGTTACTGCCCATCGAGCGCCTCGCGTGTGTAACGCCGGACTTCCTGGTCGCCGTGGATGACCATGGCCTGGGCAGCCTTGAGCGAAGCCACCAGCCGCGACACCTCCTCCAGCTCCAGGCCGACGAAGCTGTTGCGGTTGTGCACCTGGCTCATGAGCAGCGTGATCCGGTCGGCGATCGTCTTGGCTTTCTTCATCGCCGCTTCGCGCTCGGCTTCGTATTTAAGTAGTAGATCTTCGGCTGAACTCATCGTCGCCCTCGTCAGTTCTCAAACTCTCACGCAGAGGCGCAGAGGCGCAGAGAAGTCAAGCATGGTTTGCCTCTCCGCGTCTCTGCGTCTCTGCGTGCCATATTTCTCAACTCTCAACTCATGGCCCCGCGGAACCATTCCCGGAAAAACGCGGACAGTACCGACTGGAGAATGGTCGCGAACATCGTCGCCACGACCGTCGCCACACCGATGGCGACCGCCACCCGGCCCGACACCTTGCCGACCTTGCCCTCGATTGTCTGGATTTGCCGGGTCACTTCGCCGCGGTCCTCCGCACAGTCTTGGGCCGATACCCTGGTAGATTCGAGCCGCGTGAGCCGGTCGGCGTGCTTACTCCGCTCGTCGAACAGCAGCCCGATATTTTCGCGCGTATGATTGAATTCCCGCGTCGCATGCTCCGAATAAGCGCCTACCAGCGTCTCAGTTCGGGCCAGGCAGGCGTTCGTCTCGCCGAGCTGCTGTGTGAACGTCGCCAGTTCGCCCGAGAGCCGGTCCATTTGGTCCTGCAATTGCCGCTGATCAGCCGCCACCATGAATATCCCTCACCCGAATCGTGATGAGTATTCCCGGCGCCGTCCCGTGCGGTACCGGCTGGACCTCGAACCCGCTGTGCTTCGCCCGCTCGACCAGCCGCTCGGTCAGGTCGAACGGAAACGACCGGGCGAACCATTCGCCCGGTTGGCGCCCGGCGGCCTCGAGCAAGTTCTCCAACTCACGCATCGCTCGGGTTTCTTCAATTCTCAATTCTCAACTCTCAACGCTCACGCAGAGACGCAGAGGCGCAGAGAAGTCAACCACGGTTCGCCTCTCCGCCTCTCTGCGTCTCTGCGTGCCGCATTTCTCAATTCCCAATTCTCAACTTCTTCGAACGCCACCCCGGCCCAACACGCTGCCGATGAACCCGACCCCGTCGAGGCCGGCTTTCTTGATCGCGTGCTTGGCCGAGATCCCGCACCAGCCCAGCACCGGCAACACCGCCCAGTCGTAGAACTCCTGCTCGATCCAATCGAGCTTGAGCGCAACACGCAGCAGCACAAACACGAGCAGGCCGATCTCGGTTTTCCAGCCGTCAATTTTTTTGAACATCAGGCACCTCGAGGATCAAAGCACCGCGGCCGTTGGCTGGCTCCGTCGCGTTCGATTCCGTTTGGCGAACGATCTCGACCTTGACCAGGTTGAAGTCGCCGCAACCCGGCGCCGCCAGGCAGATACAACTGCCCGCCCACACCGCGATCGACAAACCCAACAGGCGTAACAGCACGTGCGTCTCCATTCCTTCAACTCTCACGCAGAGACGCAGAGGCGCAGAGAAGTCAATCGGGGTTCGCCTCTCCGCGTTTCTGCGTCTCTGCGTGCCACACTTCTCAACTCTCAATTATGGCCCCGGCCGCGTGCCCAGCGTCGCCGAGCCGCCGCCGTACGGCGTATCAATCGCGAGGTTCGATCCTCGCAACAGGTCTTTCAGGATGCCCACAATCTCCCGCGCCTCCCTCAGCCAGGCACCAAGTTCACGGATCGTGCCGATCAACCCCTCGTTCGCCGCTTTCTGCTGCTCAGCGAACGCGAGCATCTGCTGGACGTTCTCCTTGATCACCGGACTCGACTTGTCAGCGATTACCACGTTCTCCATGTCCAGCTTACCGCTGCCCTCTTGCCATTCGACGTGGAGCGAGTCGAAGGACAGATCAACGTCCTTGGTGTTGATGATCGAGAGCGACTTGGCTACGGGGTTGAACCGGATCTCGGTGGTCGGCGTGATGAACGCGCAGCCGACCTGCATGGACGCCGCCATCGTCAGCGCGCAGGCTGTCCATCTCGTTTTCATGGCATTTCCTTTCTGGTTGGTGAAAAAGGCGGCGGCGCGGGCAAGGGTCCCGGCGTGGCCCGCACCGCCTCGATGGAGAAGGAGTTATCCTGGAAATAAAATTAAAGCCGGGGCGCCTGGTGGCAACACTGGCTGATCGCTGAGGGCTGATCGCTGAAAGCTTTTCTGGGCCTTCCGTGACCATCGGGGCGTCTCCCGTGGAATCCGTTCGCGCAAAGCGCGGAGTCGTGGAGACGATCCGCCCAGGTTTCAAGGGGTGAGGCCGGCCGACAGGCTATCGGCCGGTTTCCGTGGAGAACGCCGCGCTGCTGATCGCGGCTTGATTGCGAAAGCTAGCGTACCGCGCCGCTGGCAGGCGTGTCAAGCCCTAAATCAAAAAAAATTGTCGTCACGTAAAACGGACCCGAGCCCCGCATTTTGAGCACGTAGCCCGGGTGCCTCGCGTGATCTTTTGGCCGGCGCCTATCTTTAGCATCGAGCCGCATTTAGGACATTTCACGCATTCGCCCTGGGGGATGGGTTTTGGGCTTGGCGCAGCCGCCGGCACAGTAGTTGGCGCCTGCTCGGCGGGATGAGAAGCCGTGGAACACTGCGGCTCGCCCGGCAGTGTTTTCTCTTTCGTCGATTCGGTTGCACCCCGACTGGTGCCGATCTCCTGCGTCATCGCGGAACGCAGGATCTCCAGTTGATCAAAGCTGTTGTTTGCCACATCGCGAATCATCTCCAACAGTTCGGCCCCCAGCACGGCGCAAAGGGCGATGAGGAGGCAACCCCCGGCACCGATCAAGTTCTCCCCGGCGTCTTCCGATTCGCCCGCCAGCATGATTACCAGGCAGGCCAGGACGAAAAGAAAGACGGCCACGACACGCAGGACAGGTGGTAACTGTGCGCTCAGCCCGTACCGTTTTGAAGCCTGCCGTCCCATACGGAGCTCCACTTCCTTGTTATCTCCTACCGGCAAGGTCACGGAACTGGTCGGTCGCAAAAATCGGAAACGATCGTGCTTTTCCTCTTGCATTTGTTCGGTCGCTTAGTATATACTACATCCTGCCATCCAACAACGGCATCGGCGTCCGTCACGCCGGCTCGGTCGGGTTCCCGGCCGCGACGTGTATCACATTCCCTGGAGTAGGTAAATACCCCGTCCCGCGCCATCGTTGCATGGGGGCGGGGAGGGGAATCGAATCATGCACGCGGCCGAACAATGGCAGACGCTCACGATCGATGAACTCCGGCTCCTCACTTACTACCGCCGGCTTCCCGCCGAGAAGCAGGACGCCCTGGTTTCGATCCTCGCCCGCTGGACTCGCGATCCGCCCGGACCAAATCCTCGACCTCCTGTCGGAACCGCTCAATGTCCGCCGGTGAGTTTTCAGGTTGGCCGAACTCCCGAAGGATAACGGCCAAAATCCCCCATATCGCGTCCATTCGCTCCAGCGTTAACTTGCCCCGCTGACCGCCTCCCTCCCAGCCTCGTCTGTTGTCGTAGAGCCAGTCGGCAGGTACGCCCAGGGCACAAGCCAGTTTTATCGCCGTCTGCACGGGCTTGGGCAGCTCTTTGCTCTTGCACAGCCGGTCGGCGGTCTGCTGGGGAACACCGGCCCGCTTGGCCAGTTGCCGGACCGACCAGCCCTTTAACTCTAGCAAATCCCGAATCTTACGGTCATATCGCACGGCAACATTCTACCCTCCAAGAAAAAAAATGCCAAAAACATAGAAAAGGGGGTTGACATCACCCAAATCTGAGTTATCCTATCCCTGACATGGGTAAGAATCTGCCAATTCAGCACCGCAGCACCCCGGTCCACGATCCCGGCGCGCCGCTTGTTAAACCGGCTCACCCGGACACGAAAGACAAAGCGCGTATCGTCGTTCGCCGAAGCGACAACACCTACTACCGTTCGATCACAGTCTACGGTTTGGACGCGATTTCCGCCGAGCGAATTATCCGCAAGGCTCTTGAGCGCACGACCGCGTCCATCCGGCGGCAACGACGATGCGTGCTAACGTAGCTGCTGACGCCGGCGGACGTTCCGCCGGCGTTTTCCATGGAGACGCTCCGCCCAGGAACGGGCGTGGGAAGATCGACCAGACCCCCCCACGCCCGGGGCGGGGCAAACGCGGCACGGACGAAATCGCCGGCCATTCCGATCGGGAGCTCATCGCCATGAAAGTCCTCAAACATGCTCACGGCCACGGCGGCGAGTATCTGCTCGAGCTCGATCAGGAGGAGGCGGCCTCGCTGGCCGTCGCCTGCCATGACGCGATCGAGCTCGGTGTGGACAACTGGTCGGTCGTCTCGACGCTGCTGGCCTGCATTAACGATTGTCTAGGCCAGCCGGCCGCGACGCCGCCGGAACCGCCGCTCGTGATCCTCGGACCCGGCGGCGATTACCGTTGGAACTGGCCGGAGCACGCGGACGAACTGATCGGCGGCGACGCCGCCGCGGCGATCGCGGAGGTTTTGCCCCAGGAAGCGTAGGCGGCCATGCGGTCGCTCGTAAAGAGAATTCAGAGGCTTTTTTCCCGATGGAGATCGATGGTTTTTTAGAGCAAGGACGCTCGTCATGGATCCTGACGTGAGTTACGACAGTGAACTGGTCAGACAGGTCCGCGAATCAAGGGGCTTGAGGCTCAAGCAGGTTGCATTCGCCACCGGCTATACCATCAGTTCAATCCACCGCTACGAGCATGGCCAGGCCCCGGTAGCCTACGGCTACGCCAGCCGGCTATTCCAATGTACCGGCGACGTTCGCCTACTTCAGTTCATGGCGCCCGGCGTCGAGTTCAAGGGAAGCGCCTCGGCGGCATCGGCGCCTAACCGCACGCCGCCGCCGGGCGAACCCAAGCAACTGATTCAACTCGAACTCGAAGCGATCGAGGAGACGGCCACGGTGGCACGTTACGTCTATCGCATCGTCTCCGACAACGTCGTGAACGGCAAGGATGACATGGCCATTGGCCATCTGCAAGCGGGGCACAACAAGGTGCGAAAGATCTTCGCGCAGGTTGATCGCGCCTTGGCGTATTGGCGTCAACAGACCAGCAAGCCCGGTCAAAAGAAAGGTTAAGCTCGAGCCATGGCACGCAACCATTCCTCCTCCTCCAAGGGCCGTGCTTGCACGGGCCACGGATCGGCGACGGCGACCAAGGAGTCGGTCAAGAAGCGTCGGAGACCGCCTCGCCGATCCGAGGTGGTTCCGCCGCCATGGGCCAAGCACCTGCGCAACTTTTATCGCGCGGCCAGTGGGCCGAATCAGAAGCAAGCCATGAAAAGCCTTAAAGAGGTGGCGTCGTCGCAGGATCCCTGGGAATGCCTCCTCATGCTCCATTCGGCTTTTCAGGCCTTATGTATCCACCCCGTGGGCTTTGCCGAAAGCCTGCTGATGTCCGGCACCGCGTACGAGCCGACCTCGTTGCACCATTTCGCGGCCCGGGTCGCCGCGACGCTCGAACCACGCAGTTCCAGACGCACAAAGGGACAAACCAGTGGCAAGCGCAACCGCCGTTGAGGAGATCCGCGGGTTCAGGCCGACGCAGGATTGCCCGGCGTGCGACGGCATCATGCCAATCGACGCCATCACGTACGGTCCCTGGCAAATGGTTCACGGGGCCGTCCGTTCGTACTACCGCCGGCGGGTCTCGATGCGGTGCCCGCATTGCGGCGCGATCCGAACGCGGATCCAGCGGGCGAACATTCCGGGGGTCGCCTGACCATTGAGGCTTTTCGATGCCCGAGGCCCTTCGACAGCTCCGAATCGCCAACAAGCCCGGCCCCGGTCCGGCCGATCCCCTGAGCGATCTGACTGATGACCACCGCCGACAGATCGGCCGCCGCCTGGCCCTGCTGCAAACGTGGCGCAACATGTGCCGCGACTTCGAGGCCGCTGGCCGCACGGTGACCGAGGCGACCCAGGCGTTCCTGCTGGCCCATCCGGAGATCAGCCAGCGCACGCTCTATCGCTGGGACAAGCGCCATCGCGACGACGGCATCATCGGCCTGATCGACGGCCGCTCGAAGGCTAATCAACTGCCCGTGTCTGCCGACCAAGCAATCAGTGAGGAGGCCTGGCGGTATTTCCTCTCACTATATCTGACCATCCAGCGCCGCACGGTTGCCCTCTGCCACCAAATGACCGCCGAGAAGGCCCGCGACCAGGGCTGGCAATGGCCATCGCTCCGCAGTGTGCAACTGCGGGTCGCCCAGCTCCCCGCTACCCAAACCGACTATTTCCGCTTGGGCGAGCGGGAATGGCGGCGCCGGCACGAACCG
>DATLAN010000617.1:0-2823 GCA_035527455.1 Thermoguttaceae bacterium
GACGAAACGGGAACCTATCGGTTCGCCAATCTAACCCCGGGCACGTACACGGTGGTGCAACTTGTGCCCGACACGTACAAGCAAACGTCTCCTCCCGATCTTCCCGGAACCGGCAGACTGACCTTCAGCCAGATGCTCCAAAGCGGTCAGGACGGCGTGACGGGGATCAGTGACGTACAATCGATCGCCATCAGCCCCGACGGCAGTCATGTCTATACGGCAAGCCGAGGAGACGATTCTGTAGCCGTTTTCGAGCGGGACGCCCGCACTGGAGACTTGACCTTCGTTCACGCACTGGCCGACGGCCAAGATGGCGTAGAAGGCCTTGATGGAGCCTATGCGGTTGTTGTCAGTCCCGACGGCCGCAACGTGTACTCGACGGCGATCGACGGTGATGCGGTTGATGTCTTCCGGCGGGATGCCGCCAGTGGGCAACTGACGCTCGTGCAGGCACTCAAAGACGGTCAGGACGATATCGAGTGGCTGGACGGCGCCAATGCCGTCGCCGTCAGCCCGGATGGACAGCACGTTTACGTCACAGCC
Source organism: Thermoguttaceae bacterium (assembly GCA_035527455.1). Taxonomy (GTDB): domain Bacteria; phylum Planctomycetota; class Planctomycetia; order Pirellulales; family Thermoguttaceae; genus DATLAN01. The sequence continues at coordinate 544 of DATLAN010000617.1, forward strand.
GACGGCGATTCCGCTCTGACGGTTTTTCGTCGCGACGCGATCACTGGAGCACTGAGTCTCATCGGGGCACTCCAGGACGGCCAAGACGGCGTCGATGGTCTCTTCGGCCCGAATTGCGTGGTGGTCAGCCCGGACGGCGACCATGTCTACGTCAGCGCTTTCTATGACGAGTCCGTGGCCGTGTTTCGTCGCGACGCCTCCAGCGGGCAGTTGGCATTTCTGCAAATACGGAAGGAGCCGAGGAACGATCAGATCATACGTGGCGGGCCGCTGCTGGCCGCAGGCAGCCTGGACGGCGAATTCCTTTACGCCATTTATGCCACCTCGTACAGAAAAGTGGCGATGTTCCGGCGGGACCGCACCAGCGGTCAGTTGACTTACGAGCAAAAGATCCGTGCCGCTCCGCTCGGCGGTTGGTCCATGGCGCTTGCCCCCGACGGCAACCAGCTCTACGTGACGGCGCAATCGAACCTGTTGTCGGTATTGAGCCGGGATCCGGCCAGCGGCGAGTTCTCGGAGATCCAGAGGTTCCGCCATACCGACTCCGGCATGCAAGGACTATACGGGGTCCGACCGATCATCGTCAGCCCCGACGGTCGCCACGTCTACGCCGCAAGTCACAGTGACGGTGACGATTGGCTCGTCTCGTTTCGGCGGGACCACAGGGCGAATTTCCATCGTCTGACGCTCGTGCCTGATCAGATCGCCACCGGCGTCAACTTCGGCAATCAACTCCGGCACGGCGAAATTCGCGGCGTCGTTTGGAACGACCAGAATGCCAACGGCACGGAAGACCCCGGGGAAGCGGCGCTCCGCTACTGCCGCGTCTATCTGGATCTGAACGGTAACGGACAGCCAGATCCCGGCGAACCGTCGTCGCTGACGACGGCCTCCGGCACGTATGCGTTCACCGATTTGGCCCACGGCACCTACACCGTGGCCGTGATGCCGGAAGTCCAAGGGCAGCCGACGGCCCCGACCGAAGGAACGCGCTCCGTCAATTTGCTGCCGGGACAGACGGTCTGGGACGCCGACTTCGGCTACCACGCCGAGCTTGGGCGAATCCGGGGCGTGACCTGGAGGGATACCAACGCAAATCGGGTACGGGACTTGGGAGAGCCGGGCGAGGCAGGCGTGACCGTCTATCTGGACCTCAACGCCAACGGGCAACCCGATCCGGGCGAACCGACGACCGTGTCGTGGCAGGACGACCAGACAACGCCCGAGGTTGACGAAACGGGAACCTATCAGTTCACCAACGTGGCCCCGGGGACTTATACGGTTGCCGAGGTCGTGCCGCCCATGCACGACCGGACGTACCCGGCCGGTGTTCCCTGGACGGACGAGTTGACCTTCGTCCGGACCGTTCCTACTTCATCTCCGCCCCACGGGTCGGCGGTCAGTCCCGACGGCCGATATGTGTACGTCGCCGATGGCGGCCTCGCGCTGTATCGTCGCGACGCGGATAATGGGGAATTGACCTTCGTGAGACAATACGTCAACGGTGAGGACGGTGTAGCCGGTTTGGCCGGAGCCAGCATCGTTGTCGTCAGCCCCGACGGCAAGAACGTCTACGTGTACGGTAGTGAGAACTATACGCTCGCGGTATTCAACCGGGACCCCGCCACCGGGCAATTGAGCTTCTTGCAGGTCTTCGAAGACAACCACGGCGGCGTGGATGGGTTACACCGCGCCACTTCCGTCGCGGTGAGTCCCGACAGCTCCAACGTCTATGTTTCGAGCTGGGTGGACAATGCGATCGCCGTGTTCCACCGAGATCCAGCCAGCGGAGAACTGGCCTTCGTCCAAGTCCTGAAGGATGGTGAGAATGGCGTGGATGGCTTATGGTTCGCCTCTCGCGTAGTAGTAAGCCCCGATGGCCGACACGTCTATGCATCAGGAAATGCGGATTGGGCGATCGCCGTCTTTCGGCGAGATCCGGTCGGTGGAGAGCTGACGTTCGTCTATGCGATCAGGGACGGTGATGCGGGGGCGGATGGGCTGATCATGATCTCTTCTGTGACTATCAGTCCGGATGGCCGGCACGTCTACGCCGCGAATGATTATGAAAACGCCGTGTCCATATTCCGGCGAGACGCGACCACGGGGCGTCTGACATTCGTTGAAGTGCTCAGGGACGGCGAAGATGGCGTGGAGGGGTTGGAAGACGTATACACGGTAATTGTCAGCCCCGACGGCAACCAGGTCTATGCAAGAGGCGGGTATACCAACGCTCTGGCCGTATTCCGACGGGACGTGAACAGCGGAGGATTGACATTG
>DATLAN010000618.1:0-2398 GCA_035527455.1 Thermoguttaceae bacterium
GGAATCATCGACCCTTTGGTGATGACGTAGGAGGACACGGTGTTAGCGCGGGTGCTGACCGTCATGCGTCCTCCAGCCTTGCGTAAGGGACCGCGGGTTGGCCGGGCTCGCCACGGAAGAACCCGGTGGCAAGCAGCGTCATGGTCTCGCGGCACGGTTGATGAACACCTGGAAGCGGGACGGCCCGGTTGTCGGCGGCCCGTCGTAGTTTCCGTGCTTCCTGGGCCTCGTCATTCGTGATGATCTCAAGATCGAGCATCGCCACGAGCAGATCTCTTCCCTGGACGCCCTGCAATTCCTCAAAGAAGCCGTTCCATTGCTCGTGCTGCTCGGTCCACGTCGCCCATTGTGTCTCGAACTGCTCCTCGACGCTCACAGGCAAGTGCCAGAGAGGAATGGCACTGCCGTGCGTATTAGGTCTTGTCGGCGCAGACTTTCATACGGGGCATGGAAAGAGAAATAATCATCTCTGTCCTGCGTTACATTCTTGCTCCGGGCCGCCGGATCGGTATCATGGTTTTGGCCTTCCTTGGCCGATATATTGTATGCCCTCCTTGGCTTGCCTTCCGAATCAAAGCCAGGGAGGGCTTTATCATGACGAGCCTATCCACACTACGAACGGGTTTCAAGAACAGATTTTCCGTGATCGCCAATCCGTTTCTACACGACCCAGGCCTGCCCTTCGCTTCCGTGTTGGATGCCGAATCGATCGAGCGAGTCTTCCGCGAAGAACAGGCGTTTTTCGGACAGGATGATATTTTCTCTACGGAGATCGTGTTGTGGGCCTTTCTTGCGCAGACGCTACGGGACGGCAAAGGGGTTGCCTGTTCGGCCGCGGTGGCCGACATTGCGACGTATATGCTGCAAACCGGTCAGCGTCCCCCGTCCGGAGACACGGGCGATTATTGTCGCGCCCGGGCGAAGCTGAGCCTGGCGGCCTTGCGGCGTCTGGTCCATGAGGCATCGCGTCAATTGGAGGAGGAGGTCATGGACTCCTGGTTGTGGAAAGGCCTGCACGCCAAACTCGTCGATGGCTTCACGTTCACCATGCCCGATACGCCGGACAATCAAGAGCTCTTCCCGCAGATCGGCGAGCAGCGTCCGGGCGTGGGGTTCCCCATTGCGCGGGTCTGTGCCGTGATGTCGTTGGCCACCGCCTGTGTCTGTGACCTGGCCCTCGGGCCGTACGAGGGCAAAGAGACGGGCGAAAACGCGTTGCTGCGCGGGCTGCTGGAGACGTTCGAGGAGAACGATGTAGTCGTCTTCGACCGTCACTACTGCTCGTTCATGATGCTGGCCCTGCTGTCGCGTCGCGGGCTGCACGTGTGCGCTCGCCTGCACCAACGGCGGCATAGCGACTTCCGGCGGGGACGCCGGTTAGGCCCCGGCGATCACCTGATCACATGGACGCGTCCCCAGAAGCCGCCGTGGATGTCGCCGGAACAGTATGACCCGATTCCGGAGACCCTCACGCTGCGAGAGGTGCAATTCCATGTGACCATCCCCGGACGCCGGACCGAAACCCTCACGGTGGTCACGACCCTGACGGACCCGCAGGCGTACTCCCGAGAAGAGATCGCCGCGTTGTACGGGTTTCGCTGGAATGTGGAGCTGGATATTCGGCAGATCAAGCAGACCCTGCACTTGGACCACGTCCGCTGCAAGACGCCGGAGATGGTCCGGCGGGAATTGTGGGTGACGTTGTTGGCCTACAATCTGATCCGCAAAGTGATCGCCACCTCGGCGGCGGTTTATGAGAAACAGCCTCGGCAACTGGGCTTCACCTTGGCGTGCCAGAGCATCCTGGCGTCTTGGATGCTGCTCTCGACAGGCTCTTGCCATGATGCAGGCGCGATGTACCACACGATGCTGGCCTACATTGCCGCGAACGAAGTGGCCGACCGGCCCGGCCGGATCGAACCGCGTGTCCTGAAACGCCGCCGACATCGCTATCCGCTCATGCAACGCCCACGTCACCAACTACGAGCACAACTCGGAAAAACATAATCCCATGCCAGCAATGCGTTTGCAGACGGCAGTGCCATTCGAGACAGCCACCTCTTTTTGCCCTGCGCTGTCCGGTTTATCACCCGACTTTCGGAGTTCTGCTGTCGTCTCACTCGTGTCGACCTCTCCAAATCACGGCCCTACCAGATGCGTCCGCCCCGAGCCACGAAACTCGTTTGGCGCACGCTCGTCTGGGATACATCGCAACGCGCTATGGTAGACGCGCAAGTGCGCGGATGGCAAGCGGAAAAGTGACAAAAAGTGATAAGTGGTAAGATGGCGGACAGCAGCCGGCAGCCGGTTCTCAGTTGCCAGTTTGAAATCCGCGGGGGGGCCGAGAGAAGCCGGGCTCGGCCGTACGTCAAATACCCCGCTGGTATCCGCAAAGCGA
>DATLAN010000619.1:0-4444 GCA_035527455.1 Thermoguttaceae bacterium
TGCGGCGGGGGCATGGTCAGTCGTCCGACTCCGTAGATTTTTCGCCGCCGTTGCCTTCCTGCGGAACCCGTTTGACGGCCACCAGCGTATCGCCCCGGTCGAGGTTCATGATCCGCACGCCCTGGGTGTTGCGGCCGACGACGCTGACGTCGGCGGCGCGGACCCGCTGGACCTTGCCTCGGGCGGTGATCATGAACAACTCGTCCTCGTCGGAAACGTGGCATATGCCGATCACGGGCCCGTTGCGCGGCGTGGTCTTGATGTCCCGCAATCCCTTGCCGCCGCGGCGTTGGGTGCGATAACACCGCTGGCCGGAATAGCCTTCGTCCTCTCCGGGCCCTTCGCCTTCCGCCTGGGGCCCTTCGCCTTCCGCCTGGGGCACGTTGTCGTCCGCCTGGGGCACGTCGCCTTCCGCCTGGGGCACGTCGCCAGCCTCGCTTTCGAGGTTCGGGCCGAAGGGCGTCTGCTTGCCGTAGCCGTTGGCACAGACCGTCAACAGCGCGGCCGCCGGATCGGCCACGACCATGCCGACCACGCGATCGTCGCCCGCCAGTTTGATCCCCTTCACGCCGCTGGAGTTGCGGCCCATCGGGCGCGCGTCGGACTGCTTGAAGCGGATCGCCATCCCGTGGGCCGTGGAGAGGACCAGCTCGTCGCCCGGTCCGGCCACCACCACGTCGACCAGTTCGTCCCCTTCACGCAGCTTGATGGCGATGATGCCGCTGCGCAACGGGCGGCTGTAGGCTTTCAACGCGGTCTTCTTGACCAATCCCCGGGCGGTGGCCATCACCAGGAAGTGATCGGGCCGGTCGAAATCCATCACCGCCCGGCAGTCGGTGATCTGTTCGCCCTTGGCGAGATTCAGCAGGTTGACGACCGCCCGGCCGCGGCTGTCCCGGGCCAATTGCGGCAGCCCGTAGACCTTGTGCCAATAGACCTTGCCCCGGTTGGTGAAGAAGAGCAGGTAGGCGTGGGTGCTGGCGACGAAGAGGTGCTGGATGGGGTCCTCTTCTTCGGTTTTGGCCCCTTTGAGTCCCTTGCCGCCGCGGCGCTGCATCCGATAGGCCGTGATGGGCGTGCGCTTGATGTAGCCGGTGCTGCTGATCGAGACGACCATCGTTTCTTCGGTGATCAGGTCGTCGAGGTCCAGCTCGCCGACCTCTTCGCCGCTGATCTCGGTGCGGCGGGGGTTGGCGTGCTTGCGCTTCAACTCGCGCAGATCGTCGCGGATGATGCCGAGGATGTTCTGCTCGTCGGAGAGGATGTGCTGGTACTCGCCGATCTTGGCCAGCAACTCGCGGTGTTCGCCGGCCAGCTTCTCCTGTTCGAGATTGACCAACTGGCCGAGGGTCATCTTGAGGATGGCGTCGGCCTGGACGGGGGTGAGCGTGTAGGTCTCCTGTTGGCCGTGTTCCTCTTGAAAGACGGCAAAACCTTCCTCGCCCAATGCCCGGCGCAACAATGCGGCCGGCGTCTCGATCTCCATCAACCGCTGCTTGGCCTCGACCTGCGTGCTCGAGCTGCGGATCACGCGGATCACCTCGTCGATGTTCGCGTGCGCCAGGAGCAGACCTTCGACCGTGTGTTTCCGCTGCCGGGCCTTGACCAGGAGGAACTGCGTGCGGCGCCGAATCACCGACACCCGGTGGCGGATGAATTCCTCCAACAACTCCTTCAGCGAGAGCAAACGCGGCTTGCCGTCGACCAGGGCCAGCAGGTTCACGGAGAAGGTGTCCTGCAGCGGCGTGAATTGGCAAAGCTGGTTGAGCACGACGTCGGGATCGGCGTCGCGTTTCAGTTCGATCACCAGCCGGACCGGCTCCTTCAGGTCGCTTTCATTGCGGGTGGCCGAAACGCCGGGGATCTTGCCGTCGGCCACGGCCGCCGCGATCCGCTCTTCCACCCGGTCCCGGGCCTGCTGGTAAGGAATCTCGCTGACGATGATCCGCCGGCGGTTCTTGCCGAATTCCTCCACGCGCATCTTGGCGCGGACGAGGATCGTGCTGCGGCCGGTGTAGTAGCCTTGCCGGATGCCGCCGATGCCGCAAACCACGCCGCCGGTGGGAAAGTCGGGGCCGGGCACGATCTCCATCAGCTCGTCGATCGAAACGTCCGGCTCGTCGATCACCCGGATCAGCGCGTCGCAGACCTCGCCCAGGTTGTGCGGCGGGATCGACGTAGCCATGCCCACCGCGATCCCGCTGACCCCGTTGACCAGCAGGTTCGGAAACTTCGACGGCAACACGGTCGGCTCGGTTCGCCGCTCGTCGTAGGTCGGCACGAAGTCGACCGTGTCCAGCTTCAGGTCTTCGAGCATCAAGGCCGCACTGGCCGACATGCGGGCTTCCGTGTATCGCATGGCCGCCGGCGGCAGACCGGCAATCGAGCCGAAATTCCCCTGCTTGTCGACCAGCACATAGCGCATGTTCCACTCCTGGGCCATGCGGACCAGGGTGGGATAGATGACGCTTTCGCCGTGAGGGTGGTAGTTGCCGCTGGTGTCGCCGGAGATCTTGGCACACTTCACCCGCCCCGCGCCGGGGGTGAGATTCAGGTCGTTCATGGCGACCAGGATGCGGCGTTGGGAGGGCTTCAACCCGTCGCGGACGTCCGGCAGCGCGCGGCTGACGATCACGCTCATCGCGTAGGTCAGATAGCTGCCCTTGAGTTCCTCCTCGATGGGCATTTGCAGCAGTTTGCCCGACGAGCCACCATTGCCCTGTTCGATCTGATCTTCCGGGTTCTGATCTTCTGGGTTTTCGGACGGGAAATCGGAATCGGTAGCCAACGGGGATCCTTTCGGCGAGCCAATCAGGCCCGTTTCAAAACCTTACGTAGGGTGGGCACGGCCCACCAATCAATCGTCCGGGAAACTGTCCATCGTGTGCCGGGCAAGATCTATGGTTCCGTTGGTGGGCAGTGCCCACCCTACGCATAATATGCAAACCCCACGCACGACGGGATCCCGTGCAGAAGTTGCCCGGCCTGCAATCAAGACCTCAAGTATACCAATTCCGGCCTCGTGCGACAACGGCGACCGGGCGAAAACGAGCGTCGTAAGTTCTTTTATCCAGTGAACTTCCGACACGAGTTTTGGCCCCCCCTTGGGGACCTGCCTCCCGTGCCGCTACGGCTCGACGTAATCGCCGACGAGCATCAGGATTCTCTTGGCTCGCATCTTGGTTTCTCCTGAAAGTTGGTACTGCTGCGCTATCTGCGCTATGTGCTTTGACGGCGTCGTTTAGCGGGCGGGCTTGCCCGCCGTGGAATCTGACGCCAATTCCCGGTGACTGCACGGCGGGCAAGCCCGCCCGCTAAACGGCGAAATCGCGATACTCAGCGATGTAGTCTTGGGAGGTCAGAACGCGATCTTGCAGTCGGGCAACGCCGCTTCCAGTTGCCTCACCCGGCCCGGGCTGACGAACGTGACGCTGAGATTCAGCTCCTTGAGCTTCGTCAGCCTGGCCAGTTGATCGAGCCCTTCGTCGGTGATATCGGTCTGCTGGAGGTTCAGGCTCTCCAGGTCGGTCAGTCCGGCGAGGTGTTTCAGTCCGGCGTTGGTCACCCTGGTGTTGTCCAGATTCAGCCAGGCGAGCTTGGAGAGGCCCGCGAGGTTCTCCAGCCCGGCGTCGCTGACCTGGGTACACCAGAGGTTCAGCCATTTCAGTTCGGCACACCCCTTGAGGTTCTCCAGCGCTTCGTCGGTGGCCTGCGTCTGGCTGAGGTCGAGTTTTTCGAGCTTCTCCGGGGCCCGAATGCTGCTCAGTCCGGTGCCGGCGATCGGCGTAGCGCGGAGGTTCAGCACCCGCAGCTTGGACAGGTGCTCGAGATGGACCAGTCCGGCGTCGGTGATGATCTGGCACTCCAACAGGCTGAAATCTTCGACGTTGGGAAGGTTCTCCAATATGGCCAAACCATCGTCCGTCACGCCCATCTGTTCCAGCGCCAGCGTTTGGAGTTGCGTCAATCCCTTCAGGTGTTTCAGGCCCTCGTCGGAAACGGAGGAAGTCTGGAGTTTGAGGGTCCTCAGCCCCTGGAAATCCTTCAGGTGCTCCAGCCCCCGGTCGCCGATCCGCACGCAGCCTCGCAAATCCAGCGTTTCCAGCCGGTTCATGTCCTTCAAGTGGACGAGCGACTCGTCGGTGATGTTGGCGAAAAGCACTTGGAGGACGCGCAGCTTCGTCAGGTTCGCCAGATGGGCCACGCCCTCATTGGTCACTCCGGTGCTCCACACCTTCAGCCGCTGTAGTTCGGCGAGCGGCGCGAATCGTTCGAGGTCCTCGTTGGTCGCCTCTCCCTCGGGCAGATCGATCGCGACGATGTTTCCCGCCGAATCGTACTCGACCTTGCCGCCGAGTTCGGCGACCCGCTCGGCGGCGGCCGCAACGGTTTGGGCATCCGGCTCGGGGATGGCAACCGACGGCGGCTGTGGATCGGGTTGTGG
>DATLAN010000620.1:0-10347 GCA_035527455.1 Thermoguttaceae bacterium
CCGTCGAGCCCCGCGCCCTTGCCGACGGTAACGTGCCGGCAGGACAACTTGGGCGGATCGCTCTCGGGATGCCAACGCCGCGAACTGTCGAAGAACCCGACGATGTAGGTCCGGCCCCCGGGTGCGTCGGGCAGGATCAGATCGGTGTTCGCGTCCGACGGCTGCGCGGCGGGCCGGCCTTCCTTCCCGGCGAGATAGTCGGCGGCCGAGGCGTACTCGATCCAGTTCCCGGCCACCGGCGCCATGTCGCTGGTGCCCGGCTCGGCCCAAACCAGCGTGCGCGCCTCGGGCCATTGCTCACTGGCAAACGGGGCGTCGGCCGCCGGCCCCGGCCGGTCCGCGCCCTCGACGGCGTGCCGATTCGCGGTCGCCAGAATCCCGATTATCAATGCGGAGACGAAAGCGACGGACTTCATAGGCTTATCCTCACGTTCGCTATTCGACTCATTTCGTGGATTGTGTAGCCGTCATCGGCCGTTGCGGGAAGCACCTCGAAGCCGCCGGCACGGTCAAATCCGCTGTTTCACCCGGCAGCCACGAAATTGCCCGAAGAACCGATAAGGGTTCGATTTCCATTGGAATCACCGGATCGTCAGAACCTGGTGCCTGGGTGTTTGCTCGTCGATCGTCAGTGATTGTTCCCGCTGGCTGCCGTCGCCAAGCCTCACGCGCAATGTGTAGGTGCCCGGTTCGCGCACGGCAAGGGTCCATTGCGCGGGGCCGCTGCAACCGACGCCGACATTCGTGCCGATCCAGCGATGCGTCACGGGCTGGCCGCGCTGGTCGATCAGCGTCAGCCGGCTGCCCGACAGGCCCTTGCCGGCGGCGGGTCGGACGGTCACGATCCGGGTTTGGATCTGCTTACGCAGTTCGTGGGTCGTGCTGACCTCGGCCTGCAGAGGACGGTCCGTCAAGGTCTCGTTGACCAGCAGTTCCAGCTTGCCCTGGATCGTGCCGACCAGCAGGTCCACGGCCCCGTCGCCGTTGACGTCGCCGGCGGCCAGCCCCCAGGCGGCCCGGTTGTACACGGCGGGTGGGAACACCTTGCCGCCCTTGTACTTCTCCGAGAGCATGAACGAAGCATAGCCGCGGTTGGCCACGTAGAACGACGCGAGACCTTCCAGCCGGCTGGCGGCGTAGAGGTCCACCGTGCCGTCGGCGTTGAGGTCCTCGGCCACGGCCATGAGCAATCCGGCCACCGGGTCCTGAATCTCGTTGCCGGATTGCGTCACGTCCACCAGGTAGCCGCCTTCGTCGCGCACCAGCATCTTGCGGTCGCCGGCGACCAGGTAGGCGCTGGGCAGGTCGGGCCGGACGATGGTGGCGAAGGCCGCCGTGCCGCCGTCGAACTCCCGGCCCTGCTCGTCCATCTCCGACGACTCGAAGACCCCGTCCGCGTTCTGCCACAGCAGGTAGCCCGGGCCTGCCACATAGATCAGGTCGCTCCGCCCGTCGATGTCCCAGTCGCACACTTCGAAGTAGCCGGTGAGTCCCTCGCCGTTGCGCTGGTCGGTCAGTCCGGCCGCTTCCGTGGCGTCTTCAAAGGCGCCGCCCTGCGGACCGGGGTTGAGATACACGGCCAGCCCTTCGTCCCGGCGCGAGACCACGACGTCCGGATACCCGTCGCCGTCGAACTCCATGAAGGCGGCGCTGAGGCACTGGCCTTCGTCGGGCACGTCGCCGGTCTTCGCGAACCGGCCGTCCGCCTGGCGGTAGAGGATGCCGTCCAGCAGCAGGTCGGCGTCTCCGTCGGCGTCCGCATCCGCGAAGCTGCAAGCGACGCTCGCCGATCCGCCCAAGCCGACCGCCTCGGTCCGATCGACGAAGGCCCCTTGATCGTCCTGCACGAACAGGCGGTTGCCCGCGGCGCAACACGCAAGAAGGTCCAGCCGTCCGTCTCCATTGACGTCGTAAACGGCCACGCCGCGCACGGGCTGATCGAAGGCGGCGACGGATTGTGCGGAGAATCGTGCCAGCGGGACGGCGGGGAAATAGGCCACGCCCCGCGCCGTATCCTGCATCATCTCCCAGAGGCTTTCGGCGTCGCCGTTGAACGTGCCGAACATGATTTCGCTGCTGGAGGGGTCCTTGTCCTGATCGGCGTTGGCCAGGAGGTTCCACTTGCCCGCTTCCTCCGTCATGGCGGCCAGATACCAGGTACCGTTCCCCTCGTAGTAGAGCACGTCCCGTTCATGCCTGAGGCGCGTCTTGCCGGCATAAGCGACGATCATCTGCCCCTTGCCGAGCGACAGGATAGCCTCCGCGAGCTTCTCGCTCTGGGCGGTCATGGCGATTTCTTTCGGCGCGAAATGGCCCTTGGAAACGCCTTCCACTTTCAGAACCACGGTCAGTCCTTTCGCGTCGACGGACGTCACACGGCAGCAGAGCACGCTGACGTAACGATCGGCCAGGTGCGAAGGTTGAAGCGTGGGATTGATGACGGCATACGAAGCGGATCCCGCCATAACGCCGATCGACGTCCAAGCGGCCAGCGTCATCGCGAGAGGTCGGTGCGGCAGTCTCCGGGTGTGTGTCATGGGCGGTGTTCTCTCGTACGGCTGTCCAACTCGCAACGAGCCGATCGTGCTCGGCCAATCCCAATACTCGATCTGGCGCCAGTATCTGCGCGGGTGGCACCGTCGATCTTGCGGAAGAGATCATACCATGCCGTTGGACTCATTCGCAAGATCGCCGCCACCCGACTGTGCGATCCACTCGGCCGCAACACGACCGACGGCCGTCGGCAACCCGGTAATGCTTGAGCCGCTCAAGTTGTGTGCGCAGGTTCGCGGTGAGCTAAACAAAAAAGATCCTGTGGGCCGACCCCATTCTCTTCGATCAATCTACCACGAAACCGGAGACGATAAAGGCCCTATCGCACTTAGGGCATTTCTCCTGCTTGCCGGCCAGGGATTCGGGGCGGCGGAATTCGTGGCGGCAGTGGGGACACCGGACGTCGATCGACCGGGCTTGCTTCGCGGTTTGGCCCTTCTTCGGCCGGCTGACGGTGATCTTGTGCTTGGCCAGCTTGTCGTAGAGGTCTTCGTCTTTGGCGGCCGCTTCTTCCAACTCGGTGATCAGCGTCGTGTAGGCGGCGAGGTTCGCGTCCATCAGCTCGCCCAACCGGCGGATCTCCTCGCTCTGGGCCTGTGTCTCCTTGAAGACCGGGGCCAGCCAGCCCTGCATCAGCTTGAACTGCTGACGCAACACGTCGAGGATCACCGTCGGGACCTTGCTGACCACCTGGATTTCCGTCGGCGGCAGCGCGGCAGAAGGCTGGGCCGCGGGACGCTCGGCCAGGGCCGTCTTGAGTCCCTCGACCAGGCCCTTCATCGCTTCGACGGATGCCAACGCCGCGTCGGGCTCCGGACGCCGAGTTAAAGCCGTCCTCAGTTCGCCCGCCAGGGCGTGGATGGCCGCCAGCGTCTGGCCGTCGAAGGTGGCCCGAAGCGGCGGCGCTTCGGCCTCGGCCGCCTCGGCTTCCTTGCGGAGCATTTCATTCAGACCGCCGGCCAGGGCCTCCTTGATCGCGTCGAGCCCCTCGGCGAAGTTGGTCAGTTGCAAGAGCACCTGACCGAACTGGGCGTCTTCGCCGATGCCCTTGAGCTGCACGTTGCGGGTGAAGGTCTTCTTGATGTTCGTCCAGCGGAGCGCTTCGGCCGGGTTGAGCCAGCCGTTGAGTTCCTTGAACTTCAGCATGTTCGATTCGGTGCCGGTGGTCAGCGTCTGGGCGTCGTTCTGGTAGTTGGTGTAGATCAGGTTGTCCAGTTCGGCGTCGTTCATCACGCCGACCACCCGCCCGGCGATGCGGTTCATGTTGCGGTAGGAGCCTTGCAGCTTGAAGGCCGGTTCGGTGCGATAGTCGTCGGTCATGCCGGCCGAGCGGATGTACTCCCGGTTGACCTTCAGGACCACGTCGCGCACCCGCATCAGCTTCTGCATCACCGAGACCATCTCGTGGACCTCGACCATCGAGTAGCTGCCTTCCAGTTCGACGCCCTCGGCCGTCGGGTCCTGAGCCAGGCGGATGATCGCGTAGACGTCCTTCTGGCTGCGGCTGGCCAGCTTGTCGAGCACCGGGTTGGAGGTGAGGCAGTTTTCCAGGTAGCTCATCTCGAACAGATCGCGGGTGTCGCCGATGATTTCGCCCAGGTTGTAGGTGTCGGCCCGGTTGGCCAGCATGTCGGGGATCTTGAATTTCTCGCCGCTTTCGGTGTAGGGGTTTCCGGCCATCACCACGCAGACCTTCTTGCCGCGCAGGTCGTGGGTTCGCGTCTTGCCGCGATAGACGCCCTCGATCTTCCGCTGGGCGTCGCAGAGCGAGATGAACTTCTGCAGGAACTCGGGGTTGCAGTGCTGGATGTCGTCGACGTAGATCATCACGTTGTCGCCCATCTCGAAGGCCAGGTTGAGCTTCTCCATCTCCTCGCGGGCGGCCGCGTTGGGGGCCTCGGCCGGATCGAGCGACGTGACCCGCTGCCCCAGCGCCGGGCCGTTGATCTTCATGAAGATGATGCCCAGCCGATTGGCCAGGTACTCCATCAAGGTCGTCTTGCCGTAGCCCGGCGGGGAGATCAGCAGCAACAGGCCCATCCGATCGGTCCGTTTCTGCTCGCCGACCACGCCGATCTGCTTGGCCAGGTTGTCGCCCAGCAGGCGGAGGTAGACCTGGTCGATGAGCCGGTTGCGGACGAAGGAGGTCAGCACGCGGGGGCGGAACTCGTCGAGCCGCATGTGGTCGCGCTCCCGTTCGACCAGCTCCTTCTTCAATCGCACGTAGGCCTCGAATCGCGGCACCACCTCCCGCTGGAACCGATCGAGCTTCATCGTGAAGGCGTTGTGGTTGAGGTGATACGTCTTATCCTCGATCAACGGGTGGTTGCCGACCATGCCGTCGAGGTCGGCGGTCAAGGCGGCCTCGACCACGCGGCTGACGTCGAATGATTCGGTCAGCAGCAACGCGGCCGCTTCGTCGGCGAAATCGGCGTCGTCCGGATCGCGGCGGGTGGCCAGGAAGGCCGTCACCCAATCGCGATGCAGCAGGAACGCGGCGTCGGGGTCCCGCCGCACATCCTCGACCGACTGCCGGTGCTTCTCGGTGAAGTGCGTCTCGGCAAGGTGGTCGTGCAGCGCCCGATACAGATCCTGGGCACGTGCGCTAATCACCAGCGGGCCGCCGCGGGTGAGTTCCTCGAACAGGTACTCCCCGGCCGGATCGGCCAGATACGCGGGGAAGAGTCCCGTGCGCTCGACGTACTGCCGGATGAGTTGCTGAAGCTCGGCGATGTACTGGTTCTGTTTTTCGGTATTGGGGAAGAGCTGCCTGATCGTGCCGAAGCCGGCCAGCTTGGCCGCGATCATCGCCTTTTTCTCCGCGTCGGCGAACTGGAACCAGAAGACCGACGCCAGCGCCCTTGCCCGGGGATGATGGCGGAGCAGCCCGATGGTGGCCTGTTGTTCCAGGAGCGCCCGCAGCACGATCGCGGCGTCGTGATCGTGGACGCCTTTGAGATAGCCTTCGGCGTAGCGTGGGCCCATGAAGCGTTGGACGAAGGCGAGCAGATCGTCGTCGCCGAGGCGGCGCAGCGTTTCAGCCGCGGGCACGTCGCCGGAACCGGCCGCCTGGAGGATTCGGTACGCCAGGTATTCGCCGCGATAGACGTCCCGGTTCTCGGAGACGATCGATTGCGACCAGACCTCGCGGGTTTCGAGCAGCGGCGGGTCGTCGATGCGCTGGAAGAAGTTGGTCCCGGTCAGGTGGTAGTACATTTCCCCGTTGCGCTCGACGGTGGTCAGGTCGAGGGCCTGGTTGTTGACGGAGAACTTGTGGTTGCCCAGCCGGATGACGTTTTCGCCGTCCTCGTAGAGGTCCTGGCGGTCCTTGAGTTGCCGGACGGCGTCTTCCCGGATCGTTTTGAGCCGGCTCTGGACGTCGTCGACCTTGACCGTGTCGCCCAACCCGCCCAGATCGCGGACGATGTCGCGGACCTTTTCGATCATCAGGTCCGAGGCGAAGTAGCCGTTGATTTCGTTGACGGTGGTGAAGTTGTCGACGCGGGCCTTGATGCCTTTGAGGATGCGGTCGGCGGCGGCGGCCAGAGTGGTCGCCCGCTTGTTGCGGGCCTCGACGAGCTGCAGCTTGCGGGTTTCGAAGGCGTTGTAGGTCTCTTCGCGTTTCTCGGTCAGTTCGGCGACGAACTCGTCGAATTCGGCGAAGCGGCCTTCGAGTTCCTCGATCTGGACCATCATCTTGGTCAGGTACTCTTCGCACTTTTCGGGCGAATCGCACACGTCGAGGTAGTTGACCACGCCCTGGTCGAGCAGCTTCAACTGGGAGTTGAATTCGGCGACGCCCTCGACCTTCATCAACTCGCGCATCTTGTTCTTGAGCGTCGCGCGGGTCTGGTTGAGTTGCGAGAAGACGACCGAGATGCCGTCGATGATGGCGGTGCGCTGGGTGGCGTCGTCGATCTGCAGGTTGCTGACGATCTCGATCAGCATCTCCAACTCGCCGGCGCTGGTGGTGACCTTTGCTTCGAGTTCTTTGGCGTCGGCCAGCTTCTTGAGGCCGTCGATCTTGCCGCGGTGCTCGGCGACCGCCGTTTCGTAGGGTTTGAGCGACTCCGGCTTGAGCAGGAAGGCGACGCAGTTCTTGGCCGCCCGCTGGGTGTTCTCTTCGATCTCCTTTTCCAGCGCGTCGACCTGCTGGCGGTCGACGTAGCGGAGATCTCGCAACGAGATGATCTCGCCGCGGACTTTGCGCAGATCGACCAGCGAGGCGACGAAATCGCCGATCGCCTCGAACCGCCGGGAATAGATCGAGGTGATGATCTGGCGGGTTTCCTTGGAGACGCGCCGGAGCTGTTCCTCGGTGTTTCGCCGGACGCTGACGACCTTTTCGTACTCGGCGATGGCCGCCTCGGCCGCCTCTTTGATCCTCAGCAGCGCCTCGCGGAGGTTGAACGTCTGCGGATCGCCGATCCAGTAGTAGGCGTCCAGAACGTCGCCCACCTGCCTGGCCAGATCGACGAACAGCCCGGCGTAGGTGTCTTCCTTGGCGATCAGGCCCAGCACCTCGTGGCACTCGGCCATGCCGCGGACGATGTCGCGATTGCCGATCTTGTAGAGGTAGGAATCGGACTGCGTCTCGGGGCGGTAGTCGGGTCCGGTGTACGGCGTCTGCCAGACCTGCAGGGCGTGGTGCCGCTGCGGCTGCCCTTGGCCCTTGAAGTAGATCATCCGGCCGTCGTCGAACAGCGAGAAGCCGTTGCAGACGATCGGCGTATCGACCTTCTGCTCGATCAGGTTGTACGGCAGCAGGATGTAGACGCCGCTTTGCCGGTTGTAGAAGACGTAGAGCGAGTCCTCGCCGTTGGGCGATTGGATCCGCTGGTCGAAGACCATCGCCGAAAGATCGCTCCCGAAGACCTTGTACTCGCCCGTCTGGAGAAAAAAGCCGCTGGAGAAGATCAGCCCGTGGTCGGCGGGCAAGAGCACGCAGGCGTGTTCGACGGCGTCGAGCCGGACCGCCTGCTGGGTCTTCTCGCAGTAGACGAAGTAGCGGTACTTCGTTTCCTGGTAGGGCCGGATCTTCAGCAGGATCAGGTTGCCCAGCACGGCGTAGAAGATCTCCGCGTCGTCGAGCGTCTGGTCGGGGTTGTCGACGTCTTCGGCGTAGATGCCTTCGCCGGAGTCGGTGTTGTTCTCGATCTTGATCGTCAGGTCGCCGCCGACCGTCTCGACGAACAGCCGGTCCTCGATCGAGACGTGCGGGTGTTCGCCGGAGCGGTGCATGTCGCGATGGGTCCGCGTCCACTCGAACCCGTGTTGCGGCGGGAAGCAGAACTCGTGCTCGCTGCGGGCGTCGATATACCTCAGCCGATCGCCCTCGATCAGCCACTTGAAGGTCTTGATGTCCTTCACGTCGTCGCTGATGCGGAAGACCATGTACAAGTAGGGCCCGATGACCGCGAACTTGGCGAAGACGGTTTTCTTGTAGTACTTGTAGAGTTCCGCGAAGTCCCGCCGGAAACGCTCGTCGTCGATCAGTTCCAGCGGCTGCTCGGTGAACGTGTGGTCGCGGAAGGCGTAGATGGCGAAGACGTCTTCGGGGCTGGTGATCGACTTCAACCCGATGTGGACGTTGTAGCCGAAGAGAAAGCCGTCGCCCAGCGGCGTCATGTCGCGGGGGACGCAGTTATTGCCGGTGGTCACCCGTTCGGTGGCCAGCAGCGTGGTTTCGATGGCCCCGAAGACTTCCTTCCGCGCGGCGTTGAGTTGTTCCAGCCGGCTGCGGAGTTCGCTGCCCGCGTGGCGCAGGCGATTGCGGATGACCTCGTAGGTCCCCTCTTCGAGGCCCTGCTCGGCCGGCGGCTGCTGCTTAACTTCGGCTTGTGCGTCGTCTTGGGCCATCGATTCCAGGATGTCACAGTGGGTGGCACGCCCTGAGGAACGAAGGGCGTGTTCTTCCGACGTACCACGCCCTTCGTTCCTCAGGGCGTGCCACCCCAGGGTTTACGGCAACGATGTCAAAAACCGTTTGGCGATGCTTCGATCACTTCCCCTGCAAGGCAGCGGCCGGCTTGTCGGACATCCCGGCGGCGCGTGCCATGCCGAGGATCTTCTCCAACTCTTCGAGGACGGTCTTGTCGGCGGTCATGCCCATCATCTTGGCGATCAGCGCGGCGATGGAGAGGTTCTTGAGGTCCTCGCTGCCGAGGTTGAAGTGGCCGACGAACTTCTGGACCTTCTCAATGAAGTAGTCGGGATCGCCGTTGAAGAACGTACTCTTGATGTCCCCGAGCACCCGGCTGTTTTCCACCCAACGATCGACCGTCTTGCCGGAGACGATCGCGCTGGTGATCTTGTCGAAGAACTCGGTTTCTCCGCCGACGATGTCGATCCGAGCCGACTCGAGGGCCTTGCTGACGATGGCGGCCTGTTGCATGGCGATTTCCTCCTGGGCGTGGATGGCCGCCAGCTCGACGTCCTTGTCCTTGGCCAGCCGGAGCTTGAACTCTTCGTGGGACTGGCCGGCCTCGTGGTAGAGCTTCATGGCCTTGGCCTTTTCCGAGATTCCGTCGGCCTCGGCCTGGAATTTCTGCTGCATCACGCTGGCCTCGGCCGTGCCTTCCTTCTCGATGGCCACGGCCTTGGCTTCCTGGCCCCTGGCTTCGGCCACGGCCTTCTTCTCCAGCACGTTGGCCTCGGCCGTGCCGTGCTTCTCGAGGGCTTCGGCCTTGGCCTCGGTGCCGCGTGCCTCGGCCACGGCCTTCTTCTCGAGCACGTTGGCCTCGGCGAATCCCAGGGCCGATTCCTCGGCCGTGATCCCTTCGGCCAGGAGCTTCTTGGCGGCGGCTTCTTTTTCGGCGGCGTCGCGGGTGGCCTGGGCGGCGATCACCTGTTTCTCGGCGTCGAACTTCGTGGCGTCGCGTGCGGCCTCGGCCGCCTTGATCTCCTTGACCAGCGACTCCTGGGCCTCTTGCTCCGCCGCGGTGATGGCCACGACCTTCGCCCGGTTCGCGGTGGCGATCTCGTGGGTGTCCTTGATCTTCTCTTCCTCTTCGACCACCGCCCGTTCGACTATCACGCGCTGGCGGATCACGTCCTGGATGGCCTTCTTCTCGATCTCGATCGCCTTGTCCTTCGCGATGTCGGCCAGGGAGACGACCCGCTGCCGCTCGGTGACTTCCAGCATGCGGTCCTTCTCGACCCGCTCGGCTTCCACCTGGTCGGTGCGTTCCTTGTTGCGTACGGCCACGATGATCTGGCGGTTCTTGTTTTCCTCGGCGATGGCGATTTCTTCTTCGGTGGCGATCCGGGCACGTTCGGACTTCAGCCGCTCTTCCTCTTCGATTTTCCTGGCCTCCGCCCGCTCGCGGGCGGTCACCACGTCGATCTCGCGCTTCTGCTTCTCTTCCGCTTCGGCCAGCTGGCGCTCGAGTTGCAGGATCGCTTCCCGGGCCTCGACGTCCTGCTTCTTGATGACCTTTTCCTTGTCGCGGGTGATTTCGTTGGCCAGGATGGCCTGCTGGGCCGTCTTCTCGGTGATCTTCTTGATGCCCT
Organism: Thermoguttaceae bacterium; assembly: GCA_035527455.1. Taxonomy (GTDB): domain Bacteria; phylum Planctomycetota; class Planctomycetia; order Pirellulales; family Thermoguttaceae; genus DATLAN01. Next base: position 10,066 of record DATLAN010000620.1, read on the forward strand.
CGGAGTCGAGGATGTTCTGCGGGTCGTGCTGTCCCAGGGGCGTCTGTTCCAGGTAGTCGATGGCCGCGTCGTCGAGGTAATAGCCGTTCAGATCCCGGCCGATGACCTTGAGGATCCGCTCCTTGAACGTTTCCCGGGAGGTATACAGATCGACGAAATCGAACTGCTTGCCGACCGTTTTCAACGCCTCGGAAAACTTGGCGTCGAACAGCTCCAGGAGTTTAGGCTGTTCGGAGGCCCGGGCCGCGCCGACCGTTTGGGCCACCGTCAGCACGTCGGACG
>DATLAN010000621.1:0-3670 GCA_035527455.1 Thermoguttaceae bacterium
TCACGAGGGGTTTTTTGCAGAGGGACAGCACTATCGCGTGGCGCTGAAAACCGTAAAGGTGGCCAATGCCCTCGGATTCGCAGACGGCGTGACTCAATGGGTCGGCTCATTCGGACTCCGGCAACTCAAAGTTGACATCGATAAGGTTGACGGGACCGCCGTGGCGGCCACCGCCGGCAAGCTCCATGTCTTGGACAATGACGGCGGGAATGCAGGCGCGGCGGCGATAGCTGCGTCACCTCTAAATTACTTGTTCGGTGATATTGGAGCGTTGCACATCAGTGAAGTCGTGCATAGCGGTAGTGTTGCTGCACACATGATGGCCAAAGACATCGAAGGGGTGCCGAGCGTAGCGTCGTGGAGCAACAACACAAACAGCCTGGAAGCTCTGCGCGACCGCATGGACACGCTTGTCGGCACGCCGGCCGGAGATAGTGTATCGGCCGACATCGCGGCGGCCAAAGCGGCGATCGACACGGCCAATACCGGGATCGACACCGTAGGCGCGGCCGTGGCCACCCGCGCCGCAGCCGCCACCGCACTCAGTACCGCGACGTGGACCGAATCGCTGGCCACCTCGCTAGGCATAAGTATTTACCATGCGGACGTGGCGTTCCGAAAAGATGCCAACACGACGCAAGACGAATACACCGCGCAGTGGTATAAGGACGGCGTTCCGCTAACCATTGGAATCACGCTGCCGAAAATCCAGGTCGTCAAGCGGGCCGATGGAACGGACCTGGTTGCAGCCGCGGCCATGACGCAAATCGGCTCGACGGGCCGCTACCGGTACGACGAGCCGACCAACCGCATGACGGACGGCGAGGCCGCAATCTGCGTCTTAACGGCCACGATCGACGCGGCTACTCGCACTTGGAGCGTGCCTATCGGGCGCGATAAGCTCTAATGCTGGCCCGCCGCTTGATCCCGATGTTGCGCCCGGCCGATCGCTTCGTCGGCTTTTCGCAGCGAACGAACCCCGGCCCGTTCCGCGTGACGGCCGCCCAGGTATTCCGCGCCGGCCGCGTGGCGGGCCAGACGTTTTCGGCCGGCCGCCGGGCTGGCGCACTCTTCGTATCCGGAGCCGCGAAAGGACAGGTCCATGGGTAACGCCGCCGACACTCAGGCAATCGTCTTCAAGAACGGCACGGCGACCTGCCTCGCTCGCGTGGTCGGAAACGACGCCGCGAACCTGGTGCAAGCCGATATCTCGGCGGCCAGCTATTCGATCTATCTACTCGACGATGACGACGCCGACTCCCGCACGGCCGTTACCGGCCACGCCGCGGTATCACTCACTGTGGCCGACCTCTTGTTCGACAGCCTCCAGACCGACGCGTTGTGGACGGCCGACGCGACGGGCTACAACTTCCGCCACGCTATCGACATTTCCACAGATGTAGCGTTTGCCATCGCCGGTCGCCGCTACCTGGTGGAATTCACGCTCACGCCCGTTACCGGCCAGACGATCCTCATTCGATTTCGCTTGAATATCATCTAATGTCCGACCACATGAAGAAAGTTCAGCCGGGCGATTCGCTCGCGTTCCCGGCCCGGACCTTCAACACGTTCATTGACACCGCCCGCGCGTTCCGTGCGCATCAGCACGACCGCCGGCGCACCGCGCAACCCGCCTTCAATCAGGCGGGCATCATACTCGTACGCAACGACAGCGGGGCCGACTGCGACCGCTTCGGTGTTTTGGGGATCGACGGACCGATCATCGAGCCGGCCGATAACGCCGACGAATTCAAGCGGCAAGTCGCCCTATCGGGCGTGGCGCCGACCGAGCCGGGCCGATTCGTGATCCCGATCGAACCGATTGCCGATGGCAAAATCGGTCGCGCCGTAGCGTGCGGCGTCACGGTAGCCCAGGTATATGTGACCCAAGAAACACACGCCTTCGCCGATATCGAGGCGAGCGAGACAGATTACCTCGTCTCTGGCCAACACGGCGGCGCGGAGATTCTTTGGAAGGAATCGGGGACCGGGATTGTATCGGCCGTCGTGCGCGTGGGAATCCCAACTCTGTTTCGCCGTTTCGAGTTGCAGAGTACGCTTGCGCTGGGCGGAACGGCCACCGCCTATATGCTCGACTGGACGGCGGGTGGCTACGCGATAAATAGCAGCGTGGTATTCACGGTATACGATTCCCGCGGTCACTTCCGCGGGTGGCCGCGGATCGATTCGCCCGAGCGGCTCGGGGCGTGGGGGCTGGCCATGTTCTGCCAGGATCGCGGCGTCTGGGAGATCGTCGCGATGCAACAGTTAGCCGAGGCGATCACGTTTACCACGACAGAAAGCATGGGCTACACGCTGCCGGGGCAGGTGGCCGTGACGGTCAATGACTACTACCGCGGGGCCAATCCCGAGGCCGTGTACGGCACTATTTCCGTCTACGATCCGCAGGGGCTCTTTCCACGAGCGTTGACAGGGGCCAAAGGAAAAGCAACGCTCGATCCTCGCGGCGTGCTGGAGCAATATCACATCGTCGAGTGCTGGCAGATGGCCGAAATGCTGCTCTGCACCTCGTCGGGCGCGGTGAGTTCGAGCTATATTCCGATCAACGCCGATGCAACAAAGATTATGCAGCCGATTACCGGCCAGAGCCCGGGCGCTGGACCGGATGCGTCTAACCCGGCCGTCACTGGCGTGTACGACACGTTCGATGACAACCCGCCGACCGGAACACTTTTCTTGGCGGCGTGGAACGAGAATAACAATCGCTGGGAGTGCATCCGATCCGGCAAACAAACGGTCATCGAACACGGGGTAGTCTACATGGATTACCCGAGTTACGCAGCGACTGCCCGCCGCGAAATAGAGATCACGCTATGTGACAAGGCCGGCGAGAACCAAACAGGCGATCACTTCACCGCCTACACGGGCATCCACCCGAACTTCAACACGGTATTGCCCGAGGGCACCGTCGTCGATTTCGTGCGCAACGCTGCCGGTGAGCCGATCATCGTGAGTCATCATCACGAGAAGTCGCCGCTCGTCGGACCGGTTTTGCACGCAATCGTGCAAAGCGGGTGGACCAACGTCGGTGCAACCTATCGTGCGACGGTATCTGTTAAGGCGTGTAATGCGTACGGCGCGGATGTCACCGGGGATGCGTTCGATGTGTATACAAGCATCTGCGCGGGACTCTACACGTACCTGTTTGAGGGTTCAGTCGTTGACTATAGTTTCAACGCAGTCGGTATCCCAATCATCGAGAGCCACCACCTCGGTCCGCCCTTCGGCGCTATCGAATTTTGGGAAGGGGTCTACGGGGATCTCGCGACCGACCGTCCGGGATGGGAGTGGTACGAGGGCTTCGCTAGCCGTGTGCCGATGGGCATTGATCGCGGCGGATCGCCGGCGGCCGACGAGGATACGATCGGCGACACCGGCGGATTCCGTAAACACGGTACGACCGAAAACAATCACACCGCTCACGCAGCACACACGCACGGCAACGCCAACGATCCGGTAGAAATTGATACGGACAATCAGCCTGGCTCCAAGGCATGGAACGCATCGGGCTCGGGCGATCCAATTACCACTGAGGTAGCAGCGATGACCCATTCCGACACCGACAACCGGATGCTTTATCGCGTAACCGGATTCATCAAGCGGACCTCCTGACCGCACCCCCCGTTCTCACTGCCCGCCGGGCTTCCGG
>DATLAN010000622.1:0-12919 GCA_035527455.1 Thermoguttaceae bacterium
CGACCGCTTCCTCGAACGCTACGACACGATCATCATCGACGAGGCCCATGAGCGGTCGCTGAACATCGACTTCCTGATCGGCTACCTCAAGCGTCTGCTGCCGAAGCGGCCCGACTTGAAGCTGATCATCACCTCGGCCACCATCGATGCCCAGCGGTTCGCCCGGCACTTCGCCTCGAGCGAAGGTCCCGCGCCGATCATCGAGGTCAGCGGGCGGACCTATCCGGTCGAGGTCCGCCACCAGCCGCTCGGCTGCGACGAGGAGCAGGGCGAGGGCGATTGGCTCGGGGCCGTCGTCGCGGCGGTGGACGAGCTGTCGCGCGAAGGGCCGGGCGATACGCTGATTTTCATGCCCACCGAACGCGACATCCACGAAACGGCCAAAGTGCTGCGAGGACATCTCACCGCCGGCGGTGGCCGCAAGCCGCCGGTCGAGATCCTGCCCCTTTACGCTCGGCTGCCGGGCAGCGAACAGCAGCGGATCTTCCGCACCACCGGACCGCGGCGGATCGTGATCGCTACGAACGTGGCCGAATCGTCGCTGACGGTCCCGCGGGTCCGCTACGTGATCGATCCCGGCACGGCGCGGATCGCCCGCTATTCGGCCCGCTCGAAGACGCAACGCCTGCCCATCGAGCCGATCTCCCAGGCCTCGGCCGAACAACGCAAGGGACGCTGCGGGCGTATCGGGCCGGGCATCTGCGTGCGGCTCTACAGCGAAGGGGATTTCGAGAGCCGCCCGCGCTTCACGCCGCCGGAAATCCAGCGGAGCAACCTGGCTGCCGTGATCCTGCAGGCCAAATCGCTCCGGCTAGGCGAGATCGAACGGTTTCCGTTTCTCGACCCGCCCCGTCCGGCGGCCGTGCGCGACGGTTTCAAGACGCTCTTCGAACTCGGCGCGATCGACGGGCGTCAAGAGCTGACCCCCTTGGGACGGCGGCTGAGCCAACTGCCGGTCGATCCCCGCATCGGGCGGATGATCCTCGCGGCCGACGAGCACGGCTGCTTGAGCGAACTGCTGATCATCGCTTCGGTCCTGGAAATCCGCGATCCCCGCGAGCGGCCCGTCGAAAAGCAAGAAGCGGCCGATAAGGCCCATGCCCAGTTCGCCCACGAGGACTCCGACTTCCTGGCCTACCTGAAGCTCTGGGACTTCTGCCAGAAGCTGCGGCACGAACTCTCCCGCAACCAGCTTCGCAGGGCCTGCCGGACGAACTTCCTCTCGTACAACCGCATGAGGGAGTGGGTCGACATCCACCGGCAACTGACCGGGCTGGTCGAAGAGGCCGGCCTGAAAACGCACCGCCGCAAAGACGAGTACGAGCCGATCCATCGGGCCATCCTCACGGGAGTGCTGGCCAACATCGCGTGCCGCCTGGCGACTTACGAATACACCGGCTCCGGCGGGACGAAGGCCCACCTCTGGCCCGGCTCGGGCATTTTCGCCGGCAAGCCGAAGTGGGTCGTCGGCGCGGAACTGGTCGAGACCACCAAGCGCTATCTGCGGACCTGCGCGAAGATCGACCCCGACTGGATCGAGCCGGCGGCCGAACACCTCGTCCACCGCACCTACAGCGAACCCCATTGGGACGCCGACAGCGGGTCGGCCAGGGCGTTCGAGCGGGTGAGCCTCTTCGGCCTGATCATCGTGCCGCGACGGTCCGTGGCACTGGGACCGATCGACCCCGCCACGGCTCGCGAGCTGCTGATCCGCCAGGGGCTGGTCGAGGGCGATATCCGCCTCAAGCCCGACTTCCTGCAACACAACCAGGCGCTGGTGGTCGAACTCGATCTGTTGGAGCGGAAACTGCGGCGCCGCGACCTGCTCTCGGGCGAGTGGGCTCGTTTTGAGTTCTACGAGCGCCGGATTCCCGAGGACGTTTACGACGCCGCCCGACTGGAGACCTGGCGCCGCCGGGCCGCGCGCGACGACCCGCGGCTGTTGTTCATGTCGCGCGAGGACCTGCTCGAGCCGCAGGACGAGCCGCTCGACGGCGACGGCTTCCCCGACGCGGTCGATACGGGCCACATGGAACTGCCCTTGGACTACCGCTTCGAGCCGGGTTCGCCCAGCGACGGTGTTCACGTCGACGTGCCGCCGGAGGCCGTCAACCAGCTAAGCCCCGAGCGTTTGCAGTGGCTGGTGCCCGGCTTGTGTCGGCAGAAGATCACGGCGCTGATCAAGTCGTTGCCCAAGCCGTTGCGGACGAAGTTCGTTCCCGCCCCCGACACGGCCCGGCAAGTGGCGGCGGAGATTCGCTTCGGCGAAGGCGACATGCTCTCGGCCGTGGCCGCTACGCTCGGGCGAATCGGCGGCGCGCGGGTCACGCCCGGGGATTTCCGGCTCGATCGAATCCCGCCGGAATTGCAGATGAACGTACGCGTGGTCGACGACCAGGGCGAGGTCATCGCCCAGGGGCGGGACCTGAATCAAGTCCGCGGGCAACTCGGCGAGCTGGTCTCGGAGCAGCTTGCCACGTTGGACGATCCCCGCTGGTGCCGCGACGGCCTGCTCGCCTGGGATTTCGACGAGCTGCCCGAGCAGGTCGAGATTCGCCGCGACCACCTGGCTTTGAAGTGCCATCCGATGCTGGTCGATATGGGCGATTCGGTGGCATTGCGTCTGGCCGACTCGCCGCAGCAGGCCGCGTGGCAATCGCAGCGGGGGCTGGCCCGGCTGTTCTTGCTCGACGCCCGGCGGGAGATCCGCGCCCAGGTGGCCTGGTTCCCCGGCATGGAGGAGATGCTGCTATACGCCTCGCTGCTGCCGGGCTTCGATCTGCGCGAGTCGCTGGCCGAACTGATCGCACACCGGGCGCTGCGTCCGGAGGAAAAGCTACCTCGTACCCGGGCGGACTACGACGCCATGGTCTGCGAAGCGAGGCGGCATCTGGGCGTGGCCGTGCAAGAGATCGCCGCCGTGCTGCCGGGACTCTGGCAGGCGTTTCACCAGGCCCGGCTGGATATCGACGAGGCCTCATCGCCGCGCCTGCAACGGGCCGTCGACGACATGCGCCGGCAGATCGACCGGCTGACCGGGCCGGGTTTCCTGACGTCGACGCCTTGGCAATGGCTGGTGTACTATCCGCGGTACTTTCGAGCGATCGGCGTGCGGATTCAGCGGTTGCGCAGCGGCGGCCTCGATCGCGATCTGGCCGCCTGCGAAGAGATCCAAGGCCATTGGCAAGCCTATGAAGAGCAGGCCCGGCGAAACGAGCCGCTGCAAGTGCGCGATCCCGAGCTGGAGCACTTCCGCTGGATGCTCGAAGAGTACCGCGTCTCCCAATTCGCCCAAAGCCTCGGCACGTCGCTGCCCGTCTCCGCCAAACGCCTCAACGGCCAATGGCAGAAAGTCCACGTAGGTCAGGGCTTGCCCTGACGGAACCTCCTCATAACACTCGACCGCGCAAGCTTGTCCTGATGGAACATCTTTGTGACATTCGACCGCGCAAGCGTCAGGGCAAGCCCTGACCTACGGCCTTCCACCGGACGCCTCACCCCACGACCGGGATTGTGGAGAATTCCAAACAACCCCCGGGCGACCGATTTCGCCGCGGCGGCTTGCCGTTGCCGGGGTGTTCCTGGGCAACGCGGCGCAGCTTCTTCAACAGTCCGGCGATCTGCCGATGGGTGCGATAGGTCTGCAAGACGACCAGGACCTTGGCCGTATCGAACGTGCCGCCGCTGGCCGAGCCGGCCCCGCCGACGACGTCCCAGCTCATCGGTTCGATGGTAGTTTGCAGCACGTCGATCAACGTATCATAGTCCTCCCACAGCTTGCCCTTCGCGTCGCGGCAGACGACCAGGTCGGCCACGTCGTAGACCTTGGTGGTCAACATCATCTCGGCCATTTCCGGCGTGGTGATCAGCAACACGTCGCTGTGGATCGTCCAGATCAGGTCGAAATCTCGAAGCATCAGGTCCAACGCCAGGCGGAGCGGCAACTTTCTGATATTCACCGTGATCGGCTGATCCGACGCGATGCCGACCAAAGCGAGGGCTTGCTGATCGATTACGATGCAGATCTTGTGACGCTCGCGCAGGTAGTCGACCACGTCGTGAAGCGGCGTTTCAATGAATTCCAGCTTGGTGCGCTGGTCCAGCGCCTCCTCGATGGCCTTCACCCCCGAGCGGAGCTTGCCGCCGGTGGTTGCCGGCACGTGCCGCTTCGGGGACTTTTCCGTGCCGCGCCCGTAGAAGGCCGATGAGGAACCGAACGGATTATGCTCCGACGGCTCGAACTCGCCGAACGGATCCGCCTCGTGCGGCCGGCTCGGTTCGAAGAAGGGAGCGGGATCGGTTTCCAGGTCGTCCTCGTCCGTTTCCTCGTACGGCTCCACGTCCAACTGGAAAGCTCTCCCCAAGGCCCGGAGCACCTTGCCGGCGTCCGGTTTCTTCTCGCCAAACGGATTGTCGTCCTCGGATTCCGACGCCCCGGGGCCGAACGGGTCTTCTTCGGCCAGTGGCGAGAAAGGATCGTACGACGGCGGCGGTGTTCCTGCCACAGCCGCAGACTCTGCAATCGAAGTACCCATCGGCTCGACAGCCGAGGGTGGCTGTCTGGTCAAGATCGCTGTCTCAGGCTCGACGCCTTCCGTACTCATGCGTCGCGGACCGAAGTGAGGCGAAACAGCCACGCTCGGCGCGCCCGCCGCCGCACCCGGCTGCGCTGCCTGGGCGAAGCTCGGCAACCCATTCCATGAGACGATTGCCGCCGCCAACACCACACCGATCAGCCAAGGTCTCTTCCACATGACAGTGTCTCCTCCCATTTCATCGAACTGCCCTCAAGGAACGACCCTTTCCGGCGGCATATCGCCCAACCGGCATCTGGGGTATAGTTTACCCTCTCCAGGGCGAGGTGGCAAGGCAAAGTCACCCGGCATGAATGCCGGGCCTAATACCGGCTGCGCCGGAAAGGGGCGTGAACGCCCCTGATCGTTGCGACCAACCGGCAATCGACCGGTTGGATCGCCCACTCCCCGAATCCCCAGCCCCCAGCCCCCAGCCCCCAGCCCCTAGCCCCCAGCCCCGAATCCGCTCGATTTCCAGGCAGCCATCTCCCTTTCTCATCACCCGATCTTCCTCCCCAACATCCGGTCCAGCGCGTCGGAGGTCTGGTAGATCAGCGACTCGGGCCAGTGGGGGAAGGGGTTGAAGTACTCGAACGTGAGGTAGCCGCGATAGCCGATCCGGTCGAAGGCCTCGATCACCGCCGGCCAGTCGGTCGTGCCGTCCAGCAGCGGGCGGAAGGTGTCGATGTTGAACTCGTGGACCCGCTTCGACGCCTCCTTCAAGTGGACGTTGCGGATCCGCTTGCCCAGCAGCGGAATCCAGTGCTCGGGAAAGTGGTACTGCATGATGTTGCCCGTGTCGAAGTGGACCTGAACCCGGTCGGAGCCGAAGCTGTCGACGAACTCGATCATCTCCTGCGGGCTGTGCAGGAAGCCGTTGAGGAAGATATTCTCGATGTTCAGGTACACGCCGGCCTTCTCGGCCTCGGGGATCAGCCGGCGGACGGCCTCCCGGGCGCGGCGGTCGCAGACCTCGGGCGGGACCGGCGGCTCGTCGGGCAGCCAGGGGATGTAGACCGCCCCGGGCACGACCAGCAGGTTGGGCGTCTTCAGCAGCCAGGCCGCGCGGATCATCTTCCGCGCCAGTTCCAACGACTCGGCGCGGCGCTCTGGGTCGTTGTGCGTCAGCGGATACGGCCAGAAGAGGAACGAGCACAGCCCGCTGATCTCGATGCCGATCTTGCGTGCCATTTCGCCGATCGCCCGAATGTCCGCCTCGGACGCCTCCGGCGAGAGTTCGCCTTCCAGGTTGTAGTTGATCTCGACCCCGTCGAACCCGGCGTCCTTGCAGAGCTGGAGACATTCCCTCAACGACATCTTGTCCGGATACGGCAGCGCCCAGAGGTTGATCGACTTCTTCATGTCGTAGCGTTTGCCGGGCGTTTGGGCGATGGGCCGTTTCTCGGCCGGAGGATCGGCCGCCAGGCCCTGGGCCGCCATGAACGTGCCGCCGAATGCCGCCGAAAGGGCCAACAGTTCTCGCCGGCTGAGTTGAGAGGACGCGGGTCGGTCGGGGCGTGTCATGACGGGTCTCCTTCGCAGGGGAAAACACGGGTTCGAATCATTCGAAATCATTTAGCCGCCGGGATTGCCCGGCGCGTCGGGCAGTGACTATTTTCCCGTCGAGAAACGCGCCGGGCAAGCCCGGCGGCTAAATGAGGCGGCATCTTGACAGAACGGTCTCGATCGCGTACCCCTTGCCAAGGACATGCTCACCCTGGTCAACACCAACCGGATGGTCCCGCCGATTGCGCCGGTGGGGCTGGATTATCTGGCCGCCGCCGCACGGCAGGCCGGGATCGACGTGGAGCTGCTCGATCTGGCCCTGGCGGAAGATCCCCGCGCGGCGATACGCGACTACTTCGCCGACCGCCGGCCCGGGCTGATCGGCCTTTCGCTGCGCAACGTGGACGACTGCTTCTGGCCCAGCGGCGAGTGGTTCCTGCCCGCGTTTTGCGAAACGATCACGGACATCCGCTCGCAAAGCAACGCGCCGATCGTGCTCGGCGGCGTCGGCTTCTCGATCTTCGCCCGGCGGATCGTCGAGTATTCGCAGGCGGATTTCGGCATCCGCGGCGACGGAGAACGGGCCGTCGTCGCACTGTGGAACGAACTGGCCGGCCGCCGGCGATTCGAGCAAGTGCCCGGGCTTATCTATCGCGAAGACGGCGTGCTGCGGACGAATCCTCCCGCGTGGCCGGACCATCCGACCGTGCCCACCGGCCGCGACGCGGTGGACAACGCCGTCTACTTCCGTCGTGGTGGGCAGATCGGCCTGGAAACCAAGCGGGGCTGCCATCGCCGGTGCATCTACTGTGCCGATCCGCTGGCCAAAGGAACACGGCTGCGGCTGCGCGATCCGGCCGAGGTGGCCGACGAGGTCGAAGCCTTGTTGGCCCAAGGGATCGACGTGCTGCACCTCTGCGACGCCGAGTTCAACCTGCCGCCGGATCACGCCCGGGCGGTCTGCGACGAGTGGATCCGCCGCGGGCTTGGCGACCGGGTGCGATGGTACGCCTATCTGGCCGTCACGCCGTTCGACGCCGAGTTGGCCCGGCGCATGGCCCGGGCGGGTTGCGTGGGCATCAACTTCACCAGCGACTCGGCCTCCGCGGCGATGCTGGCCACCTATCGCCAGCCGCATCGCCAGGCCGATCTGGCCGAGGCCGTGACGCTCTGCCGCCGCAACCGCATCGCCGTGATGCTCGACATGCTCCTGGGAGGGCCGGGCGAAACGCCGGAAACGATCGCCGAGACGATCCGGTTCTTCCAGCAGATCGATCCCGATTGCGCCGGGGCGGCGCTGGGGATGCGTCTTTATCCGGGCACGCCGGTCGCCGCGATGCTCGCCGCGGAAGGTCCGCCGGAAACGAATCCCAACATCCGCCGCCATTACCAAGGACCGGTCGACCTGTTGCGGCCTACGTTCTACGTCTCCGCGGCGTTGGGCGAGCGTCCGGCCCGGCTGGTGCGCGAGTTGATCGCCGGGGATCCACGGTTCTTCGAGCCGCAGGATGAGATTGCCGCCGAAGAACCGGATGGGCAGGGCGACCACAACTACAACGCCAACGAGGCCCTGGCCGCCGCCATTGCCGACGGCGCCCGCGGGGCCTATTGGGACATTCTTCGCAAGATGCGCGGGGGTTGAATCCTAGCACCAAACGATTCTTGACATCGTTGCGTCAAACTCTGGGGTGGCACGCCCTGAGGCACGAAGGGCGTGGTACGCCGGGAAAACACGCCCTTCGTACCTCAGGGCGTGCCACCCACCGCGAGACGTGGCTTCATCTCGCGGAGCGAGATGGCTACTATGTTCTGAGCTGCTCCAACTCCTTTAGCCGGGCGGCGATCTGGTCGTCGTCGGGGATCTGGCCTCGCTGGCGGGCGCCCTGGAACTCGGCCTCGAGGTCGGTCAACGCGTCCTTCACCGCCAACTGGCTGCTCTCGCTGATCCGGTCGATGAACAGCACGCCGTCGAGGTGGTCGTATTCGTGCTGGGCCGCCCGGGCGAACAGGCCGCTGAGTTCGTACCGGACCTCTTTTCCCGTGATGTCGAAGGCGGAAAGGACGATCTTGGCCGACCGCCTCACCGGGGCGTAGATCTCCGGCAGACTCAGGCAGCCTTCCTCGCCCTCTTCGGTGCCGCTCCGCTTGGCGATCACCGGGTTGATGAACACGAATTCCTTGTCCGTGGCCGCCGGGTCGCTTTCGATGTTCATCACGAAGAGCCGGTAAGGCAGATCGATCTGGTTGGCCGCCAACCCGATCCCCCGATCGGCGTACATCTGATCGAGCATCCCCCGGATGGTATTCTTCAGTTCGGCATCGACGCGGCGGAGCGGTTTCGACTTGTGACGCAGGGTGGGATGGGGATATTTGACGATCCGCACAGGCTCAAGCTCCGTAGGAGTGAATAGTCTGGTTGAATTATAATCATAGTGTACAGTCGGGCGAACGGGGCTCTCTGTGGTGGGGCTGAATGGTCCTGGCGAAGGGTTCCGTGGCAAGCGACGCTGGGATTCGGCAGTGGGTGGCACGCCCTGAGGGACGAAGGGCGTGTTATCCCGACGTACCACGCCCTTCGTTCCTCAGGGCGTGCCACCCCGGAGTCGACCATAACGATGTCAAGACCCGACTCGCGTTGACTCGCCGCCCGGCTCGACCTAGAATTCCGTCGCACGTCGTAACTGCTTTCACTGACAGCATTTTCAAAGCCTCGGACCGATGCCGCCCAGTGGTCCCATCCCGCCGACACCGGAACGTCCGGAGCAACCCCTCTGGCAGCCCACGGTGCCCAGTTGGCTGATTTCGCTGGTCTTGCACTTCACGTTGGTTATCGTCCTGAGCCTGACGCCTTGGCTCAGCCGCCCCGAGAGTCCCGCCGCCGAGCGAACTGCGGAAGTAGGCATCGTGCTGAAACGTCAGCGAGGCGGCGAGGATTTTTACCAAGGTAAAGACGACGCCCGACGCAGCGACTCCGCCGCCTCGGCGGTGACCACGGTGGGCAGCCTGGCCGAGCTGTTCAGCGACCGCCCGCCGAGCGACCCCACGCCCGATTTGCCGCCGCTGTTGGGGCCGATCGGCGGCGCCGGCATGCCCGGCGGGGGGGTCGGTTCGGCCATCGGCAAGACAGAAGGCCCCGGCGGCCAAGGTGGAGACCTCGGCGGCAGGTTCCGCACGCAGGTCTTCGGGGTCGAAGGGGAAGGCTACAAACTGGCCTACGTCTTCGATCGCTCCGGAAGCATGGGCTGGCACAACGCGCTGGCCGTGGCGAAGGATCAGTTGCTGGCCAGCCTGGAAAGCCTCGAAAAGACCCATCAATTCCAGATCGTCTTCTTCAACGAGGAACCTTCGATCCCGCAGATCGGCGGCACGCCGGGCCAACTGCTGTTTGCCACCGATCAGAACAAGATTCTGGCCCGAAAGTTCGTCGGTTCGATCATTCCCGCCGGAAACACCGACCGCGAGAAGGCGTTGTCGTTGGCGCTGAAGCTTCAGCCGGACGTGATCTTTTTTCTCACCGACGCCGACGATCCGATGTGGCCGGAACAGTTGGCGACTATCCGGCGCCTGTCCAACGGCATCAGCATCAACGCGATCGAGTTCGGCTCCGGCCCGGCGCCGCGGTCGGAGAACTTCCTCGTCCGGCTCGCTCGGGAGACGGGCGGGAAGTACGGCTACGTGGACATCTCGAAATTCCCCTCCGCACCACGCCCATGAAGGATGATTCCGTGACAACTCGAACTGCAAGTGCGGGAGCCCGAAAATGGGGACTGGCTCCGTCGAGATGCAATCCTCCAGTGCTGTTTTGCGCTGGCGACGGTGCCTGTCCCCTTTTTCGGGCGGCGACTGCGGGCCCCCGTGGAAAAAGGGGACAGGCACCGAGCCGGCAGCCCTTTTCCGCGACTCTTGCACGATCTGCGGCTCGGAGCCAGTCCCCATTTTCCACCGCGATCCTGTTGTTGCTCGTTGTCCCGGCCGCCGCGCAGGACACGGTGACGGTGGTCGGCCCCACGGGCGGGCAAACGAAGGTCACCGGGCGGATCGTGGACTACCGCAGCGGCCGCCTTCAGCTCGAAATGCTCGGCGGGCATCGCAAGGAGATCCCCGGCGAGCAAATCGTGCAAATCGACACGCAGTACGGCCCAGAGAAGATCGAGGCCGACGCCCTGTTCGCCGCGGGGCGTTTTGCCGAGGCCGTGGACTCTTACGATCGGGCCCGCGGTGGCGAATCCAGGCGTTGGGTCCAGCGGCAGATCACGGCCCAAATGGTCCGCTGCTATCGTGCGATCGATCGGCCGGATCGGGCGGGCAACGAGTTCCTGGGCTTGATCCTGGAAGATCCCAACACGCCCTATTTCGATTGCATTCCGCTGGCCTGGATGTCGCGGCAACCGTCGCCCCACTTGGAGGAGGCCGCCCGGGCGTGGCTGATCCGCGACGAACCGGCGGCCGTGCTGTTGGGTGCCAGTCACCTCTTGGGCACCTCCTCGCGCAGCGACGCGCTGCGGCGGCTGAGGAACCTGACGCTCGGCTCCGATCGGCAGATCGCCCCATTGGCCCTGGCGCAAACGTGGCGGGCGGAAATCGCGACCGCCGGCGTCGAGCGAATCGACACGTGGGACCCGTTGATCGAGAAGCTGCCCGAGTCGCTGGCGGCGGGGCCCTATTTCGTGCTGGGGCAAGCCCGGCTGCGGCAACAACAGTGGGAATCGGCCGCTTTGGCGATGCTGCGGGTGGCGATTCTCTATCCCGATCAGCGCGAGCTGGCCGCCCAGGCGCTGTTGGAGGCCGGCCGCGCCCTGGAAATGCTCGATCGCACCGAAGAAGCGCTGCGGCTCTATCGCGAGCTGATCAAGAAGTATCCCGCCCAGGAACGGGCCGTGGCCGAGGCGAAGGCGAAGATGAATTATGAATGATGAAGTATGAATTATGAATGAAGAATGATGAAGTATGAATTATGGATGAAGAATAGGACCATTTAGCCGTCGAGCTTGCTCGACGTTTCACGTTTTTTGTCGGGAGATCACATTGCGCGGAATTACGCTTCTGCTCATCGCCGTCGTCGTTCTGGCCCTGTTCTGGGCGGTCGTGCCTTCATCGGCCCAAGTGCCGGATGCGTCGGATGGTTCGAGCACGGCGAAAACGGACGCGGCCGACGGAAAAGACAAGAAGTCCGACTCGCCGCGGGGATTCTGGGGGATTCTCATGGCCGGGGGACCGGTCGGCGTGATCATCATGCTGTTGTCGGTCGGCGCGGTCGCGCTGGTCGTCGAGCACTTGATGACCATCCGCGAGCCGGTCCTGATCCCGCCGAACCTGGGCGAGGAAGTCCGCGAGTTGCTCGGCAAGGGCCAGGTGAGTTCCGCCCGAAAGCGATGCCGCATGGAGCCGAGCTTTCTGGCTTACGTGATGGAGGCCGGTTTGAACGAGGTCGACGGGGGTTGGGCGGCGGTGGAAAAGGCCACCGAAGACGCCGCCGCCGATCAGTCGGCCCGGCTGTTCCGCAAGATCGAGTACCTCTCGGTGATCGGCAACATCGCCCCGATGCTGGGCCTGTTGGGCACGGTGATCGGCATGATCTTCGCCTTCCGCGAGGTCTCCGACGCCCAGGGAGCCGCTCGGGCCGCTGATCTGGCCAAAGGGATCTACCTGGCGTTGGTCACCACGGTCGAGGGCCTGATCGTGGCGATTCCCTCGCTGGCCGCGTTCGCCGTGTTTCGCAATCGGGTGGATCAGCTTGTGGCCGAGACGGCTTACGTGGTCCAGCACGTTTTCGCGCCGTTGAAGCGGGCGCTGGCCGCCGGTAAGCCGCAGCCACCCATCACGCCGCCCCCGCCGCCGGCCGGAGGTGCCTGATGCGCGTGCCTGCGAATCTCACGCGGGGTGGCCTGGGCTTCAACATGACGCCCATGATCGATGTGGTGTTCTTGCTGATCATCTTCTTCCTCGTCTCCAGCCACCTGGCCCAGCAGGAGAGCCAGCTCCCGCTGGATCTGCCCGGGGCTGCCAGCGGCGAGAACCCCCGCGAGGACGAGACCCGCCGCGTCGTGATCAACGTCGTGCACGAAGAATCGGCCGAGGGACAGATCGTCGTCGCCGGGCGGCGCATGAAGACCGACGAGTTGGAGAAGCTGATCCGTTACGAGAGAGACCGGGAACCGGATCGCGAACTGGAAGTCCGCATCCGCACCGACCGCCGGGTGGCCTACGGCGTCGTGCAGCCGATCATGCTCGCCTGCGTCCGCGCCGACGTCTGGGATCTCACGTTCGCCGTCATCGAAGAATAGCACCGTCCGTTCATCATTCATCATTCATCATTCATCATTCATCATTCATCATTCCTTCCCATGCGTCGTCCTCCTTACCATCGCGATCCCGGCGGCCGGCTCGAAGTGAAGATGACGCCGATGATCGACGTGATCTTCCTGTTGCTGATCTTCTTCGTCTGCACGGCCAGCTTCCGCAACGAGGAGGTCTTGCCGTTGCCGTTTCCGCCGCTGCCGGGCACGATCGAAACGGCCGTGGAGATCGACCCGCTGGAAGAGGATCTGGATGAGATCGTCGTGAAGATCCTCTGGCGAGACGGCGCTGTGTTTTGGGAGATCAACGGACAAGAGTACTACGATCTGGACCGGGTCGAGGGAGTGCTCACAACGATCCGACGATTGAAAAGCGACCTTCCGGTGATCCTCGACGTGGAGCCGGCCGTGCCGATGGAGAACGTGATCGACGTCTACGACCTCTGCCGCCAGGTGGGATTGGAAAAGGTCCAGTTCGCGGCACCGGAAGTTTAGCGGGCGGGCTTGCCCGCCGTTCCGCTCACGTAGAGTACCAACCGCGGA
>DATLAN010000623.1:0-18935 GCA_035527455.1 Thermoguttaceae bacterium
GGGATTGAACAATTCGATGAACAGCGATCCTTGAGGACGGTATCTCGAGTCGAGGTCGACCTTCTTGTCGCCTTCCTCTTCTTCCTTGGGCCAATCCTCCTCGCCGGGCTCTCCGGGTTCTCCGCCCGGATCGCCGGCGCCCTCCGGCTTCTCGCAATACCCGTGATCCTCGAGGTCTTCGGTCCGCCGGTCGTGGAAGGCCAGGGTTTCGGTGATCAGCAACTCGGGCCGCTCGCAGCCCCAGACGATATGCGTCTCGTTGCCGCTGGGATTCCAGCCGTCGAACGGATCCACGTCGTACGCGAACCGCGTCATGATCGAGTCGCGATCGCGGAAGTCGACCACGTTGACCGCCCATTGGGCCAGGAACCGGGCGACCTTCTCCTGGTCCCACTGGAGGGTCTCCAAAAAATAGCGCTGGTCGGCCAGGAGCATCATCAGCACGTAGAGGTGCCGGGCGTGGACTTCGCGAGGTTGGACTTGCCGGGCGTCATAGGAATTCCGCGGACTGCCGTCGTTGAAATGATCGAAAGCGACGGTGGCCGTGCTGGCCGTGAATTGTCCCTGGGAAAGCGTTTGTCCGTTGCAGAGCGTCAACTGCTCGCCGGGGGCTTCGGCAGGCTCGTCGACGATACCGTTGCCGTCATCGTCGCGGGCGTTGCCCAGGGGGCGATTCAAGTCCATCTTCAGCCCGGCCAGCATTTCCGGCGGCACCAACTGTCGCCAGAGATCGGGCTGATCGCCCGTCTTGATCCGCAGCAGGTCGACGAAGTGATACGCCCGGCCGCCGCCGGTCCGTAGCGAGGCGGGCAGTTCGAGGCTCGGGCAGGGCAGGTCCCAGCTTTCCGTCGTCAAGGCGTGACGCCGGTGGTAGAGCACGTTGCCGGTGAGGTAGGCCAGCCGCATGGGTAGCTTGCTGGCGTCCCGATCGAACGGCCGCAGTAGCCGCTCGAACTCGGCCGGGCTGAAGGGATTGTCGGTCCACGACCAGCCGCTCAGTCCGTGCGTACTGCCCGGCGAGAGATCGATCTCGTAGGGATCGTCGGGGAAGTCGGTGCCGGAGTGTCCCATGTTCAAGAAGACGGGCCGGCCGGCCATGTCCAGCGCGACGCCCCCGACACCGAGGAAATCGGGCGGCGAACCGTAGGCGCCCAAGGCCAACCGGTCTCCTCCGGACAGGTAGCCCCAATAGTCCTGCGCGTAGGCGTAGTTCCGGTTCCAGCTTCGCGGGTCTTCCTGTCCCGAGAAGCCGGGCAACTGAAACTGTCCGCCGGCCTCTCCGTAACGACCATCGACGGCCGACGCCTCGCCGGCGAGCAACTGCCGGTACAAAGGCACGTAGTAGGTGCCGGGCGTGGTGATGTCTTCGAACGCCGGGAGGAGATTGATTTCGGCCGGTCCGGTCCCTTGTCCCCACGGCACCCGGGCCTCCGTCGTGCCGCCGGCGAATCGGGCTTGGGTGATGGGACTGTCGCCTTGAATCGTCTTGTCCCGGTAGTTGTTGGCATCCGGGTAAGCGTCCTCTTGGGCCTGCCACAGGTTCCCGTGCGCGTTGAGGTTCAGCCGGCCGTCGAGATCGACGCAGAGGAACGAGAACAACGGCTTGTAGAGCCGCCCGTCGGGCGTGGAGCGGACCGGCATCCCCAGGTCCACCCAGATCCCGTCCGTGTAGCCGTCGCCGTCGTTGTCCACGTCCCAACGGTAGCGATTCGCCCCGGTGCCGTCATCGACATAGTCGAGGCCGTTCCACGTCGGGTCAAAGAAGGGATTGCCGCCGTCGAAATTGAGGTGAATCTGCGGCATGGGCCGGAGGATCACGCTCTTAAGGAAAGCAGGATCGGAAAGGTTCCCTCCGTTGTTGGCCCAGTAATTCACCAGCGCCGGGCGGTGCAGCGAGGGGATGGTGATGATCTGGCCGGTGTTCGGATCGCGCAGTTGGGCGCCCAGGAGCATGTTCTGGAAATCGACCGCGTCGCAGCCCTCGTTGGCCCCGCCGGCGGGAAACAGGTTGGCCGCCGCGCCCGGCAGCAGGGCCAGCGGATGGCCCGTCGCACTGTCCGACAGATTCAGCCGGCCGGTGGCGGAATCATATCCGAACCCGGTACCGCTGAACGGGGCATTGTTGATCACGAAACGTTCGCCGGGCTGTGGAAAGCCCTTCTTGAACGCCAGTGCCTGGACGCGCGAGTCGGTGGGATTGATTCCCACGATCAGCGTACTCTCACCCACGGCCGTACCGTCGAGCATCGTCAATACGCATCCCACACGGCGATGCGGATTGGAAACGGTGAACTCGAACAACTGGCCCCCGCAAAGCGCCGTGGGGTCCGTCATGGGCATAATATCGGGAACGTTGTACCCATAGAGATCTTCCAATAGGCTGTGCGCCGCGAGGATCGAAACCGGATTGGTCGAGCCGCGCAGCGCCTGCATGGCGGCCTGGTGGATGAGCTGTTTCTCCGAAACGGCATATTGCTCGATCTGCTGGACCACCTTGGCGGTCCGTTCGGCCTGTCCGGTGAGCACGACGAACGCCAACGCCACCAGCCCGAACATGGCCAGCAGACCCAGGATCACCAACAAGAGCACGCCCCGCCGGGCGCCGTTGTGCTTGATCTTCATCGCCGTTTCCTTGCTATCAACCGCCGCCTTGCCCAGGCCCGGGAGATGAGAATGATGAATTATGAATGATGAATGATGAACGGAAGATTTCCCATCCCGTCATTCGTCATTCATCATTCCTAATTCATCATTCATCCTTTTCCTCACATCGCTCCCCAGAGCGGGTTGCGTTCTACTTCGACCGCCGTGCTGTAGACGCCCACGACGCTGCGGGGGATCACGGCCTGCGGGTTCGCATTGCGGTTGACGTCCCAGTCGGGACCGCTCAGGCGCAGACGGGTGTTGTTGGCGCCGGGAATCTGGCCGACCGATACCACGCGATACCACTTGCACTCGGCCGCGTCGCAGAGCATGATCCACTCCCCTTCGCGGACCTCGACCGCCCCGGACAGCACCACGCCGCCGCCGCCGTATCCCCCGCCGATGAAGCGCGTGACGTTGGCTTGGGGCTCCGGCTCCAACGTCCGCCGGAAACAGACGACGACCGAGATCGCGTAATTCCGCTTCATGGCCCATTCCAGCCCCAATTCTCCCCGTGCCGGCGTGACGGTGAGAAACCAGGTGTAATAGCCTTGGTCCTGGGGCGAGCCGTCCGGTTCGAGGAGGAAGCCGCTGTTGCCAATGGCCGGGTGCGGCCGCTGGCCGTCTTCGGGGCGGTGGAACTTCAGGTCGTCGCGCCAGCGGAAGATCGAATCCAGCGGGATCGCATTGCCCAAGGCGTCCCTTAGTGCCAGGGTAATCCGCGGCAGCGGCCCCAAGGAGTTTCCGAGTCCGGCATCCACGCCGATCGGGTCGATGACGAAGGGGCCGCCGCTGCCGGGGTTCCCCACCCAATCGACCAGCCGCTTGTTAGGAGGCAGATCCCAATCCGGACCGAGCATCCGGCGGACCTTCACTTCGCGCATCGCGGCCCGGCCGCAGGCCCCGCAGCGATCGGCCTTGCCGGTTTCCTCGATGGCGAACCGCCCGACCGGGATCAGCGCCGCTAAGCCCAACAGCCCGAAGGTCATCACGAAGATCGAGATCAGCACCTCCATCAGGCTGACGCCGCGTCTGGCACCGATTCGCTTGATCACGTTAGCGTCCTCCTGCGCTCTCGGCGTTGATGGCGTAATACCGGGAGTCGGCCAGGTCTCCCGGGATGCCCGTGGTGTTGGTGGGTTTGGTCCCGACGTTGCTGGTGGTAACCAGGCCGGTGCGGGGATTCAACGCGACCCAGAGGCTCGTCATGTCGCGGAAGTTCTCCTCGCCGGCGACTGCGGGGACCTTTTCCCGTTTGCCGATCAACAGGAAGATCGTTTCGGTGGCCGGGTGGAGATGGCCGTCGTGGTAAACGCGGTCCACCGAGCCGTTGGGCGAGAAGAGGATATAGACCGGCTCGCCGTTGCCGGGCCCGATGACGTGGTCGTCGGTTCCCGACGCTTCCAGGTCGATCACCGCGCCGGTCGGCAACTCGAGCGGATCGGCGAACGACTTGGTCGGCTGGCGGTGGATCTCGAAGGGGACCGGCTCGGACGGCGCATCAACATCGGCGACGGTCGGCCAAGGCAACATCTGCCCGTCGCGGATATCGATCACAAGCGTCATGGCATTGGCGCTGGGTTGGCCCGCGATGGTATACAGGGGCCCCTGGTGGTTGAACCGGACGCGATCGCCCTTGTGGACCAGGTCGGGATTGATTCCCCCGCCGGAGAGCCCCGCCTGCACGGTGGCGACGCCACCTTCGATGTTGACGCACGTCAACTGCGCCCTGGCGTCGATCGATTCGCCGGCGTAGGGGGGCGGCACCTCGACCTGTTCGAGCACCATGCTGCACCCCCGCTCGTTGTCCATGCGGCGGATCATCACCCCGCACGGCCGCCCGGTCCCCATCGCCACGCCCCGGGCGGAGCCGCAATAGACGTTCACGGCCCGGGCCGCCTCGCGGCTGCGGCGATCGTCCATGGTGCCTTGCATCGACGGCAGCGCCACGCCCAGCAGGAGCATCAAGATGGCGACCACCACCAGCATTTCGATCAGGGTCACGCCGCGGGAGAGCCCGGGCGCTGCGGCGCCGTTTGCCGGGCGGATCGGATGGTTCGGGCTGCTGGGGCGCATGTCGACGTCTCGTCCGGGGAAGTTGGGTGCGAAGCCGCAAGCGGCAAGCGGCTGTTATCGTTGTTCCTGATAATGGTTGTGGATGTTGTCGTGGAAGCCGAGCCCGTCGCCGTCCTCGTCCACCGGCGCGCCGATCTGCAGATTGGCGTCGGGATCGCCCGTGAAAACGTAGTCTCCCACCAGATTGACGTCATATTGCTTGTCGCCGCCGGCGGAGTAGATCAACGGGATCATGTGGATCGCGCCCGGGTCGATTCCCCGCGGATCGAACGCATCGTGGTACATCGGGTCGTTGAGATCTTTGAGGTTTTCGTTCTGGATGTCCGAGTATTCGGTGAATCCCGGCGCCCAGCGGAGGAACATGATCGGCTGTTTCCAGCCGTCGAGGAATTCGGGCAGCCCGTCTTCATCCACGTCGCCGATGTCCATGTCGTTGAATTGGGCCCGGTCCTCGTCGCTGCCGAATTCGACGATCATGTAGAGCAGTTCGGCCGGCCCATACGATTCGACGGCCGTTTGCCCGGCGTTGCTCTTGGCACGATTCAACTCCTCCAGGTACAACTCGCTCAGGGCCGGCCGCTGGATGCTGCCCCAGGCAAAACTGTGTGGACCTTGAATGACGTCTTGCCACCGTTCGGGCATTTCCATGCGCATCAGGTCGCGGCGGGCGTCCAGCAGGACCTGCGGGGTCATCCGCACGCCGGCCACCCGCACCGGCCGCTCCCGGAACGACTGGTACTTCTTCATGATGATCCGGTGCAGCTTGGCGATGGTCGCCTGGGTCCTTTTGACCCGGGCGGTGCGTTGCACCAGGGCCATCGCCCCGTAGGAAAACCCGGCCACAATGCCGATGATCGTGATCACCACCAGCAGCTCGATCAGCGTGAACCCGCCGCGTCGACGCACCGCGCGTGTTGGGTGGCTTGCTCGCACGATTACGGCCTCATGTCGTCCAGCGTGACGTTGCTGAAATTGGCGATGTTGTCGAAGGTTTCCGGCGAGTAGTCGGTGCCCACCGGGTACTTGTTGCCCGTGCCGTACTGGTCGTCCAACCCGGCGGAGACGAGTTGGAACGAGCTGGCGTTGACCCAGTCGTCGGTTTCGGTGTTGTAGTAGGGCCGGATCGTCTGGGTATCGCCGGCAGCGCCGTCCCGCCCCAAAATGTCGCAGTCTTGGATGTCCGCGTCGTAGCCGGCCTTGCCCCGGGCGCGGAAGTAGACAAAGGGGCAAGAGTTCATCGTCACGCCCAGATCGGGATAGTAGACCAGCACGCCGTTCATGCGGCCCAGCCGATCCGGTTCGAACTCGAAACGCGGCGGGTCGCGACTGACGTTCGTGCTCGTATCGAACGGATTCCGCTCGTCCGCGCTGAAGCCGATCAGCTTCTTGGGGTTGCCCGGGTCGGTCATGCCGCCGAGAAAGAAGACGATCGACGAGGCCGCGTTCTGGTTGGATAGGACGCTGTTGATCTGCGCGTCCGTGATCTTCGGCCAGCGGTTCTTCATGTGACGCCACACGGCGTCCTCGTCGGTGAAATCGGGCAAGTCGCCGAATTCGTTGATGTAATTCCTGATCGCCATCTCCAGCCCGTCGATTTCGAGCTTGATGCGGGCTTTTTTGGCCCGGTTGATGGCCGCCACGGCCGCCATCGTGATCAGGCTCGCCAGGATCCCGATGATCACGATCACGGCCAGCATCTCGATCAGCGTGAAACCCCGGCGGGGCTCTCTCGCCCCGGACATGGTATCCATCACGGGTCCTCCCCGGCAGCAGGCTGCCTGCTTCAGGTTTACGACTTAGCTCAGTTTCTGGATCAGGCTGATCAGCGGCTCGAACAGGGCAATCACGATGAAGCCCACCATCAGACCGAGACAGATGATCAGCAACGGTTCCATCAGGCTCATCAGGCTTTCGGTCAGCACCTTGACTTCGTCGTCGTAGGTGTCGGCCACCTTGTAGAGCATCGTATCCAGTTCGCCCGTCTCCTCGCCCACGTCGACCATGTTCACCACCATGTCGTCGAGGATCCGCTGGTTCATTTTGGTCATGTACAAGAGCACGCCGACGGGCCCCCCGATGAATACGAACCAGAGGGCGAGCGTGACGGGGTGAAACGCCGGCTTGGAATACTCCTTCATCGGCATGGCCACCGATTCGCCCTCGCGAATCGACTCGTACACCTTCTGGTAGAGTTCTTCGAAGACGGCGTTGCCGGCGGTTTCGCGGGTGATGTGCAGGGCTTCGAGGATCGGTACGCCGCTGGCCACCAGGGTCCCCAACGTGCGCATCGTCCTGGCCACGATGTTCTTTTCCACCAGTTGGCCGAAAATGGGAATCTTGATCGTAAACAGGTCCCATCCATAGCGGCCCGGCGGAAACCGGCGCACCAGTTTCACGGACAGCCAGATGCCCAACGGGACCAAGGGGAGCAGGAGCCCTCCGGGAAATCCGCCCCAACCTTTGACCACCCAGTCCGACATCGACATCAGTGCCCGGGTTCTGCCCGGCAGATCGGCGCCGAAGTCGTCGAAGATCTTCACGAAGTTCGGCACGATTTTCCACATGATGAACACGAGGATGCCGGTCGCGAAGGTGATCACGGCGATCGGATAGACCAAGGCCCCGCGGACCTTGCGTTTCAGTGCCTGGGCCCGTTCCTGGAACTCGGCCAGACGTTTGAGGATCACCTCCAGCGCCCCGCCCGCTTCGCCGGCCTTGATCATGTTCACGTACAGCCGGTCGAAGGCCTTGGGCGATTTGGACATCGCCTCGGAGAGCGTGGCCCCGCTCTCGATCTCGTCGCAGACGTCGATCAGGGAGTTTTTCAACGCGCCGGGGCGCGATTGCTGTTCGAGGATTTTCAAGCTTCGCAGGATCGGCAGCCCGGCGTCCTGCAGAATCGAAAGCTGCCGAGTGAACGTGGTCAGCGCCTTCTGTTTCACCCCCCCGATGGCGAACGACTTGCCTTTGTTCTGGGCGACCTTCTTCTCCACAGACGATTTGCGGGTCTTCTTCACGGAGATCTTGGTGACGAAGTACCCCATCTGCCGGATCGTCGCTTGCGCTTCGTCCTGGTTGGGCGCCTCGACCACGTCCTTGATCTCTTGGCCGGTGGCGTCCATCGCCTCGAACTGATAGGTCGGCATGGTTCGACTCCTGCAAAGAACGTCAGGCGGCGGGTGTGCGTCCCCGCTGCCGGCTATTCCACGATTTGCCCTTCAAGTCCTGATCCGTACTCTCGTGCCCGCGACCGCTGATGCTCACCCCCGAACGCCTGCACCTGCACTTACACTTCCGCCACCGTCTCGCGCACCACTTCTTCGACCGTGGTCACGCCCGCGTACACTTTCTCCAGCCCGGAAACGCGCAACGCGTGCATGCCCGTCCGCAGTGCGGCGTCGCGGATCTGCTCGGTCGATCCTCCGCGAAGGATGACGTCGCGGACCTGGTCGTTGACCGACATGTACTCGAACAGTCCGACGCGTCCCTTGAAGCCCGTATTGTTGCAGGCCGCGCAACCGCGCCCGCGGAAGAACTTCTTGTCGATCACGTCGTCGGGCGTCAGATCCAACTGCGAGAGCATGTCGCCGCTGGGCATGGTCTGCTCTTTGCACTCTTTGCAGATCCGGCGGACCAGCCGCTGCGCCAGGACCGCTTCCAGCGTGGCGGTGATCAGAAACGGCGGAATGCCCATGTCCCGCAGCCGCGTCACCGTGCTGGGAGCGTCGTTGGTGTGCAGGGTGCTGAAGACCATGTGCCCGGTCAACGACGCCTGCACGGCAATCTCGGCCGTCTCCAGATCGCGGATCTCGCCCACCAGGATCTTGTCCGGATCCTGCCGCAGGATGGAGCGCAGACATTGGGCGAACGTGTTGCCGATCGCCGCGTCGATGGGTATCTGGATGATGCCGTCGATGTCGTACTCGACCGGGTCCTCGGTGGTGATCAGCTTGTCGGCGATCGCGTTCAACTCGTTCAGCGCACCGTAGAGCGTCGTCGTCTTGCCCGATCCGGTCGGACCGGTGACCAGCACGATTCCGTTGGGCTTGCGGATCGTCTCGCGGAAAACGGCCAGGATGCCCGTGTCCATGCCCACCACGCCCAGGTCGAGCATCACCACCGAACGGTCGAGGATCCGCATCACCACGCTTTCGCCGAACATCGTCGGCAGCACGCTGATGCGCAAGTCGACCGGGTGCCCGCCCACCGTCAAGCGGATCCGCCCGTCCTGCGGCAACCGCCGTTCGGCGATGTCCAGGTCGGCCATCACCTTGATTCGGGTGGTGATCGCGAAAGCCAGGTGCCTCGGCGGCGGGACCATCTCGTACAGGATGCCGTCGGCCCGAATCCGGATCTTGAACTCGTTCTCGAACGGCTCGAAGTGCAAGTCGCTGGCGTGGTCCTTGATGGCCAACAGCAAGACCATGTTCAACAGCTTGCGAACGGGTGCACTGTCGGCCAGCGCCTCGATGCTGCTGAGGTCCACCACCCCGTCCTGCTCCAGCGCGCTGACCGCCCGGGCCAACTCCTCGTCCTGCTCCATGCCGGCGATCAGGGTCTCGACGCTTTCGCCCCCCGAGGCGTAATAACGGTCCAGCGCCTTGAGCAGGTCCCGCTCGGTGGTCACCATCGCCTTGATGTTGAACCCGAGAAAACTCCGCAACTCGTCGATGATCGACAGTTTCTGGGGATCGCACATCGCGATCGTCAGCGTCTCGTCTTCGAAACTGATCGGGATGATGCGATACAACAGGGCCATCGGCTCGGTCACGTAGGCCAGCACGTCGGGCGGGATCACGAAGTCGGTGAGACTGATCACCGGCATGTTCATCTGCTCGGCCAGCGCCTGGACGAGCTGGTCCTCGCTGATCAGCCCCATGCTGATGGCGATCTGCCCGAACAACTCCCCCGGCCGCTGCTGCTGTTCGTCCAGCAGCATCTCCAACTGCTCGTCGCCGATGAATCCCAGGTCGACCAGGATTTGACCGATACGCCGAATTGCCATCTTCGTGTTACTCCCGCCGTGTGTTACTCCCGCCGTGTGTTACTCCCGCCGTGTGACGGAAGGTCCCGTTGCCTTATCAGCCGCCTGCGTCCCGTCTTCCTCCGATTCGAACATTCCCCGCTCGGCCGCCGCGATCTTGCCGGCCAGGTCCTCGGGATTGTTCGACCTGAAGAGCACCTCCGTCTTCTCCACCAGGCCGTCCCGCCACAACTTGAACATGTGGTCGTCGAGCAACTGCATCCCCTGTTTGTGCCCGGTCTGGATCACCGACGTGATGCGGTAGGTCTTGCTCTCTCGAATCAGGTTGGCCGTCGCCGAATTGACGATCAGCATCTCGTAGGCCGCCACCCGGCCGCCGCCGATCTTCGGCAACAACGCCTGGGAAAGCACGCCGATCACCGCCGTGGACAACTGCGTGCGGATCTGTTCCTGCTGGCTGACGGGGAACACGTCGATGATCCGGTTGATCGTCCCCTGAGCGCCGGTCGTGTGCAGCGTGCCGAACACGATATGCCCCGTTTCGGCCGCGGTGATCGCCGTCTCGATCGTCTCCAGGTCGCGCAGCTCGCCCACCATGATCACGTCGGGGTCCTGCCGCAACGCCCGGCGGATCGCCTCCGCAAAACTGGGAACGTCCACGCCAAGCTCTCGCTGATTGACCGTCGACATCTTGTGCACGTGGTAGAATTCGATCGGGTCCTCGACCGTGATGATGTGATGGTCGAAGTTCTGGTTGATGTAGTCGATCATCGCCGCCAGCGTGGTCGTCTTGCCGGAGCCGGTCGGGCCGGTCACCAAGATCAGACCTCGCGGGCGTTCGCACAACTTGGCCAACACCGGCGGGGTTCCCAAGTCCTTGAAGTTCATCAAGTGGACGGGAATCTGCCTCAACACCAAGCCCACGTTCCCGCGCTGCTTGAACACCGAAACGCGGAACCTGGCCATGTCGCCGAACGCGAATCCGAAGTCGGCCCCGCCCACCTCCTGCAACTCCTGCTGGCAACGCTCCGGCGTGATGCTCTTCATCAGGGCGACCGTGTCATCCGGCCCCAGGACTTTCGTCTCCAACTTCTTCAGGTGGCCATCCACCCGCAATACGGGGGGCTGGCCGACTGCCAGGTGCAAGTCGCTGGCCTTTCGGTTGACGACCGTTTGCAGAAGCTTATCGATGAGGATCGTCGCCATCTTCAGATTCTCTCCCGCCGGGCGTACCCGGCCTCGGGAACCCGGGCCAGGCCGTCTCTTCTGTTGTCTGTTCCGGTGGACCTTCTACCCGAAGTCCGTAACGATTATTCGCAAGTTCTCGGAAACCTCAAGTAATTTTTCCAGCAAGCGAACGAGGCTTGCCTATTCGTCTTCGGATCTCTTGGCTACCCGGTATACCTCTTCGAGGGTGGTTACGCCCCGCAGGACCTTGTCGATCGCGTCCTGGTAGAGCGTCGTCATTCCCTCGGCAATGGCGGTCCTTCGATACTGTTCCGTAGAGACTTTCTGGAACGTCAGTTCGCGGATCCTCGAGGACATCAACAACAACTCGAAGATCGCGATTCGTCCCCGGTAGCCACTGCCTTGGCAGCTCCCGCATCCCCGGCCGACTGCAAAAGTTGGGTTTTTGGCCATTGCGGGGGTAATTCCTGCGCCGTCCAGCATCGGCTGACTTGGCGTGAAGGTCTCCTTGCACTTCTGGCAAACCACGCGGACGAGACGTTGCGCCATGATCGCCACGACGCTGCTGCAGACCAAATAAGCGGGGACCCCCATGTCGATCAAACGTGTAATAGCACCTGACGCATCGTTCGTATGTAGTGTACTGAAAACCAAGTGTCCAGTCAAAGATGCTTGAATACCCATTTGCGCAGTTTCCAAATCCCGCATTTCCCCTACCAGGATAATGTTCGGCGCTTGACGCAACATCGCCCGAATCACCCGCGCAAAGTCCAACCCGATGCTGTGCTTGATCTCCACCTGGTTTACCCCCGGAAGGTAATACTCCACGGGGTCTTCGGCCGTAATAATCTTCTTATCCGGCGTATTCAGCTCATTCAGCGCCGCATAGAGCGACGTGGTCTTGCCCGATCCGGTTGGCCCGGTCACCAGGATAATCCCGTTGGGCCGCTGGATCAGGTTCTTGAACTTCCGGTAATCCTCCTCCGCAAACCCCAGCTCCCGCAAACCGACCTTGATGTTGTCCTTATCCAGGATCCGCATCACCACCGACTGACCATGATTGGTCGGGATGACGCTGACCCGCAGATCCAGTTCCTTGTCTCCGACGGTCACCTTGATCCGGCCGTCCTGAGTTCGCCGCCGCTCGGCGATGTCGAGTTTTGCGAGAATCTTTATGCGCGACAGGAGGGCTCCAAGCAACCGCCTGGGGGGGCTATCGCGTTCGACCAATATGCCGTCGATCCGATAACGGACACGAATTCTGTCCTCGAACGGCTCGATGTGGATGTCGGAAGCCCGGAGCTGGGCCGCCTCGGTAATGACCATCTGGACCAATCGGACGATCGGGGCGCTGCTCTCGTCGATATCCTCGTCGCCCGCCACCAAGTCCTCTTCGGTCTCGGTGAAGTCGATCGCCGTATCGGTGAACTCCTGCAGCATCGAGTCGGCACTCTCGCCGACCGTCTGGCCATAGTAGCGGTTGATGGCCTCCAGAATACTCTCGCGGGGGGCCAACGCGATCTCGATCCGGCGGTTCAGAATGAAACGCAGCTTCTCGATCGTCTCGAAATCCAGCGGATCGCTGACGATCACCGTCAGTTCGCCGTCGCTCTCCGTCAGGGGAAGGACGGCATTTTCTCGGGCGACCGATTCGGGGACCAGTTCCACGATGGCAGGGGGGATCACGACTTCCGCCAGATTCACGTAGTCCCGCCCGTGTTGCTCGGCCATCGCCCGTATCACGTCCTCGCCGGAGGCGTATCCGAGTTGGCTGAGGGTCTCCGGGAGCTTCCTGCCCGTCTTATCGGACATCTCCAGCGCTTCCTGCAACTGCTCGGGGCTGATGATGCTCTGGCGGATCAGAATCTCCGTATAATCGACTTTTCGTTTTGCGGCCATCAGCGGCTCCGGGGTGCATCTTGGGGAGTGGCTTGGCGACAGCGACCAGCAGATAGAAGTCCAGGCGAATGCCCCACCCCATCTCGTGCAAAAGGGACTAACAGTCCCACAATTCCTAGACTACCGGCACAAAAGTATGTTGTCAACCGTCGTCCGGCTCGCCCGATCCTGGTCCGCAGTCAGACATGAAACAATGGGCACGGCACCCAACAAGGCAGCATTGACAAAACGCTGGGCAGCCCCTCGTTGGGAGGGCTTTGCCTGCCGGTCTGCATTGACAGGCGAGCCCGGTGTCGGCATAATCCCGACCTGCCGCCACGCGAGCACCGCGACGCTCGCCTGCCCCTTTTCAGATTGCGATTCCGCAGTGTTCCATCCGGCTTTGCCTGCCGCGGTTTTCGGTGACTCCCCGTTGAAGCGGAGGGACCCGACATGACCCGCGAAAAGACCTTCCTTCTCGCAGGGCTTGTTCTGGCCCTATCGGTCTGGCAGCCGATCTACCGCGGGCCCGCTGTTTCAGAAGAAACCTATTTCCCAAGTCGAACGCTGAACGGTTGGCGGCATCTCGGCCGTCCGCTTCAGCGGGAAAGCTGGATGTATCGGCCGCTGAGCGCCGGGTGGTTCATGGGCACGGTGCAGGGCAGCCCGCTGATCGACGATTGGGTCGGTGAGAAACAGGGGTTCTTCGGCGGCTATCGTCTGGGCTGGGATGAGAACCTCTATTGGGGCGGCGAAATGCGGTTCGCGTTCGGCTCCGTCGAGCTGTCCGACAGCCAACGGGCCAAAGACGCCCAACTGGCCGCCGACACCGCGGCCGGCCACCAGGCCGGCGACCCCTGGCTACAGAGGTTCGACGGCCGCCGCGACGCCGATCTGTTTCTCTGGGACCTCGACGTGCTCTATTACCCTTGGGGAGATACCGAGTGGCGGCCCTATTTTCTGCTTGGGGCGGGCACCGCTCGGATCCGCTTCATCGACCGGCTCTCGGTCCACTACGACAAGGTCATGTTCGCCGTGCCGCTGGCGATCGGCGTGAAGTACCGCTGCAACGACTGGCTGGCCCTACGGTTCGAGCTGGCTGATACCATGGCCTTCGGCGGCGGCAGGCTGGAAACGGTGCACAATTTCTCCGTCACCGGCGGCGCGGAAGTTCGCTTCGGCGGTTCCCGCAGGGCCTATTGGCCGTGGAATCCGGGGCGACATTACTGGTAGGGCTTATTCCGTCACCAGCCCTTCGCGGATCGCCAGCCGGATCAGCTTGGGGAGCTTGTGAATGCCCAGTTTCATCATCATCCGCCATCGGTGATTGTCCACGGTGCTGGGCGATAATTGCAGGCGCTCGGCACACTCCCGGACCGTGAGGCCGTCGGACAGCAGGGACAGGACCTGGGATTCCCGACGCGAAAGGCTTGCCACGGTCGCCGTGCCGTTGGGCGGCTGGAAACGAAATCGACCGTTGACCGGCACGAGGAACTTTTGGGCCTCCGGGCAGAAGGACGGCCTGCCGGCGGCCACTTGCCGGACCGCTTCGGCAAGCTGGTCGAACGACGCGTCCTTCGTCCAATAGCCGTACCCGCCGGCTGCCACCAGGGTACAAAGCAGGACGGGGCGAACCGTGTCGTCCACCAGCAGCCAACGGGACGACCGGTTTCCGACGAGGATCGCCCCGAGGTCCACGAGCGATCGCCTGCCGGAAGGTCCGAGACTCAACAGCACGACGTCGGGGACAGACTCCTGAACGATTCGGCCCGTTTGGGCCAACTCCCCTGCCGCCACGTCCATTTCGCCGAGAACACGGAACAGCCCCTCCAGCGCCTCGCGAAGAAGCCGCTGGTCCGAGACGATCAGCAATCGTGGCTTGGTATCAGATTGGGTGCTTTCGTTCATGGACAAAAGTATACAAGACGGGTGTGACAGCTAGTTGTCACACCACCGAAGAATTGCTGCGATTCTTTTCCGCGGCAAGTTGCGAACGGATCTTCGCCGACCTGGACAGTCGTGGTGGTTCCGGCTCCATTGAGGCAAGGCCGCTCATCATCAGTGCCCGTCGGCTTCCCGCTGGCCCGACCTCATCATCCGATGAATTTGTTGCAAACATTCCACATTCTTGTTACGCTGACTTGTATCGAGGGGCACCGCACCCCGCCACATCTGGCTGGCCGATCTCAGCCAAACGGACAGGAACCGGTCGTAAAGTCTCTGCATTCAGGAACGCCTCCCATGAACCGGTCTCGGACCATCCCGCTTCCCGGGCGATTCCGCGTCGCCTTGCTGCTCGTGCTGTGGTCGAGCGTCGTCCTGCCGGGTGCCGGCGCACTGGCTGACCCGGTGGTCGTCTTCGACCGCATCGCACCGTTGCTCAACCAGTCGTACACCTACACGGCGGGTTTGGAGGGCTCGCAGATGTTCGACCGGGACTGGGAGTTCACCTATTGGAACAACCGCGTCGGCAGCCGCTGGGTCCAACCGGTTGCCGGCACCGCTTCGCAAGTGAGTTTCGTCGTCTACGCGGACGAGCCGAACGCGACGGCGGCCGATTTGGCGGCCAGCCAGCCGCGGCTCCGCTTCTATGGACTCGGCTTCAGCGACGGCTCTTTGTCGTTCTCTAGCCTCAGCACGTTTGCCACCGGGGATCGCTGGTTCGACGTGACCGCGTTGCCCTACACGATCGAGCCGTGGGATCCCCGCGGTTCCATCGACACCCCTTACAGTTCGTATCTCGTCGTGGCGGACCTTTCCGCCGTCGATCCGCCGGTGACGCTGCAGGCGGGTCGAGAGTACGTCATGGCGTTGTCGTGCCAGGACACACGGACCTGGTACATGAGCTATTCGGATATCCCCAATCCGAACGTTCTCGATCACGAGGACCTTCTCGGCACAACGCAAAACGACTCTTTCGTGATGGGCCCCGCCCCGGCGACGCAACTGGGCGCCGACTATCCACAGTACGGATCGGCGCTGGTCGTCGACGTCGCTTTCAAACCACCGCTGCATTGGGACGGATTGGGAGACGGCAACTGGGACTCGACCACGCAATGGGAGGGCGGCGCTCCGGGGGCCACGCCCGACGCCGTCACCGAGACGACGATCCTGGCCAACACCGTGACCGTCTCGGCCAATCGCTACGCCGGTTCGCTCTCGGTCGCCGACGGAGGCGTTCTGTCCATCGCACCGAGCAGAAGGCTCGACGTGACGACCTTCGTCGAGGTCGCCGGAGGCACACTCAACGTCGACGGAACGCTCTACGCCCGCGAGATGTTGTGGGTCGACGCCGGCACGCTCGACGTCCAGGGAACGCTCAACACCCGCGAGTTGTCGGTCATCGCCGGCACGCTCGACCTTCGCGGCACCGTCAACACGCGCGACGTGCAGGTCTTCGGAGGCGCGTTCCGCGTGCTCGACGGCGGGTCGGTTTCCAGCGGGCGGCTGACGATCGACGACGTGTTGATCGACGACGTCGTGTTGCCCGGGGAGGTCACCGTCAGCGGATCGGGCTCGAATTGGCAGACGGGCACCTACGGCGTCATCGTCGGCGACATCGGCCAAGGCCGCTTGACGGTCGGCAACGGGGCCTCCGTTGCCAACTCCTGGGCCAGTATCGGCTATTACGATACCGCGGAGGGATCCGTAACGCTCACCGGTCCGAACACTGCGTGGGATAACGCCGGGGACCTGTACGTGGGCGACGGCGGCCGGGGAACGCTTCTCGTGGAAAACGGGGCCGGCGTTTCGAGTTTCGGGGCCTACCTCGGCTACGAGGAGAACACCGGCGAGGGAAACGTCGTCGTCACCGGCTCCGGCTCCGCCTGGGAGATGGAGGACCCGTTGGTCGTCGGTTACGCCGGCTCAGGATCGCTCCGCGTGGAAAACGGGGCGACGGTCGCCAATAGCTGGGCCAGCCTCGGCTTCTTCGAAACGGCCTACGGAGAGGTCACCGTCCGTGGTCCCGGTGCCGCCTGGGATTGCAGCGACGTGCTGGTGGTGGGCGAGGAAGGCTGGGGCACCCTCACCGTCGAGAACGGGGCGACCGTCTCGAACACCTGGGCCGAACTCGGTTACGCCGCCTCGGGCTTCGGCGTCGTCGTGGTCACCGGCGACGCGTCCACTTGGACCTGTTCCGACTATCTCGCCGTGGGCGGAGACGGACAGGGCGCGGCAGTAATCGCCGACGGGGGCCGACTGAATTGCGCCTCGCAAATCATGGTCGGTGCCTTGGGAGCCGGTTCGCTGGAGATCTCCGGCGGCGGATCGGTCTCGTCGCTGAAGGCCGGCTCTTCGAGCGGTTCCAGCGGGCTGATCGCCGGGCAGCCGGGAAGCCTGGGAGAAGTGACCGTTTCCGGCGCCGCCTCGACCTGGACCCAAGACGGCGGCCTCTCGGTCGGCTTCCGCGGCCAGGGCTCGCTGCGGATCGAAGCCGGCGGCGCCATGCAAAGCGCCGGAGGCTTCATCGCCCGATACTTCGGGGCCACCGGCCAGGCGACCGTCACCGGACCGGCCTCGCAGTGGGCGGTCGGCAACTCGCTCTATGTCGGCGGAAACGAGACCATGGCCGGAGGCACCGGCACGCTGACCGTCGCCGACGCCGGGCAGGTAGGCGTCGGCGGCCAACTCGTGGTTTACGGCGGCGGCACGATGGCGTGGGGGCTCGGTCCGGCCGGCGATGCACGAGTGGCCGTCACCGCCGGCGCCCAACTGAAATCGGGAAGCACGCTCGAACTGCAAATCGTCGGCGTGGGGTCGCCCGGCACCGCGCGGCACACGATCCTTTCGGCCGGCGGCGGCGTCATCGGCAGCTTCTCGAACGTCCCGCCGATCCACGTGCCCGGCGCCGGACCTGCGGGCCATTTGGGACAAGGCGTGTTCCATCGCGGCCTGAACTACGAGGGACGCGTCGGCCCGAGCGGTCCGGCCTCGGCCGTCAGCGTCGATCTGTTCGTCGCCCCTGCCGGCGACGCCGACGGCAACGGGCTGGTCAACGACCTGGACGCGGCGATCTTTCAGGCAAATTTCAATGGCGACGATCCCAGCGCTACGCCCATCTTCACGTGGACCGACGGCGACACGTCGGGCAGCCCGACCGGACGCGGCGACGGCTACGTCGACGGCCAGGACCTCAACGCCCTGATCGCCCACCTCGGCGGTGGCGGCGGTGCGGGCGGATCGGCCGCGGCTCGATATTGTCCGGCCACCGGTGAGTTCGCCGTTTCGGTCGACTCGGTGATGAGCTGGACGCTGGCGAGCGACGGCCGCTTCCTCGGATCGACGTACCCGGGCGTCCTGGATCGCTTTGCCGGCGGCGATGCCTCCGAACTGCCTTCGGCCAACGCGAACACGATCGGCGAAGGCACGTTGACCGGTCAGATCAGTTATTCGGACGTCGTGTATCTCGGTCAACTCGTCGAGCCGGGCACCAGTCCGGACGAGGTGCTGCTGCAATACGTGACGGGCTTCGGCAGCCAGCAGCAATGGGGCACGATCACCGTGACGCCCGACCCGCCGACGGTCGTCCAGGGCCGGCATCTCTTCTACAACCACTCGGCCTTCGACGGCAACGACGCCGGGCTCGACGGCGCCGACGCGGCGGCGCTGGCCGTCGACAAGGACCCGTTGCGGCCGGGCCGGACGGCCACGTTCGACAACTACACCAGCTTCCACCGCGGCATCAACGGCCTGCTGATCGACGTCCACAACCTGGCCCAACCCGAGGGGCTCGACGCCGAACACGTCGGCCAGTACTTCCAGTTCCGCGTGGGCAACGACGACGATCCGGACGCCTGGGACGACGCTCCGGCGATCGAAGAGATCGTGGTCCGGCCGGGTGAAGGCGAGTACGGCTCGGACCGGGTGATGATCGCCTGGGCGGACCGGGCCATCGAGAACGAGTGGCTGCAGGTCACGCTGCTGGCCAACGATCGGACCGGGCTGGATGCGGACGACGTCTTCTATTTCGGCAACGCGATCGGCGAGGCGGGCGACTCCTCTTCCAGCGCCCTGGTCACGGTCGCCGATCTGCTCCTGGCCCGAAACAACCCCCGCAGCTTCCTCGAGCCGGCCGGGATCGATTTTCCTTACGACTACAACCGCGACGGTCTGGTCAACGCGACCGACGTCCTCCTGGCCCGCAACAACCAGTCGCACTTCTTGA
>DATLAN010000624.1:0-2724 GCA_035527455.1 Thermoguttaceae bacterium
CCCAGCGGGCTGACCGACACGAACGCCTCGCGCGGCTTCGTGCCCAAGACGACCACCTCGAGCTTCAACGCCTCGCCGGCCACCAGGCTCGTGCGAACCACCGGGACGAACAGCCGCGTCGGGCCCTGATACGCCTTCGACGGCATCGCGTCGGCCGGCAGTTCCTCGCCGAGGATTTCTTCGAGTTCTTTCGCCGAGGGGCCCAACAACATGGGCATCACGTGCTGCTGCCAGTTGGTCACCGTGCCCATGCCGCCGCGGGTGCTCACCGTGGCCAGCAGATAGCGATGGACGTCGGCCACCTGCTCAACCAACTCCCTGCGAAGCGGCAGAGCCGACTCCCGGGCGAGTTCTTTCCGGGCGTCGGCGTCCTGCTCGGCCTTGGCATTCTTGATCGCTTCGTTGAGTCGGGCCCATGTGCAGTTGGCCCGTCCGACCTCGCGCAGATAGCGGAAGTTGTTCAGCCAGTAGTCGAAGCGTTCGAGATTGCCGGGCCCTTTGACTTTCGTCCGAAGCCCGGCCAACTCATCGACGAACGCGTACTCCCCAGCGACGTCCTCCCACGGCCTTCCGTCCGGCTTGATCCCGCCGGGACCGCGCACCCAGTCGGAAGGACGCGGCAGACGGCAATCGATCCTGGTGAACACGGCGGCGATTTCCCCGGCCGCTTCCGGGCCGAACTGCGAAAGGGCCCAATCGGCGTAGAAATCGGCGGCGGCCAGATACCGGTCGGCCAACGGCTCGCCCGATCCATCGACGTCCGGATTCCAGCCGCTTTGATCCCAGGCCGCCTGCGCCAGTGCCGAGACGTTCGGCCCCAGGATGCGGGTTCGCCAGTGGATGCCCAACAGGCCGGTGCAACCGTAGCGCCGGGCGTCGGCGGCGTCTTTGCGCATCCGCCCGACCCAAAGCTGCGGGATGATCATCGCCGGGTCGTCCTCGATCCACGGGATGGCCCATTGCGGCCGGCCCTCGACCTTGGCGAAACCGGGCTCGACCGGGGCGTGGCCCACGTTGCGGTTGATGCAGCTCATGGGCATCTCCTTGGGCAACATCTCATCGAACAGCGACGGCTGCTGCGGAGGCCCCAACACCCAGCCGCACGTGGCCAGCGTGAACGGCGGCGCGACCTTTTCGGCTGCCGCGATCGCCGCGCGGAAATCGGCCAGCGTCGCCTCGATCTGCTGGTCGCCAACGGCTCCCCAGGTCCAGCCCTCGGGCGTCCAGAACCAGTAGTAATCCAGCGGATGGGTCTTCGTGATCCGCCGGAAAATGCCCTCGTAAAGTTCCTGCACGACGGCCGGGTCCTTGGGATCTTTGCCCGCCGCTTTCAGACGCTCCTGGACCGGCGTGGGGATGACCAGCGGCGTCTCCGTGCCGATGCACGTCTTGATCCCCAAGCGACGGGCGAAACCGAACACGTCGTCGAGCAGCCCGCCGAAGCGGTCGAACAGCTCGTTGGACTGCTGCGGCGACATCTGGTTCCAGGGCGCCGTGCCTTCCATGTAGTCGGGGGCGTAGTCGTCGCGCGGGAAGATCGCCGCGGCACCAAACGAGTAGTCGCCGGTCCTGGTCGGCTGATAGCCCCAGGCGCCGGTGACGTTGCCCGTGGTGAAGTGCCGCGACGGGTAACTGAACTTCACGTTGCCGTCGGCGTCGAAGTCGTCGGGCCGGCCGATCCACACGGCCGGCTCGGGTCCCACGCCGCCTTGCGGGTAGGTGTGCAGCCCGAAGAAGTTCATCCGCATCTTGGGCAACTGGCCGAGGAGGGCCTTGTAGGCGTCGGCGTCCCACCAGTCGGGCCCTTCGGGGAAGTCGTGGAACGGCTGGATACCCCGCCGGTCGAACAACGGGGTGCCGACCTCGTCGAGTTGCGGCATCTTCAACTCGGTCCGCTCGTCCGGCACGACGTCTCCGTGCATGTAGAAGCGCACGCCCAGGTGTTCCGCCAGGCGGTAGGCACCGTACAACACCCCGGTCTCTCCGTCGCCATAGACAACCAAGATCGAGCGGTCTCCGCGTTTGATCGTCTTCAACACGTATTGATCCGGCACCGAGCGGGGGCGGGCCATGAGCCGCGGATCGAAACCCACCGAGGATTCCGAAAGTTGATTCGAGGCAGCGACCAGGATCAGGCCGCCCTCGGGTGCCGAGTCGACGTCGGAGACGATCGGCAGCAGCTTGCCCGTGCAAACGTAGACGTACCGCCGGATTTCCCGGGCGGCCAGGCGCTGGGCAAACGTACTGCCCCGGGGACACATCACGGCTGCCGGCGCGTCGGTCGATTCCGCCCGGCTGAAACCGACGACGACGCACGCCAACAAACCCACCGCCAACGCGAGTTGCTTGAACATGGCTGTTCTCCTTTGGGGATGTCCGAGAACGATTCCGCGATTTTCGTAACGCTTCAGCCAAATGGTAGCCGGATTCGCAAGAATTCGGGCGTTGCCCAGTTTCACCCGAAATGGCCCGAATTCTCGCGAATGCGACACGTGCTCGATTTTACGAGCTTATCCGGTGCGTGGCAAGCGTGTGGAAGTGCCGAGGTCGGGAGCGTCGATCGCCGAAAAAGAGCCCGCCGGCACGTCGAGAACGCCCGCCGATTGCACTCGGCGGGGTTACGAGCGGGAGCGCGACGCACTTGAGATCAGGGCGCGACCAGCGGTCGCGGCTTTGTGCGGGCGCGACCAGCGGTCGCGGCTTTATGAGGACTTGAAGATCTCG
>DATLAN010000625.1:0-2487 GCA_035527455.1 Thermoguttaceae bacterium
GCTGCTCGCGCTCGGCCAGTTCGAAAAGAAGCACTGCCTGTGCTTCGGCCTGGGGATAGGCGGGAAGTATATCGACTACGGAGTGCCGCTGGCAGGTCCAAAACTGCTCGACGGGCGGTGGCACCTGGTTTGTGGCACGTACAACGGGAAAGCCCTCAGGTTCTACGCGGATGGCAAGGAGATTGGAACGACCGAGGCCACCGGCGATATGATGACCTCGGGCGAGGCTCCCGCTTACATCGGCTCCGCGAAGGGATCCGAGGAGTACTTCACCGGCGGCATCGATGATGTGCGCATCTACAACAGGGCCCTGTCGGCCGACGAGATTAAGAAGTTGGCCCTGGCCGATGGAAAAGCCACCGTCGACGGCCTTGCCGGCTGGTGGAAGCTCGACGGTGATCTGAAGAACAGCGCCGCCAACGCTCCGAAGGAATCGGTTGCCCAGTTTCGCGGCATCGACCCGAAGTGGGTGGCAAAGACCGCGGATCTTGGTGCGGCGCGGCTCGATATCCGCGCCGCCGGGGAAGCCGGTGTTCGCGTCACCATCCGACCGCTCGACTTCAAGGATACGTTTCCTTACACGCCTGCCCTGATCGAGAGAAATTATCCGGAACCGGCCATCAGTCTGCGTAAACTCGATTCAGACTTTAAGCCAGTCAGCGCAAAAGTTGGCAATTTGAACGTCACCGTGCAAGGCAAGCCGCTCTCCGTCCTCGTGACCACGTCGGACAACAAACCTGTCCAGAAGATCACGTTTACGCCGGACGGCAAAATGTCCTTTGCTTTGGATGACCAGCCGGTTCTGGGACTGGGCGAAGGCGGGCCCAAGCAGACCGGGGATTCCTGGCGCACTGACAAGATCGAGCTGGACCGTCGCGGGCGTTTGCATCCCATGACCCCGTGGTACGGGACGGGAACCTATGGCTCCTATAATCCGGTGCCCCTGATGGTTGGCACGGCTGGATGGGGGCTGTTCATTCCAACGCCGTGGGGCGCTATCGATCTGAGCGACTCGGAGACGGGAACGTTCATCCCTGCCGATCCCATTCCGCCTGGCACCGTGGTCAGCCGAGGACAGCAGCGAAGGGGGCGCATTGGCATGCCACCGCCGGAGTACTTCACTGCCGGGCTCTACGATGTTTTCGTCTTTGACGCACAGGACCCCGCATCGCTGATGAAGGATATCTCGACCATCTCCGGTCAAGCCGTGCTACCGCCGAAGTGGGTGCTGGGCTATCAGCAGTCGCACCGCACCGTGAGGGATGAAACGCAGATGCTCGAGGTTGTCGATACCTTCCGCGAGAAGCAGATCCCGCTGGACAGCGTTTGCTACCTGGGCACGGGGTTTTGCCCGAGTGGCTGGAACAAGAACCAGCCCTCATTCGAGTTCAATCCCGGGGTGTTCAAGCGCGACCCCAAAGAGGTGCTCGCCGACATGCACAAGCGCAACGTCAAGGTGATGGTGCATATGATCCCTTGGGACCGGGATCGTCTGGAAACGATTCAGGGAACGATTCCGCCGAAGCCCGGTGAGCGGCTCGATAACACCCACATTCAAAACTACTGGAATGAGCACAATGCCCTGGTGGATGCCGGGGTGGATGCCTGGTGGCCGGATGAAGGGGACTGGTTCAATTTTCATGAGCGAATGAAACGGCACGAACTCTACTACACAGGCCCGCTCTCGAAGCAGCCGAACGTGCGTCCATGGAGCCTGCATCGCAACGGTTATCTCGGCGTCGCCCGTTGGGGCGGCTGGATGTGGCCGGGCGATCCGCTCACTACGTGGCGTACGCTTGAGACCCATATTGCTATTGGCATCAACCACTCGTTGAGCGTGTCGCCATTCTGGAACTCGGACATCGGTGCGTTCTATACGACGGAAGAGTATACGGCTGAGTTGTACTTGCGTTGGGTGCAGTTTGCCACGTTCAATTCGCTGATGCGGTGTCATGGTCGAGGGTGGGAGAATCGTCTTCCCTGGGCGTGGGGACTGGGCAAGCCCGGCTGGGGCGAAAACAGCTACGCCCCGCCGGCGTCCGAAATGAACGACCCCACCGTTGAACCGATCGCCAAGAAGTATATCGAGCTGCGTTACCAACTGCTGCCCTACAACTACACACTTGCGTGGCAGGCCCGCACGACTGGAATGCCCATGATGCGGTCGCTGTGGCTGCACTACCCGAAGGACAAGCACGCTCGCGCGGTCGGCGATCAGTATCTCTGGGGGCGCGATTTGCTCATCGCGCCGATTCACAAAAAGGGTGCGACATCCCGTGAAGTCTATTTGCCTGCAGGCAAGTGGTATGACTGGTGGACCGGCAAAGGCATGGCCGGCGGCCGAACCGTTCAGCGCACCGTCGATCTGGCCACCATGCCGATCTATGCCCGCGCGGGCGCCATCATTCCATTCGATCCCATCCGTCAGTACACGAGTCAAGAGGTAGACGAACCCACAACGCTCAAGATCTACCGAGGCGCCGATGG
>DATLAN010000626.1:0-4874 GCA_035527455.1 Thermoguttaceae bacterium
CAGGGCGTGCCACCCTCACTTTTTGGAGGAGAATCGATGCACTGGGCCGTAGCCGTGACCACCACACCGCGGCCGGTTTCGACGCTCGACAGGACGCTGGCCGGGCTGCACCGAGCGGGCTGGGATCGGTGCGAGGTCGTCGAGGACACCAGCCGGGCCGGGGCGTGGCCGACGTGGCTGCGGGCGTTGCGCCAATTGATCGAAACCCATCCCCATGCCGACGCGTTATTGCTGTGCCAGGACGACGCCCTCTTCTGCCGCGGCCTGCGCGGGTATCTCGAGCGCACGCTGTGGCCCGGCGACCGCGTGGCCCTCTGCTCGCCGTACTGCCCGGCCGTGTATCGCAGCGAAAGGCAGGGCTGGCACCGGGAAGATCGCGGCTGGCTGCTCATCGGGGCCGTCTGCTGGGCCATTCCCCGCACGGCCGCCGAAACGATCCTCGAAGACCTCGGCGGACGGAAAGCCCAAAAACACATCGATGCGCACGTCGGCCGCTGGGCGCGAGAAACCGGCGGGTCGATCTGGTATCACACGCCCTCGCTGGTACAACACGCAGCCGACGACAACTCGACCCTCGGCTATGCGTCCGAGCCTCGGTTGCGGACGGCCGGCGATTTCATCACAGAGGAGGTTTCGCCGTGAATTGGGCCACCGTCGTACTGACCGCGCCGCGACCCGAACCTACGCTCGAGCGAACGCTGACGAGCCTGCGCCGGGCCGGATGGCCGGACTGCCTGGTCTCGGAAGATCCGGGCAGTGGCGGGCAGTTCCCCGCGTGGATCGAGGCATTGAAGGGGATCGTCCGGCGGCGGCCCGATGCGGACGCGTATCTCGTCATCGAAGACGACGTTGTCTTCTGTCGAGAATTGCGTGAGTATATCGAGCGAACGCTCTGGCCGGATGAACCGAACAAAGTCGCCCTCTGCTCGCCTTACTCGCCGGCCGTCTATCGCGTGGAACGACGCGGCTGGAACCGGCAGCAGCGGGGTTTTCACCTGGTGGGCGCATTGACCTGGATCTTGCCGCCCAACGCGGCCCGCGACGTCCTGCGCGACCTCTCGTCGCTGGTGGGCACGGAGGCGTCGCTTCGCGGGGCCGATTACCTCGTCGGCGATTGGGCGGCCAAGACCCGACGCACCGTCTGGTATCACACGCCGTCTTTGGCCCAACACCTCGGGCTGCGCAACTCCGCCCGGGGCGACGACGCGGTCGGGCCTATGCGCCGGGCCGACGACTTCATCGGCGAGGAGGCCGCGCCGTGAAAATCGCCGCCGTCTGTTGCACGTTCCTGCGCCCGAGACAGTTGGGCCATCTCATCCGGTGTTTCCTCGAGCAGGACTACCCGGCCGAAAAGCGGGAACTGGTCATCCTCGACGACGCCGGCCAATACGACAACCAACAGGGCGATCGCTGGCGGCTGGTGTCGACCGACCGCCGATTCCCCACGCTGGGCGAGAAACGAAACGCGGCGG
Source organism: Thermoguttaceae bacterium (assembly GCA_035527455.1). Lineage (GTDB taxonomy): Bacteria > Planctomycetota > Planctomycetia > Pirellulales > Thermoguttaceae > DATLAN01. The sequence continues at coordinate 1,473 of DATLAN010000626.1, forward strand.
CCGCACTGGTCTCCGGCGACGTCGAAGCCCTGGCCGTATGGGACGACGACGATCTCTATCTGCCCTGGGCACTGCGGGCGTCGGTGGCCGCGCTGGAAGTGGCACCCTGGTCGAGGCCGTCGTTGGTCTTGCACCCGCAGCCATCGCCACCCGGCTTGCGACAACACGAAACGGGCGGGCTGTTCCACGGCGGTTGGGCCTACGCGCGCCCGGCCTTCGAGCAAGTCGGCGGATACCCGGCCGTCAACAACGGCGAAGACCAGGCCTTCGCCCGGCGATTGAAACAGGCCGGCGTGGACGAGGCCGACCCGATCCAACTCGGGATGGCCCCCTTCTACGTCTATTCCTGGAACGCCGGCAGCGGATGGCATCTCTCGGGCATGAAGGGCGACGGCTATCGGCACCTCGGCTGCTTGCCACGAGTCAAGACCCGGCTGCAAATCGTCGATCCGCCGCACGTCGATCTGGACGACCCGAAGATACTGCCGGGCGTCCACGCGAGGATGTTCTAGGGGGAATGACGAATGTCGAATGTCGAATGTCGAATGACGAATGTCGAATGTCGAATGTCGAATGTCGAATGTCGAATGTCGAATGTCGAATGTCGAATGTCGAATGCCCGACGCTGACGCTGCCACGAGCGATTTCGTCATTCGTCATTCGTCATTGAACATTCGTCATTGAACATTCGTCATTGAACATTCGTCATTCGTCATTGAACATTCGTCATTCGTCATTCCCCCGATTCGTCTTATCCGCAAGGTCAATCATCCCGCCGGCTCCGGCCCGATCAACGGACAATACGCTTTGCAGGAGGCGTTGCGCGAGCGCTTGCCCGGCTGGCTGAAGATCGGCGTGCATCGAGGCCGTTTCCCGTTGCCACGAACTCGACCGAGAGTTCGTCGCGGCGGAAGCTGCAAAGCAGTTCGACACGGATCGGATCGTGGATGCGGTTCTGGGTGCGCTGGAGGCAGTGGCCCAGAGTACCTTTTGAAGAGCAATCCGGCCAGATACCCCATATTGCCCATATACCCACCATTGCGGTCGCGCTAACCCTAATCGGAATAATCCACATATTTTACTCAATTTAGCGGCCAGCCGGCCCGATACGAGGAGGCAGGTTGTGCGTCGCGACCGGTGCGCAGTCTCTGTCCCATCAAAATGCTCCGGCCATACCGGCCGCTTTCTGGAAGACTCCGGGGAAAAGAATATGAAACCGAGGGGGTTTGCCCAGCGGATGGTCACGTTCATGCAAGAGACGACTCAGGGGAGGGCGGCTGCCGCAACGATCGTGGTCATCGTCTGCCTCGTAGCCCTCGGGCCGGTGGGCGGGAAAGCCATCTCATCGGCCGCAGACGCCCGGGCTCCCGATGCCACCTTGCGGCTGGTTGTTGCAGAGCGGCCGGTTGGACAAGAAACGCCTGCCGAGATTGCCGTGGATGCACCGGCCGGCTCCACCGTGGTCGAAACCGAACGTGCTGAACCGGAAACACGGTGGCAGCGCGTCTCCTGGACGCAACCGTACGAAGGCCCGACCGAGCGGCCGGCCGTGGTCCCGAACGCTCCGGCCAGGCTCGCGGTGGACTCCTCGGCCCGGGTTATCGAGGGCTGGAACGAACCGAGGACCGAGATCGCCCTGCGATGTTCCACGGAAGGCTGGGTGGGGCGAAACGTACCGGCCGAAGCTTCCAGGATTTCATCCACGCCAAGCGCACAAATGACGATCCGGTCGTCTTCCCGGCCGGAACCGGCCGCCGAGACGTCGGACGTTCGGCGACTGGCCGCACCCGATCGGGGATGGACCCCACGCGGCATGGGGCCGGAACGAAGGGAACTGCTGGCCGTGTGTCTCTCCGTACCGGTCGCTTCGTCGCAAGCCAGTCCGGAACCGCGGCGCCGCGAAGAGCAACACGAAGCGCAAGCCGACCGCCATCGAACCCAACTGGCCACACTGGCACTGTCGGCGCCGGCTGCCCGACCGGCGAAGCAGGACGTCGACCGCTGGACCGTGTGCGAAGAAGTGCTGGCCGGGTCGTTTCCCGACAGCGACGTGCAGTTGGTGGCCGCCGCGGACGAACTTTTTGTCCAAGGCTACGCCCGAGACGCCGGCCGTGCGGCTGAGATCTTGGCGGTCGTACGCGACCGGGCGGCGGGTGATGAAGAAGCCGGGCGATCGGCCGGCTCCGTGCGGGTCGTCAGCATGTTGCAGATCCCCGAAGTTCGGTCCATCGAGGGCCCGATCGAAGGCCCGATCGCGATTGTCGGCCCGTTCGGACACGGCAAATGAGTCCCGCGGAAAAACCAATCGCAGGCCCTGCCAGGAGACGAACCGGCCGTTTCGACAACCATGAAAGAGAAAACCGGCACTATGGCTGATTATTGTCAAAGCGCAGCCCGTCGTTTGGCCGTCGTGGGCTGCGTCGTATTGTGCGTCGGCTGCTCCGGCGTGCCGAGCGGACCGCAACGCGGCGGCAAGATATTCAATCTGGTCGCGAGCATGCGACGGCAACCTGCTCGGCCGGCCGCACCGCAGAAGACGGACTCGATGCCGGTCACCTTCGAGACGGAAATGGCCCGGGCGAGTAATCTGGTGCTCGCCAAGCGGTTCGACGAAGCGCGGCCCATCTACGAGCGGCTGGTCGAGGAATATCCCGACCGGTATCAACCCTATCATCGCCTGGCCGTGGTGGCCGACCACCAGCAGCAACACCGCGAAGCGGAGAAGCTCTACTTTCAGGCGATCCGCCTCGATCGTAACGATGCGGAGCTGTTCAACGACTTGGGCTACTGTCTGTACTCGCAGGGGAAACTACCCCAGGCGCAGCGGATCTTGAATCAGGCCGTGACGATGAATCCGCAGAGTGCCCGTTATCGCAACAACCTGGGGCTGGTCCTCGGTCATCTCGGCCGATACGACGAGGCGCTCGAGCAGTTCCAACGCAGCGGCCGGCCGGCCGATGCGCATTACAATGTGGCCGTGATTCGGGCGGCCGGCGGCGACCTCGAAGCGGCCCGGCAGGATCTCCGCCAGGCGTTGGACCTCGACCCGAAGCATGCGCGTGCCAGCGAAACGTTGGCCTCATGGGAGCTTCGCCGGGCCCCGTTGTCCGAGGTCGCCGCAGACACGGCCGTCGCCGAGGCCGGCATCCGCTGGGTGCCCTACGTCGAGGGCGGTGTGGGCGGGCCGTTCGCTTCGATCGAGCCGGTATCCTACGATGATATCGAGGCCTCGTCGCCCTAACGTGGGGCACGTTTGCAACGCGAGGATAAAGCTGCCATATGGGAACGGGTGAATTTCACGTACGCGCGTACCGCTAGCGCAACCGCCTTGGGGCGGTTTTTCGAAACGGCTTGGGGCTTCGCGGCTTGTCGAGCACTTGCGATCTCTGTCGGCGTTGGTGG
>DATLAN010000627.1:0-3677 GCA_035527455.1 Thermoguttaceae bacterium
GTCTACGGCGAGCCCTGTGGGCGGACGGTCCGCGACGCGTGGGGCGGGCGAAACTTCCTCTGGCACACCATGCTCGCCCAGCAGGGATACCTCGTGGCCAGCCTCGACAATCGCGGCACGCTGGTCCCTCGAGGCCGGGCGTGGCGCAAGAGCGTCTATCGCCAGATCGGCATCCTCGCCTCGGCCGACCAGGCGGCCGCCACCCGGGCGATGATCCGCCAGTGGCCCTACATCGATCCCGAGCGGATCGGCATCTGGGGCGCCAGCGGCGGCGGTTCGATGAGCCTCAACGCCATCTTCCGCTATCCGAAGCTCTACAGCACGGCCATGGCCCTGTCGTTCATCAGCGACCAGCGGCTCTACGACACGATCTACCAGGAACGCTACATGGGCTTGCCGGAAGACAACCCGGAAGGCTACAAGGAGGGCTCGCCGATCACCTACGCCCACCAACTCGAAGGCAACCTCCTGCTGGTCCACGGCACGGGCGACGACAACTGCCACTTCCAAAGCTGCGAGCGGCTGGTCAACGAGCTGATCAAGCACAACAAGTATTTCTCGACGATGTTCTATCCCAACCGCACCCACTCGCTCGCGCAAGGCAACACGCGTCGCCATCTCCACGGGCTGCTCACCCGGTACTTGAACGAGCACATGCCGCCGGGACCGAAGAAGTCGGAGTGAGAGATCGTTCGTAGTAACCGCATTCATGCGGTCTTGCCCGGATTCTGTTCCGCTGCTTGCGGCCAATGTTCCGGCGGCCGAATGCGTAGGTTGCTTGGAGCCGGCAACCCACAGTTGAAGGCGAATATTCCTCAATCGATCTCGGAAATGTAACTCTTGCCTTCCACCAACACCATGGTCTCAATCTTGATAGCTATCCTGACCCGGTTGGCGTAGGACAAGACCACGAAGGAGTTTTTCATCGCCCGTATCTCCGGGCGGAAAAAGGTCGATTTTGCCGCCATGCCCGGGTGGAACTCCAGGGACGTGATCTTGGAGAGGTCTCCGCACATGGCTCGGAATTCTCTGAACCGCTCGGTGTTGGCTGAAACCATTTTTCCGTAGAGAGAATCCACGTCCTTTCCTTCAAGGGCCGCCGGACTCAGGATCTCGGAAAGCCGTTCTCTCGGCAGGAGCAGCCGGGCGAATTCCTCTTCTGCTCGTTCCCGGAAGACCCCGGCGAACGACTCGGCCGTGGTTCTTGCAGCCTCCAACTCTGCCGGCGAAAAGACATCGGTCGCAGCCCCGTCCGATCCGGAGTCGATCAACTCCATCGGAGGGCTCGGCTTGGTGACGGGCCCTGTGAAACTGCGCTCCGATCCGCTACGGCTCGGCTGCAGCAGATTCTGCCGCAGTTCGGAAACGAAGAGGCTGTCGTCGCCCGCGGTGGCTGCCAGCAACGCGTCGCGTTCTTTTTCCGGCAGGCTCCACCAGTGTTGTGTGCTGTCCGTCCACATCAGGTAGTTCCTCAAACACCTCGCCTCGGCCGGAGCAGCCTCCAATTCTTCCCAGTAGTCCCCGATGAGGAGCTTGTTGTCGATCGCATCGGAAAACAAGACGAGCGTGGCGAGGACATCCCCACGGGCATACTGACGTTTGACGATCTGAAGTTGTTCCTCGGAAAGCAGTTTACCGGCGGGCCCTATCATAGCTGCCTGCGCCCAGGTGGAACCGAGCGTCTCAAGTAGGGAACCGGCATCGAGGTCGCGGCAGGAGAAGCTGACCGACGCGGTGGTTTCCTTCAGCGGCGGGTTCAACGGGTCGTAGTCGGTCACCGTTACTTCGAGCTTCCATGTCTTTTCCGTCCCAAAGGACTTCGGTGTCGGTACCACGCTGTACCATGTCCGCTGTTGACCGGGAGAAAGTACGACCCTGGCCGGGACCGCCGGCTCGGGTATCGCGCGATAATGGAGGTCGCGTACAGTGACCCGGTAGGAATCGCCGTTTGGAGCCTTCCAGTGCCATCGAATGAAGAACATGTAGCCATCGATAAGAATGGGAACGCTCACCTCTTCGGTCGTTTGGTTTTGGTACGTCAGGGCAACGACGACCGGGACCCCCGCGACGGCGGTGTCGAGAACCGGTTTAGCCTTCAGCACGGCATCTTCTCCGACGGCCGTGCCGAGCGAAACGCTGAGTACCACCAAAGTCATGCACAATGACCATGCCTGAAAACGCATTTCACTCACCTCCCAGGTGACCGGACGCGGTCTCGAATCGAGTCGAGATCACCATCCGAAAAGTGGTGTGTTTGGGTAATCGGGCCTTCGGCCCATCCCATCAAATCTGCTTGGGTAGAATTTCCACTTACCGCTCAGCGCGGGCGGCGGCGGCCGTCGAAGCGGGAGACGAGCAGCGCGGCGCTTTGGCCGCCGAAGCCGAGGCTGTTGCTCAGCACGTGGCGGCAGTTGATCTCCCGGGCCGTGTTGGGGACGTAATCCAGGTCGCACTCGGGATCGGCCGTTTCGTAGTTGATCGTCGGCGGAATCACGCCCGTGCGGATCGCCATCAAGGCAATCACCAGTTCGACCGCCCCGCAGGCGGTCGTGCTGTGGCCCATCATGCTCTTGGTGCTGGAGACGGGCACCGAATAGGCCGCTTCGCCCAGACTCTGCTTCAAGGCGAAAGTCTCCACCCGATCGTTCAGCCGCGTGCTGGTGCCGTGGGCGTTGATGTAGTCGAGCTGTTCGGGGGCGAGTTGGGCCTGTCTGAGGGCCTCGCGGACGCAATGGACGAACGCCCGGCCGTCGGGGTGCGTGTCGGTGGCGCGGAAGGCGTCGTGGGCCGAGGCGTATCCGACCAGTTCGCCCCAGATGTCGGCACGTCGGGCTTGGGCGTGCTCGAGGCTCTCCAGCACGACCACCGCGCCGCCCTCGCCGGCCACGAACCCGTCGCGATTGAGGTCGAACGGGCGCATGGCCTTCTCCACCCGTTCGTTCGAGTTGCTCAGCACCGAGAGTCGGTGCAGCCCGGAGATACCCGCCGGATCGATCATGCTGTGCGCCCCGCCGGCCAGCATCACGTCGGCGTCGCCGCGGCGGATGATCTCGGCGGCGGCGCCGATCGACTGGGTGCTCGAAGCGCAGGCGGCGATGCAATTGAGGTTCGGCCCCTGCGCGTCGAACATGCCCGCGATGAACGAAGACGGCATGTTCGGTTCCACGTCGGGCCGGTACCAGAAGCTCTTTTCGGCCAGCGACTCCTGGAGGAAGGTCCGCCGGCAGTGCGGCAGGCCGTTGACCGACGCGGCCATCAGTTCGCCGAGCTGTTTGATATCGGGGAAGGTCTCGCCGCAGCCGAGGTAGACGCCGAAGCGGACCGGATCGAGCCGGGCCGTATCCAAGGCCGCCGACTGCACCGCCTTGATCGCCGCAGCCATGGCAAACTGCGTCTGCCGGGGATGGTTCTGCCAGAACGCGGGGTCTTCGCCCACTTCGGAAATATCGAAGTCGGGCACCTCCGCCGCGATGCGGATGGGGAAGTCGCTGGCGTCGAACAGGGTGATCGGCCGGATGCCCGAGCGTCCCTCGGTCAGGTTTTTCCAGACTTCAGCCAGCTCCGTGCCCAGCGGAGTTACGCACCCTCCTCCGGTGACCACCACACGCCGTGACATGTCGCGCCCTTCCCTTTGTCGGCCGAAGCCCAAGGGTATCGATCAAATGGGGTAACAGACG
>DATLAN010000628.1:0-19834 GCA_035527455.1 Thermoguttaceae bacterium
GCGGTTTGACCGGAATGTAGGGTTCGATCAGTGCCCATAGTTCATCCGTTACCAGCGGTTTGGCCATAGCCGTGCCTCCATGCACAAGGTCCCCTGGCCCAATATCGGCTACATCAATGCCATTCTGTTAGGCGCTCTTAGACTCATGCTCTGCGCCGACATGATGTCTAGCGCACTCCGCTGGACTGACCGGCTCGACGGGCTTGAGGAGAAGGAGGAGACCGCAACGGTAGAGACCGACCGGCTCATGTCGATCGTGGCAGCCATCGGATGGGCGGCTGAAGCGGTTCTGCTGGTCAGAAAGGGCAATGGCGAAGGCTGGGTGCGCCGGGATCTTCTTCAGCGAGCATCAGAGCAGAAGCTATGGGATGAGTGCACGGCCGGGCAGTTGTCGAGCCGACTAGCGCGCTGTTGCGCCGTTCGGGACAAGTGCTTTGCGCATTGGGATCCCAACGTAGCTCAGAAATGTGTCGACACCCTCGCGCAGCAGGACGAGCTTCCCGCCGTCGTTGAGTCCGACGACGATGAGGGCAAGTTTCTCAAGGTGCGTTTTCCGTGGGCCTACATGGCTATAGCGATGCTCGTGTTCCAGACGGAGGATATTGAGGATCTCAGAAAGGAGCTTAGAGCGATCGTGAAGACGCTTGCGGATGTTAACACGCTTGTTCGGTACTTGATATTGGGCAAGCTTCAGGGCAAGTTGATTCGCCCGTGAAACCTACGCCGCCCCAAGGACTACTCGGCATGTGGGTATCCGGCGACATTGCGGGTGGCACAATGAGAACGTCGGAGAAGAAGAGGTGTCAGGATTGATTCTCTTGACATGGTAAACGCCCCCAGTACCCCCGGGCCCATCGGACGATGGCGTCCCCAAACGCGTGGGCTTGGATACTACCCTTCAACCGCTCGCACGCGGAAGGACGGGAGGAATTCATCCTGACACCTTTTTAACCCTCGCTGTTCGAAGCATGGAGTGCGTCTTTGCGTACTCGTGCCGATGAGGTCGCGTCGGTGACGGAACTCGCCGAGCGCCTCAACGTCGACCGTTCCTACGTCTCACGCATCCTGCGGCTCAACCTCCTCGCCCCCGACATCGTCGAAGCCATCCTCGCCGGTCGCGAGCCGAGCGGCCTTTCCCTGGCCAAGCTCACTCAGACCATCCCCGTGCTCTGGCACGAGCAGCGGGAGATGTTCGAGTTCACATCGACGTGAGCCCCATGTCAACGATGCGGGTGATGGCCGGCCGATTAGGCCGTCCCGATCGACCCGCTGGTTATCAATTCAATTGTAGTTTCTGCCTCTATTGTGTAATACACACCTCCCGTTCTTGCCCGCGGGCATGTTCGCCCAGCATCGCGCCGAATTAAAGATGGGGTTCGCCGGACACTTACCTACTCTTGTTTGATATACTGCAAAGCCGATCGAAATGTGTTAATAGATGTCTCTAGTGAAGGTCGGTCTGTTGGAATGATGGATAGCATTTGTTCTATCAGCTTAATGATTGTGCTACTTACATGTGACAATGACAGGGTGACTGGTTTCTGTTTCTTTCGAATGAGTTCTTTTACGTCGTTACCTATAAGTTTCCATGGAGCCTTGCCGTTAAGCAAGAACCAAGCAATTCCCCCAAGACAGTATATATCAACCGCATGCCAGTCAATGTCACTTTCCCCTTCTATGTATTCAGGAGGAGAGTATAGTTTTGTTCCAAGGAATTGACCTGAATCTGTGATCCTGTGGTTCAGTACTTTCATGACTCCAAAATCCATGATGATTGGCGTGCGATCATTGTGCCTTATCATTATGTTTTCTGGTTTTAAATCTCTATGACAAATTCCTTGCTCATGCAAATATTGTAGAGATTGTGCTATAGATATCATTAACATGAGGAAGTCCTGCTGATTTATACTACCGAACTGAGTTCTCCACGTATGCAAAGTCAGACCATCGATGAAATCCATTATTATGAAGTGCCGAAGTTTCTTGGCAATACTTATGACACCTTTATCGAGCACTTTGACAATGCCATCGACATCAATCCTACTCATAAGATTGAACTCTCTTTCGAACCGAATATCCTGCTCTCTAAATTTATCAAAGATCCATGGCCTATAAACCTTAAGTGCTACAACGGTAGTCTTATTTTCCGCCTGTGCTTTAAAGACATTAGCTGATACCCCGCTCCCCACATGGTGTACTATTTGATAGTTCCTTACGTGTGCACCTATGAATTCTCGCAAAGATGTCGTAAGGTATGTATCTTGAAGCGTGTAGCCTGATCGGATTTTAGAAAGATCAAGCTGCGTATCGACATAATAATGCATTAACCGATCATTTTTCTGGAACCCAATTTGCGATACACCCTTTGAAAAAAGATCTGTCATCGCCTGAGCTAACATTACAGAGAGATCTAAATCATTATCTTCTGAGAATACGAACTCAAGTTGGCACTCAGGCCCTAAAAGCTCAAACGGTTCTTCATATTTAGACAAATAGGCATTTGAGCATTGTGCAAGTAAATCATTCCCACCAAGATACTCTTGAAGGGCAACCTCATCAAACGGTCCATTGAAATGAAGCCTTAGCGAATCTTCGAACAGGTAGAGCCCACCAGCATTTGTACCAAGATCAATGCAGCCGAGAACATGTTCAAGGACAGTACAAAGACTTTCTAATGTCATATCGCATCTGATGCCAACTATCTCTAAAAGCATGTCACACATTACAATGAAGTCGGCCTGTTTTTCTTTTCGCTTACGGGCCTCCTCTGCAGACGGTCGACGAATAAGTACTTCCATTGTCCGATGGCAAATAGGACAATGTGACTTTGTCCTTTGGAAATCTGAGATTCCTGCTGTAAATGCTTGTATATAATAGTGTGAGTCAATATCACAACGTAGATGCGCTTCAAACCTTCCCTCTTCGAATACTATCAGGAACACACTCCTTCCGCATAGACAAGATGCATATCCTAGTAATTGTGACTCAGTAATACCGTAATCAGCTTTAAGTTCGAGGAGTTTTGATGTACCCCCACAATGCGAGCAACTGACTTCTACGAGGAGTTCCTCAAATGCAATCTTCTGAGGTTTCAAGCCTGGTGGGAGTTTCGCCGAACCATCAGAGTGTCCTGTGTCTTTTTCGTAGAACCATGCTTCATTCAACATACATAACCTCCCGGGCTTCAGCGGATATCCATGCTTAAATCCTACCTCTGATAACGCTGCGGCTAAGCGGCGGCGCGAAGCGCGGTCCGCTGCATGCTGTTGTTATGCGTGCTGTCAGAAAGGGAGCTCATCATCGATCGCCTCTTGGCTTGGCCCGGGGGTAACGGCACGCTCGGTCGGGCGCTCCGAGAAGAAAAGGTGTCAGGATTAATTCTCTTGACATGGCAAACGACCCCAGTACGCCCCGGTCCGTCGCCCGATCGCGTCCCCAAACCCGTGGGCTTGGATATCACCCTTCAACCGCTCGCACGTGGAAGGACGCCAAGCATTCATCCAGACACCTTTCGAACTCCACCTTTCTAACTCGGGGTGGTTTGCCTATTGGGCTCCTCCGTCAGGACGATGGGCCCCGAAGATACTTGAATTCATCTTCCTCCAACAACCTCAGCGTGTTGTTGCTCGCCAGTTGTATAGCTTCAGCCATTCGCTTTGCCCGAGCGACCATTGGCTCGACCTGCTTCTTGGTCCAACGAAGATATTCCAAGACATCGTCCATAGTTGAAGGGACCTTGTACCCTCTTGAATCGCTGGCTATGAGTACGTCTGCATCACGAAGTCTGGCAATCACATGAGTCTGGAACTGCCTTTTTGTCATCACCCGTGGCACCTCAGTGCTGCCGATGATCTCGGGCGCATGAACGTAGGCTTCCGCATCGATATGCCGTTTGTGGAACAACAAGTACTTGAGGCACGATAACTGGCGTCGCACATCCTCATCCTTGCTGGCGCGATTCCTCTCAATGAACGTCTCCGCCCGCTGGTTGGCTACGCTGCTCACGAAGACATCCGCCGTCCCAACCGCGGCGGCTTGAGTCGCCTCTCGCCAGAATCCATCTCGAAGCTGAACCCATCGCGTCATAGCCTCCTTTATCTCGCTCGCCCGGGGCGAGAGCTTTTTTCTGTCGAAACAGCGCCCGAGCGACCCACAGATGACGTCGGCCGCCTGCAGGAATACTTCTTCCCGTCCCACACCCCATTCCATAGCTGAATCGCTGAAAAGCGTGTTTAAGTGATGCGTTTCCTCTAAAAAGGCCTTGAATCTGATCATGAAGTCTGACTTCCCGACTCTGTCCGCCGTAAGGTGAAGGGAGGGAAAGGTGTTGTAGAGCTCTTCATATAGCTTGCGGTTCAGGAACCTTCGGAATGGTCGCTGGAACCGCAGCCCGCTGTCCTCGCGAATCAGATCCTTGTCCACGATCAAAGCCAGCGCATGGACGCCAGCTCTGCAAAGGTCGCTGAGTATGCGCAGACGACGGTTGTCACTGCTCCCGATGCTTGCCGACCTCATGACACCTGTCTGGAAGTGCCTGCCCCTTACGGCGTCAAGTGCCGCTCGCTGAGCATCCTCTCTCCCGTGCTCGACGATCACCCCTGCCACGATGTAGTGCGTGGACACATTGTCTATGCTAGTGTCCAGATTGGGCTGACCGTATTCATCAGCAAATGCCAGCACATCTGCCATGTCGGACCTCCACACGTGCCGATTGTCGCCTCCGACGTCACACTAATCAAGAAGGGCATGTCGGTAAGATTGGTTTGCTGCGACACGGAAAGACGCGGAGGACGGGTCTCGGCCTCTACTGTTCAGGCATTCTTGCGCCGCATCTGGGAGGGATCCAAGAGCGTAACCATCTGTCACACAAAAACTTACCATCCGGCTCTCAGATCGCCGGTGGATTTGCCCGTCGAGCCCACTCCCTAGAACGTGATGGATGATAAAACGACCCGCGCATTCTCAGACGATGGTTGGCACGGTCCGGCGTGGCCGGGGCGTGAGTTCCCAAGCCGAAACTCTATAATCATGGCGACCCGCTTGGAAGCTATCCCGCTTCGGGCGTTGGAAAGGAAGGTGCATCATGAAACGTCGCCAAGGCCGCAAGCCGAACGTTTGTCTCATCGGTAACGTGGTGCACCTTGTAGGAGACCCTTTGCCATGCCTGAAAACGAGAAGCGGAAATACGACGCGGACTTGCACGTAGCCGAGATTTATGACCGCCACGAGACGACCGTCGAGGACATCGCGCTCGTTCGCCGACTCCTCGGCAACCGACGCAGGCTGAGGATCTTCGAGCCCTTCTGCGGCACTGGGCGAATCCTGATACCCCTGGCCCAAGACGGCCATGAGATGATCGGCCTCGATGAATCGCAGCACATGCTGGCCCGACTCAAGAGTAAGGTCGACTCACAGCCGGAGTTGGCCGACCGCATCCGACTCATTCACGCCCCCGTCTTTGCGGCCGCTTGGCCGGGCGAGATGGACGTGGTGCTGCTGGGCGGCAACTGCTTCTACGACGTGTCGAGCTGCGACGAGCAGCGGGCGCTGATTTTGCGAGCGGCCGATTCGCTGCCGTCCGGCGGGTGGGTCTTTCTGGACAACGATGACCACCAGTCACCCACGTTACAGCCAAGCTGGCAGAAGCCGCCCGGCCAGCGGCGCAAGGCATTCCCGTCGGGAACTTGCCAGGACGGAACGGTTCTGGCGGGATCGACCGAGACGGCCTGGTTCGACGTTCGGGGGCGGTTCGTGCACTACATCCGACGGCTGACCGTAACGCACCCCCCTGCCGCGCCAGTGCACTATCAGTGGCGAGAGACCTGCCACCCAACGATCATGGCCGACTGCCTCACCTGGCTACAGGAGGCGGGCTTTGAGGTAGAGCAGACCTTCGGCGGGAAGGACGGGCGCCCCTACGGGCCGGAAACTCCGCGATGCGTCGTCTGGGCGCGGAAGAGATAACTCGACTACCTGCCTGACGTGAAAAGGCGGGGTGGCCACTATGGTCGCCCCGTGCTTTTTCCCGGCGCGCTACGAATCGAAGCCGACTGGCCGTCCTCAAGGCGGGCGCTGCAACCCGCGACCTACTCGGGAATTCGCTTGACATGGCCGTATGTTGGCTTAGACTCGCAGGCGGCGTTGGAAGGACGCCTCCCGGCCTGCGGAAAGGGCTCAGCCCACCTCCACCGCCGAACGATAACGACAGACCTTCTTTTCTGTCCGTGAGAGCAGGCCCCGGACGCATGCGAAAGGAAGGTTTATCATGGTCCGTTTTCTTCCCCCCGAGCCGAACCTCGACCATCTGAAGAACGAGGCCAAGGCGCTTCACAAGGCACACCGGAGGCGCGATCCCCAGGTGTGCGCCGTGCTCCGGCACGTACGTCGTTTCCATGGTGCGAGCGACGAAGACATCCTCTCAGCCGATGTGCCGCTGGCCGAAGTGCAGTTCGCTTTGGCCGCAGAGTACGGTTTCCGCAGTTGGCCGGAGCTGCGGAGCGTTGTAGTCGACCTCAAGCCCGCAGCCGACTACGTAGCCGACGCCGAGGACAATGCCATGATTCTGCCCGACCCGCCCGGCGGAATCAGCAATCCCGATCGATACGCAGCGGCCTTCAGCATCGCGCTGTCGTATCTTGAAGCCCCCGCCGACTACGAGACCATGCTGGGTGATACCGGGCTAGCGTTCATCTTGCAGGCCGACGCCCTTCACCGCCCGTACGGCGCCGACGTGAAGAATCTCGACATCGGTTGGTGGCCTCTGGACGAATGGGGAGTGGCGACGCGCCTCGATTTTCTCGGGCGCGTATGCGGCGTGCCGGTGCGCGAACTGCCAGGTGTAAGGGAGGAGTGCAAAGCCGATCCTGCCCGACACTATCGCGAGCGTTACGAAGCGGAAGTGGTTGCATGCCTCAAGGCCGGTCGGCCCGTTGTTGCCGCGGTGGGTATGGACATCGCCGTCGTGTTCGGCCTCGACAAGGGCGACCCGCCGCTGCTGGTGCAGACTTCTTGCGTCGCCGAGCCGAAGCTTACGCGGGCGACACACTACCCCGGGTCGACCTTTGTGCTCGATGCGCCGGGCGCGTCGATGGATCGTCGACAGGCGGACGTCGAGTCCATCGACTACGCCATCCGCCTCGGGCGTGATGAGGTCGACCTGTCGCATCTGCCGGGCAAGTCGTCCGGCCGACGCTCTTGGGAACTGTGGGCCAGTCAGCTTGCCGATGAAGAGTTGTGCGGTCCTCACTTCTATCACGCCAACGTCGTTCGGCACCTTCGCCTGCACCGCAAAGCCGCAGCCTCCTACCTGCGGACGATGAGCGAGCGTCATTCAGGATCGGCCCGGCGGGCCTTGCAGAACGCCGCCGAGGTGTACGATTCGGTCGTGAGCCAACTCGAGCAAGCGGATACGAGCAAGGATCAGTTGGCGACACCCGAAGGCAGGGAACGACTCGTCCGGCTGATCCACGCGATCACGCCTCTTGAGGCCGAGGCACAAGAGCGGATGGCTGAAGCGATCAAAGCAATGAGGTGATCGCTGAGGAATGCCCAATGCGACTGCCGGGTGTGGCAAGCCGCTGCATCCTGCTGTTGCGTGGACACACTGCGAGTCCAAACGGACGCGCGGATTGGAGGCGGGCGGCGAAGCACCCCCAACCCCCTGTGGCCGCAGCACCCCTTGCTCGGGCGCGCCGTTGCGTTGGCCGGGTAGGCTTCCTATCGCAAGGCGTCGCGGCCCGGTGTAGTATCCACCACCTTCTCGACGAGCACACGGTCCACGTAACCTCCTGCTCGAAAGAGCTTTGCCTCAGTTCGCAAACGCATGAAGGCCAGCCGCCCAGCCTGGACGTCATGGCGACCGCTTTCGAGTCAGTTTCTCGAGGCCGGGGGCGCACTTCCCCTCCGAGAGCGCATCCTTCGACGGCGGTTTGACACTCTTGGCAGAGAGAACGATGTCAACGCCGCCGACGCGAACGCGGGAATCGGTCTCCAAGGGTTCGACGGCGGCGGGTTCCTGCAGCCCCGGTGGGTATCGTTTCGCACCGCGATGCGCGCTGCGGAGCGGGCGCAGCCGCCGATGGCTCGACGACAGCCGAGGATTCGCGAGCCGATTCGACCCTCGTCTGCACAAGATCGGACGCATCGACTCGGTTCAGTTCCCGGTTGATCAACTTCTCAATGTCGGTCAACTCGCGGCCTTGCTCTGGCGTCACCAACGTGAGCGCGTGTCCGGTGTTGCCCATGCGGGCGGTGCGGCCGATGCGGTGGACGTAGACGGCTGGATCTGCGGGGATGTCATAATTCACGATGTGAGAGACGCCCGTCACGTCGAGCCCACGTGAGGCCAAATCGGTTGCCACCAAGACGTTCAGCCGTCCCGCGCGCACGTCGTTGAGCACCCGCGTGCGGCGTCCCTGCGCGAGACCACCGTGGATTTCGGCACAGGCCACGTTCGCCCGCCCCAGTCTGCGCGAGACCTTGCTCGCCCCGTGTTTCGTGCGTGTAAAGACGATGGCAAGGCGCGGGGCGGTGCGCTTGAGGAACCTGCGCAGGGCCTCGAACTTGTCGCGTGCGTCCACACTCACGTAGTCCTGTTTGACCTCGTCGACCGTCAAGCGGTCAGCCGAGACGTTGATTTCGACGGGATCGCGCATGAGGCCGTGCGCCAGCCGGCGGATTTCGTCGTTTATCGTGGCCGAGACGAAGATCGTCTGACGCTCGCGGGCCACCTTCGCCATGATGCGGCGAATGTCGTCACGGAAACCGATGTCGAGCATCCGATCGACTTCGTCGAGCACGGCCAGCTTCACGCCGCGCAAGTCGAGCGCCCCGCGCTGAATCAGATCAAGGATGCGTCCGGGCGTCCCGACCACGATGTCGACCCGTTCCTTGAGCTCGCGCAGGTTGGACCCGACGTTGGTGCCGCCATAGACAACCAACGTGCGTGGCGGCTTCCGGGGGCTCAGCATGCGCACATGCTCGCCCACCTGCGCCGCAAGCTCGCGGGTCGGCACCAGCACCAGCGCCCGGATCCCGTGACCGGGGTCCACGCGTTGCAGCATGGGCAACGCAAACGCCGCCGTCTTGCCGGTACCCGTGCGGGCCTGGCCAAGGCAGTCCCTGCCCGCAAGTGCGGGCGGAATCAGTTCGCGCTGAATATCCGTCGGCTTCTGAAATCCGAGCCGTTCCAATGCAGCAAGCAACGCGCGGGACAATCCCAGATCGGCGAAGCCCTCCGCGCCTCCGACGGATTCCGTGTTGCTCTGCTCGCTTGCGGTGTGCTCCGAGCTTTGATCGGGGCACCTCGCGCGGTGATGCTTGCCGGCAGGCCGGCTGCGCGATCGTCGCGCGTTCTGTGATGCGTGTTCTGTTTTGAAACCATGTACTACTTGTGTCATTTACTACTCCATACGCCGGGCGATGCCTCGGCCGCTTGTTGGTTTATTGAACACTGATTCTGCCTGCGGGGCGGGGTGTAATGGGTCAATCCGCCGGGTGTACCTCAGCTTTCAAGCAGTGCGCTTGCCGGGATCTCTCGAAGACGCGCTGCTCAAGAGCAGCGGCACACCGACACTCCCACCGGGCAGCGGGCACGTGGGGGACGACATTGGTCGGGATGGGGCTGGGGAAACGGCGGCCCGTCGCGCGGCCTGCACGTCGGAGCGGCCCGCAGAGCCGCAGGTCTTCAAAACGCATTCACTTCTTCTTTTCAGGACCCCAGGCTGCGAATGTGTCGTACGCGCGTCGCGCCGTTCAAAGCCATCGGAACCTGGCTGCTCCAATGGCTCTATCGTCCACAGGATGCGCCAGTATCATAGCGGCTGGCGGGGACGGTGTCAAGAGACGGCGCGAGCCCGCCGGACGGGGCGGAAAGCGGGGACTCGGTCGCGTCCGCGTTCGCCACGATCACGTCAAAGACCGGCAGCCTGCCGCCGTAGCGCTACGCGGCGGCGCTGGCCACAATGGACGAGGACGCCGTGTGCCACTGCTCAAGGGCAGTGCGACCTCGAAAAGTCCCCAAAGGGCACTGCTTGAAAGCAGTGGCACACACTGCCGGACAAGGGTCATGCTTCAGCCATGCTCGATTGCGGCGTGACGCAGGCTGCTTGCGGGATTCGCGGCGGTTCGGAACGTGGCTCTGCGCGGTGGTGATCGGCGGTGACGCGGCGCCGCTGCATGACGAGGAAATCCCGGCAGTTCTTACGACTCTTGCGAAGGTTGCTGCGATAGGACAGATTGGCCACCAATGCGATCAGCGGCTTGCGCCGGTGCCACAGGCAGCCCCAGGCGCGGCGTAAGGTGTTCCTTAGCGAATAGAACGTCTGGTCGCAGGTCTCCATTTCCTGAACGATGTCCGCGCAGGAAAAGTGTCGGTAGCGGGCCACGGGGAACGTCAGCGTGTAGTGCTTCCAGTCCTCCGGAAACCTGTCGGCGGCGATCCGACCCTGTGCCGCGAGCTCGTCCCACAGCCGCGTACCAGGCAGCGGCGTGAGGAACAGGGTGTTGAGGACATCCACACCGTAATGCTCTGCCGCCTCCGCAATCCGCTGGCCGATGCCGGGTTCGTCCGTGTCAAGACCCATGATAAACGAGCCGGCGACAAGGATCCTGTGCCGCTGGATGCGGCGGACCGACGCGGCGAAGTCGCGGCCGTTCATGAGGTTGAACTTCTTGCCGACTTCCTTCAGGCCTGCGGCCGTCGGCGATTCGAAGCCGATGAAGACACCGGCACAGCCGGCCTTCGCGGCCAGCGCCAGCAGTTCTTCGTCGTCGGCCATGTTGATCGTCACCTGGGCAATCCACCGCTTGTGCAGCTTCGCCTGGATCATGGCGCGGAACAGGTCCTTCGCCCGGGCGATATGTTGACGACTCGTGCCGATCAGGTTGTCGTCCACGACAAGAACGAGCTTTTCCCGGACCGTACCGAACTCCCGCACGACGTCGGCGACGGGCCGCTGCCGATAGCGATAGCCGTTGAACGACGTCACGCTGCAGAAGCTGCAGTTGAGCGGACACCCCCGCGTGGTCTGAATCGACCCGAACGCGTAATCGCCGGTTAACAGGTCGTGCCGGCCGGGCGGCACCCGGTCCATCTCCGCATACGCCCCCTCATAAAGGGGCCGCAGGGCGCCCTGGTGGGCATCGGCCAGAACCTGCGCCCAGACAGGCTCGGCCTCGCCCGTCACCACCGAGTCCACGCGTGCCATGGCCTCATCGGGACGCATGGTGGCATGAATGCCGCCCATCACGACCGGCACGCCACGGCTGCGGAACTCCGCCGCAACCTCGTACGCCCGGTTCGCCTGTGAGGTAAATGCGGTCACGCCCACCAAGTCCGGGCGCGGCAGGTTCCCGTAATCAGGCGCGCGGACATTCTCGTCGAAGACGGTGATCTCCCACTCCGGCGGCGTCAGCGCCGCCAAGGCCAGCAGGCCCAGTGGCTTCCAGACCCGGTAGCGGTTCCACCGACTACCTTTGAGGTCGGTAAGGCCTACGAGTGGGTTGCGGGGGTTGATCAGATATAGACGAATGGTCGTAGTCCTCTCGGATTCGCTGCGGCGACAACGGCCCGGAGCTTTGGTGACCCAGCCCGTACAGGCCCTTCGCCCGGGTCATAAGTCTGGGCGCCATGCGAAGCGGGGCCCGGCTCCCCGCCCGCGCGCCGGAGGCGTCGTTTCCTGGCCCGGCGACTGGCGCGCCGCCAGACGTCGAGGATCGAAGCCGCGGCGATGTGCGGAAGGTGCAGCAGGATGTTTGGCAGAAACTTCAACGCATCGTTCCGAATCCCCTTTCCAGCGATGCGTACGATCTGGCCCGGCGTGTAGAACTGGCGGTAGATCCGCCGTCGCAACTCGCCGAGCTGCTCGACAGAACAGTGGTCGGAGTAGATCTTGCCGTTGGGGGCAACGTGGTAGCCCGGGGTGTTGGCCACCAGCTCGTCCAGTCCGGAATGAGGGCTGGAGCGAAGCACCGAGAGAGCGATCGTGTCCAAGCCAAGCTCGTGCGCGAACGGCGCGATCTGGAGCATGTCGCTTCTGCTCTCGCCGATGCAACCGAGGATGAAGTAGCCATGGAGGAACATGCGGCTGTGGCGCAGAACCTCAAAGTGCTTGCGGATCCGCGCTACGTCGAAGCCCTTGCGCATGGACCGCAGCGTCTTATCGTGGGCGGACTCGACACCCAGCATCAGCATGGAGAAACCGGCCTGCTCCATCTTGCGCAGGACGTCCGGTCGCCGGGCGATCTCCAGGCGCGCGTTGACGAAATACCTCTTCCGGATGCCGCGCGCGATGATCAGGTCGCAGATGCGCTCCACGCGGTCCATGTCGTGCGTAAACAGATCGTCCACGAAGCCGACAATCCGCGCCTTTATCTCCCCCAGCTCATCGACGACGGACTCCGGCGACCGGGCCGTCCACCGGCGCATCTCGCCCCACGGGTTGCGATTGAACGAACAGAAGGTACAGTGGTTCGGACAGCCGCGCGACGTGGCGATCGAATCGACCCCGATGCCCGCGCGAGCGCCCTTGATCGTGAAGACGTACTTCCGACGGCGAATACGCCGGTCCGGATAGAGATCGTTGCGCAACTGGCCCATACTGCGATTGGGGTTGTGATGAATTCGGCCGTCTCGGCGAAAGCTCAGCCCCGCGATCCGGTCCAGGGGTACGCGGCGACAGAACTCGTCCATCGCTTCCTCCCCGTCGCCCCGAATAACCGCATCGACGTTCGGGAAACGCGTCAGCCACTGGTCGGGGTCTTCCGTTGCATGCCGGCCGCCGATCACCGTAAGGACCCCCGGTGGGACGGAGCGGATCTCCGCCGCCAAAAACTCCCGGTCTCGATCCCAGTTGACGGAAAAGCAGACCAAGTCCGTCTGCGGCCGGAGGAAACTCTGCGTCCGGCCGGGCACCATGCGAAGGTCAACCAGATCCAGCGACCGGGCGTACCGTTGCACGACGGCCGCGACGAACTCCAGTCCCAAAGGCGGGAAGAAGCCCGCCTCGTTGAGTTCCCGCCGATAGGGATACACGCACAATGCGTGCTGGAACGTCCGGCCAGCGGTGAACGTCGGCACTCGGGACTCCTGGGCCGGGAGAACGGCGCCCACAGTTGATTTCGCAGGGCAAGGTGCGCAGTTCGCGCAGCCGGTCCTTGAGATGGCCCCGGAGCCCGCCTCGTCGAAAGCCGCCACCGTGCTGATTGCTCTCGCACCGTTGCACTCGCCGCCGCCAAGGCGCACCGCCAGCCCGCCGGCGGTCATTGTCAGGCGTTCACTCATCCGCGGATCTCCTCGCCGGTGCTGCAATGCGCGGGCCACTGGGCTCACACCTTGCGCATTCAAGGCCCCGTACCGACCCGGATGCACCGCACGCTGGCAGGTTCTCATCCGCCGCGCGGAGGTAGGCCGACATGACGCCGGCACGTGCAGTAGAATGCGCCGTGTCGGTCGCACGCTGACGGTGCGATATGTCCCGCATTGGCGTATGCTCAACCGCCCAGTTGATCTCGTTGCCGCTTGCGGCGTCGATCATGGGGATGCGGGCCGCAGCCAGGCCGTCGTATGCTTCGACCGGACCGCGTTCGAGTCGCCAGGCCCAGGCAAGCATCTTGGGAATCGTCAGCAATAGCCCGATCTGCCCGAAGAGTTGATGTATGAGACGTTTCGGGGAAACAGAGTCCTTGCGGACCCCGAACAGCGCGCGGACGGTATTGATGGGGTTGTAGAAGGTGACATAGGCGCGCAGCAGGTTCAACTGCTGCTGCCAAGGGCGGGGATGCCGTGACGCCACGACGTGATTGCCGTCATGAAACGCATTCGGTACGGGCCTCCCGCCCACACGCTGGAAAATGGTCCGGGAAGTCAAGGCCGGTTCCAGGCTCCGCGTGCCGATGGCCGGCCCCAGGTACGTACATTGATAGCTGACCGCGCCTCGCTCGAACACGTAACGCGCCTGGTTCAGGAGGCCGGAGAGGTCGCCCGGACCTGAACGCAGGGGCTGCGTGTCGCTGTGAATCATCATCACGTGCGGCTGAATGCCGAGCTTGTGCATCAACACGAAGAGCTGCTCGGTACGGTCCGCACTCTGTCCCTTCTTCACGAGTCCGCCGGTGAGATCCTCGATCCCGAACCATAGTGCCCGCAGGCCGGCCTGCCGGCACATGGGCAGCAGATCCCGATTCTTGAAGACATCCCCCTGCGTCGCCTCCGAGTAGAACTTGATCCGCTTGCCTAGCGGCACAGCGCCCGTGGTGGTCCGGGCGAGTTCGCTCATCATCGTCACGACCGTATCGCGATCGTTGAAGAAGTTATCGTCGGTCCCGAAAAAGTATTTGATGCCAAAGTTCTCGTAGATGTGCTTGATCTCGGCCGCGAAACGTTGCGGACTCTTGTGCCGCCAAGTTCGCTGGTTGGCCGCAGGAATCGGGCAGTAGGGGCAGTTAAAGCGGCACCCCTGCGTCGCAATCACTGAGGCGATGCGCGAAAGTCGCCCGATGCCTTCCGGCGCGCACGGCTGCCTGGCAAGCGTCCGGTGGCGATGCGGGGGCTCGATTATGCGATATCCCGTATCTGGCATTGGTAATTCGTCCAAGTCACGGAGGAGCCGCTGCACACCGGTGTTGATCGCAATCGGTCCGTTGGCATGCGCGTCCGGCGGCAGGTAAACCAGCCCCGGAACACTCTTCAGCCTGCCCGCCAGCCGCGCCCGCTCGAAGGCGCCGCGCGCCGTTAGGTTGGGTCGACGATCGGCTAGGATGGCGCACAGAAGGTCCAATAGGACGAAGGCCTCGCCGGTCACGACACAGTCGGCACCGATGCCCGGCTCCGGGCCGAGCTCGAAGAAGTCGGCCGGCTCATAGATGGCCTTCGGTCCGCCCGCCACGATGAGTGGTCGAGCCGCGCCCATCCGATGCGCATCTCGAATCAGCGCGTACGCGGGTGCCGCATGCACCTGCATGGACGACACCAGCAGAATGTCCAACGGCCTGCCGTTCAGTCGCATCCGGCTGGGACGGACATTCGGTGACCACTGCTGCAACACGATGCGAAGGTTGGCAAAGCCCGCCTCGTGCAACACATCTCCCAGCAGGCGGACCGAGCATGGCGCCATGCGCTTGTCCACGTACCAGAATGGCAGCATGTGCGTGCGGAAGTCGAACGCATAGACGATTCCGATGGCCAGCTTGTGTGCGTGCGTGAACCGCCGTAGCGCATGGACGCGCTTGCGGAACTCGCCGTCCGGCAGATACACATCGTCACGGGCTCGTCGCGGGAGTTCCATACACTCAATTCCGGCGACGTTTGTTGCGATACAGCCTGAGTCCCGACCTTTGGGCACTCTTTCGGATGTCCAACGTCATGTTCTCCATCGCCTTCGATACGACCTCATCCAGCAGCAGCACCTTGCGGCCATCGTGGGTAAACGCTGTGTCACCAGCGGATTCCTGGTCGAGGCGCAGCGTCCAGCCGCCATCCCGACGTGTAAATCTCAAGGCCATGCCGTCAGCGGCCTCCTTGCGGACGAGCCTACGGGACAATCGGTCGAGTGCGGGCTTCGTTACGGTCAGCATGTTTTACCCTCCATTCGTCTCGCAGGATTGATAGCGGTACGGTGGGCGCCCCGAACTGGCCGCGTTAATACCGGCCGCACCGCGCGCCTCCCAACTCTCCCGACAGCGTCATGTTGCGGCCTGTCCTTTCCCGGAAGGCCTGTCATTGCTCCAAACGTCGGTCTCGACGTTGTCCGCGAGCAGGAACACCTGTACCACGGTTCCACTCGCGAAAGCCCTGACCACCGTTCCGGTGCTCGGTTCGACCTCCGCCGTCGCCTCACGCACCTTCACGCCGGTGATCCGTTCGATCTCCTGCCGAAACGTGCCCGCGGCGCTGGCAAAAAGATGCCCGTGAAATTCCTGCACCTTGGCGGCGCCGTCCGGGTCTTCGGCCAGGGCCTTCTCGGCCTCTGATAACGCCCCGTGCAACGTAATGACCAGGGTATCATCGCTAAGGACCACTGTCACTGACTTGGGCCCGTGGCCCGTTCTCTCTTGCTCGAACGCCTTGGCCACTCGGGCGATCTGCTGCGCCATGTTCGACTTGGGCATGTCCAAATGGAATCCGCCCTTGGCGGCCGCTGCCGTCCCTGAAATCGAAGCCACAAAAAAAGCCAACGTGGCCGAACACACGGAGGTATTCGACCACATCGGCTTACTCGTTAACGGGCCCCCCGGCATGGCCGGGTTGCCCTTTAAATCGTCATCCGACGTCTTCGCGTCAAACCGCGATCGGAACTTACACGCGGGCTTGGCGCTAGCTCGAACGGCCGTTACACTAACCGCCGGACCGCGGAAAGTCAAGTGGATCTCCGCGCTTGAGCCATGTTCGCGGGCCGCGTGGAAGCTGACGGCGCACATGCGCACGGTCTCTCACGTCCGGCCCTTCGACACCGTGCCGGGACAGGTTGAGGCCACGATGAAGACACAGGGAGAAACCGAAGCCGCGATCTGTGAGGGCGTCCGCCGCTTTGAGCAGGAGTACATGGGCCGGGGCCCGAAGGATATTCACACGCACCTGATCGGCGATCTCCTCGTGGTCCGGCTCCAGGGCGTTCTGACTGCAGCCGAGCAGCAACTGGTTGGGTCACTCCCGGCGGAGAAGGGGAGGGAACTCCTCAAGCAGGTCAGGACCCAGTTGATCGAGACCGCCCGGCCGGTCCTGGAATCGATGGTTCTAGAGGTCACCGGCGTGAAGGTGGTCAGCCTGCACCACGATATCAGCACATTGACCGGCGAAGAGATTGTGCTCTTCACCCTGGCCACCTCGCCTGTGTTCCGCGAGAAGAAGTCCAAGTAAGAAGCCACTGACAAAGGTTCGCCCGCAACTCGCTACTCGCCAAGGCCAGCGGTTCCCTTGTCCGCAGCGCCCGAAACCTCCCCATCATCGGCAAGCGGTGAGCCGCCCGGTTCCTCGCGGTTCTGGCGGTGTTCCCGCTTCTGCGCCGCTTTCGCCGCCTTATCGAGTTCACGCTGCCGTTTCTGATGTTCGCGTTGGCGCTTCTGAACCGACGGTCGCTTCCGTGCCATCTTAACTCCGTTCCGGGTCCAACGTTTGCGTCACGCTGGATTGGCATCGCCGTCAAGCCGGTGTCCAAGACACTGATACTGGCTCCGGCCCGTGTCGAGAAGACGGCACGGCGTTTCACGCCCCCACTGCCGACCCATCCGCTCCGTTCCCACCGTGCCAAACTGGCATCGCCTCTGCGAAGTCCGTGCACCACGTAGTCCGTGCGACAAC
The DNA here is from genome assembly GCA_035527455.1 of Thermoguttaceae bacterium. Lineage (GTDB taxonomy): Bacteria > Planctomycetota > Planctomycetia > Pirellulales > Thermoguttaceae > DATLAN01. Next base: position 17,297 of record DATLAN010000628.1, read on the forward strand.
AGGCTTACCAGCGTCCGCCACGTCCACCGCCACCACCTGCGGGGCGCGGCTTGGCTTCATTCACCTTGATCGCACGGCCACCGAGCTCCGTTCCATCCAGCGCCGCGATCGCGGCCGCGGCTTCTGCGTTCGAGCTCATCTCGACGAATCCGAAGCCCTTGCTCTGGCCCGTGCTCCGATCGCTGATCACGGTCGCGCTATCCACCGTCCCGTGACCGGCAAACAGCTGCTGAAGGTCACTGCCAGTAACGTCATAGCCAAGGTTTCCGACATACAATTTCTGACCCATCATGAATCTCCGATTGGCCCGCTGTCTTGGTTCCTATCCCCGCCCCACCCACTGCTTCGAGTCCGCGAACTGCAGCAGACCGGCGCTCCGTGCCGGCTTGGCCCGTCTGCCAGCCCATCAGATTCGGGCGCGGCCAGACGGAGTCTTCTTTCCCACGGGGAGCAGTTCGGTACCGAAGTGGCAGTGCTGGCAAGGAGCGAAATTGGATTCTCGGGCTCTCAAGGTTACCGGCGGCACACGCCGCAATTCGCCACCCGACGACGTGCAACACATACAGGCAAGACCCTGCGCGCCACGCGGCGTCAGACCATCAATCGAGCCTCAGTGACCAGTCCATTCCGGGAGAATGCACCCGCTACCGCGGGGAGGTCCTCAGGAAGAGGAAGGATCAGAGAAGATCGCTACTCCCTAAAGCGTAACCGAACTGGACCCAATCCGCAACCGCGATTCTCGATTATCTCAGGCCGCTCAGTGGAAGCGCCCGAGCTCCAAGACCCGCGCGCCGCAGCGGGATTGCCTTCTTCAGTGGAGACAGACGACTCAGGAATGTGGCACTACTACCACAAACCGCGTCAAAATGCGTCAGAACGCGACCATTTCCGAAAACCACCGAGATCGCTAACATATGGACAGCAAAGGCTTTAAGACCCAATCGCCCAAGCTGGGTAGGATCTTCCAAAGCTGGACATCCCCGGTTCGGCCACCTCAGGCCGCGTGGGATCGATTTCTTGCCTCGGCCGGCGCGGCTTCTGCAAACGCAGGTCCTCCACTGCGCAGACGCAAGGTCTCCCCCCGGCTGCGGATGCGCGCCAGCGTGGCTGAGAAAAACCGTTTCGACGCCAAACGGGAATGTTAGCTGGGAGGCGGTACTGCCCTCTTGCCCCGGAGTGGAATCGCGCAGGCTGGGTGATCTTAAGGCGGGGGCGGACGAAACCCCCGAATCGCCACTCGACCTGATCGTAAGCCCTGTTTTTGCAAACACTTACAGATACATGAAGGCGGGGGGAATCGAACTCTATGGGAATCTCGCCTAACCAGCCAATACGCTCTGTTACGCCCCAATCGACGATCGATCGGAGACATCACCGAGCGTAATAGTACACAGGAGGACACGCAAGGACAAGAATTCCCGGTGTAGTTCCCGTATTCGTACCTGCCCAACACCATTTCACAGTCCTCCGCAGAGGCCGCGGCGAAATAGCCTTATCACGGCCAGTTGCCTGTGACTTGTGCATGATTGCTGCCTGAATATTCGCTTTGGGTTGTTGGTCGGGCCTCACCGCTTCGTCGAATTGTCAACCTACACGCGCGCAACGCAAAGCGCAACCCTAACATATGCCGAGCTTCGAAAATTACCCGGCCATCACCCCAAGATTGGATGCGATTGCCACGGCGCGTTGCCCCGTGCCTCCTGAACATTTGGTACTTCTTATCAGATAAGCACTTACAGCGTTGCCTCTTGGTGGCTTCTCCAATACGCTCGTGGCCACTCAATGACCCATGAGGCCTGTGAAATGAGTGTAGGGCGAATCGTCATCGTCCCGATCCGAGGCATCGTCGTTAACCGCGCCGACCTGGCCGCGGAAGACCTCGCCCTCCGACAGCGCCCCCAACAGCTCGGAGGCCTTCGCCAGCGACTACAACGACTTCGTGGGCGACCCCAACGGCGACGTGGCCCGCTGGAACCAGACCGGCGTGGGCACCACGTATTACAGTACCGTCTCGGCCTGGCAGGGCGACACCGGCCAGGACGCCCACTCGATCTCGGCCGCTCCGGCCTTCAACGACCCCAACAACGACGACTACACCCTGGCGTCTACCTCGCCCTGCATCGACCGCGGCAGCCCCTCCTGTCCGGCCCGGGCGGGCTTCGGCGGCCGGATGGACATGGGCATGTACGAGTACGACAGCCGCACGGGCGGCACGGCCGCCTCGCTGGCCTACGACAACGCCGGCAACTTGACCGCCGATGGGGACAAAGAGTACTATTACGATGTGTTGGGACGGCTGACGCTCGCCGAAAGCGCCCTCAACTCGAACGTCAAGCTGGCGGCCTATCGCTACGACGCTCTGGGACGGCTGGCCATGCAGGTCACCTACGACTACACCCACGACCCCAACGATCCGAACGATCCCAACGACGACGATCTGTACGCCGCCTCCAACGTCACCAAGTACTTCTACTACGACACGCCGGCGGGCGGAGACGGTGCCTCCTCACCGGTCCTGCCGCAGGTGGTCGAGATCAA
>DATLAN010000629.1:0-6736 GCA_035527455.1 Thermoguttaceae bacterium
CTTCGGGCCGGGCATCGACGGCGGCGATTCCCACTTGCTCTCGTGACAGCCGGCGCAGCTCATCTGCTCGCCGGCGTGGACGTACGTCACCGACCGCATCGAGTGGACCGCCATGCCGTTCTCGTCGAGAAGCTGGAAGTAGAGGGCCTTTCCGACGGGCGCCTCGCAATAGACGCTGCCGTCGTCTTCCACCGGCACGACCCCCAGCGGAATCCGGCCGATGGACTCGTCGAAGAACGACACGTACCGGATCACCTCGCCATTGATCTGCGTGCGCATCTGCGGGATGATCTGGATGATGCGCATCCATTTGACCTTGATATCCTCCGGCAGCGGCATGTCGCCCAGGTAGCAGTTGGCCACCTTGACGGTCGCCCGGCGATGGTCGGCCAGCGAGGAGCGATTCCCCTGCCACGTGCGGACCGGCAGCGACGGTGGCGTGCGGCGCGGTCGCAGCGGGAAGGGATCTCTCACGCGGAACGGCCCCGGCCCGGGATCGTGGATGACGACGCGATTGCCGAACCGGTCCAAGAGGTAAAGCCCGAAGTTGAAATTGCAGAGGTAGAAATCCTCGCTCAGCGGCCAGGCCGTGCCGTACGCGTGCAGCCCGCCCCTTTCGACTTCGGGAAAGAGGTACTCCGGCGTGATCCGCCTGGCTTGGGCCATCTTGCCGTCATCGGGAATGCGGGGATCGACCAGGACGAGGCTTCCGGAAAACCCTTCGTGGTGGCCCACGGCCGTGGCCGTATATTTCGGCGAGCCGGGCACGGCGCGGAAGGAGATCTCGACGTCCGGCCGCAAGACGCGGCCGTTCTCCAGCCTGTTCTGGCCATACTGCTCCGGCTGCACGTCCCCGGGGAACGCCGACCAGGGCACGGGGTAGTTGCCGTGGAAATTCCTCGGGTCCCGCCCGTCCGGGAAGCTCATCCACATGTGATGGGCGGAAGCCCACCACCGATCGAGATAATCCCACCGCGTGTAGACGAGCATCCCTTCGTGATTCACGCTCGGCTGCCACTCGTTGGTTTCGTGGTAGCTCAAGGTGACGATATCGGAGCCGTCGCCTTCCATCGAGTGGAGCGTGTAGGTCAACGCCTTGTTGGGCAGCAGGCAGCGGCCGATCCCGCCGCGCCGGGTCGACGTGAAGACGATCCTGCCCGAGGGAAGAAGGCACGGATCGAAATCGTCCCACGGCCCGTCGGTCAGTTGGACCAGCCGGCGGCCGGCCGGGTCGAACGTGAAGATCCGCCAGACGTCGGAACTGGTGGTGGCGGCGAAGAGGAGCCGCCCGGCGTCGCAGCTCAACTCCAGGCCCGAGAAGAGTCCGACCAGCTCGTTGCCCTGCCACGGCCCCTCGGCAACGGGCAGGCCGGCCAGGGGTTTCTCGATCTTCGGCCGGGACTTGAAGTCGTGGATGACGATCGGCCCTCCTCCGCGGCTGTGCCCTCCCCAACTCGCCCGGGCCTGCTCGATGATCCGTGCGTCGCCCGGCTGCTCGAGCATGCAGACGATGGCGTCGAAATCGAGCAGCGGATTGGCCAGCGCGATTTCCCGTCGCAGACGGCACACCTGGGTGAAGAGCGTCTTGCGGGCGTCGCCGTCCGACGTGGACCGGGCCGAGACGGATAGTGCGTTCCGTTGCGTGTCGAACCCGCCGAGCAAAGACGCCGGCAGCCGCCCCTCTTTCTTGAAGTGCCGCAACAAGGCGCCGGTTCTCCTGAGGACGACGTCCAGCGGGTCCTTATCCTCCGGGTGGATCAGCGCCTGCCGGTCGAGGGCTTCGGCCTGGAGGCGTTCGCGCGGCACGTTGTTCCATTGCTTCAGCCGCTGGATCTGGCCGGCCAGCTCCTGATACTCGGCATCCCAAACCCGTTGCGTGACGCCGTGCAGATCCGGCTCCTCGAACGGGGCCGTTTCGGCCCTTGCCAACGAACTCAACGCCACGAGCGATCCCAAAGCGGCCGTCCAGAGAACCCATCGACTCATGCTCATACTCGTTATGGTTCAAGTAGCCATCTTGCTCCGCAAGATGTAGCCCGGCGAGCGGCTACTTCGTGTTTGCGCAAGAATAAACTTGTACACTTTTTGGCGAGGGTGGCACGCCCTGAGGAACGAAGGGCGTGGTTTGGCTGGTTTTCCACGCCCTTCGTTCCTCAGGGCGTGCCACCCCCTTGAACAGGTTGTTTCTGCACGGCTACTCACTCGATTCTTCTCATCTCCGCAACGAGTTTCCTGACGAAGTCTTCCAGGCTGGGCGGGCGTTTCATGCCGAGGAGCACACGGTCGTCCTTCCGATCGATGCTGAATCCGCGGAACAGTTCGGCGACCAACACCTCGAAGGGGCCGGCCAGCGTGGGCGGCATGTCCTTGAGCATCTCCTCGCGGTAGTCGGTGTAGAGATTGCTGAGCCCGTCGCGGCCCTTCTTCACCAGGCCCTCCAACTCGACCGCCGATTTGGCGTTTCGGGCCTCCACCGTCAAGCCGATCATCTTCTCACCGGTGAAGTCGATCGTGAGCATGGCGGCCTCGGCGTACTTCGGTGCGTCGGCAACCTCGGCCAGCTCCGGCGGCAATCCCCTGCGGACATCGGCCGCCCCTTCCTCGATCAACTCTCGCAGCGGATCCAACACGACGACGCCGATCACGTCGTGGCGGGCGTCGACGCCCCGAAGCCGATCCAACAACGGGCCGCTCGACTGCTTCGCCGTGATGATCTTCTGCAGCATCTTTTCCACCGAGATGACCATCGTCCGGTCGTCGGGCAAGTAGACGGCCATCTCTGCGTCCGGATCGGCGTAATAGGTCTTGCCGGCGTGGGAAACCTCCTTCATGTCCTCGATGTTCCTGGGGAACATCGTGCCCATCAACTTCTTGCCGTCGACCGCTTCGGCAAATCGAAGAATCAACACGGGAACGAAGGGAATCTCGTTCGGCCCCTTCACTTCCGCAGTAGCCGGGGACACGGCGGCCACGAACTGGGCGATTCCCACGTCCAGGTGCTCGATATCCGGCATTCTCGCCAACAGCGCTAACGGGATCGGTTCGATGTCCGGGTCCTCGCCGCCTTCGAGAAACGGCGCCACCAGCGGCGACTTCTCGATCCGTTGCGGATGGGTGATCCAGATCGCGCAACAGTCGGACGGGATGTAAGAGAGTTCCAGCAGATGGAGCTGCTCGAGATCGCGAATATCGTCGATGCCGGCCCGGGCCGGTTGCGTTCCGCCAAGAACCGCTCCCGCCAGAAACATTACCGCCAGCGCTCGAAAGCATCGGTTTCGCATCGCACACCTCGCTCTCTATCGAGAAGACTTTTCCTGCCACCGGCCGACGGGCAGATGCCGGCCCCGCAGATGCCGGCCCCATAGTCGCGATTGTAATGCGCCGACCGAAGAAGTCAACGTGTCGCGTGGCTGCATCTCGCGCAAAGTGGCCGTCTCGCTCCGCGAGACGTGGCTGCATCTCGCGGAGCGAGATGGCTACTATAGCGCCGCTTAGAACTCGGGTGGATCGACCGGCAACCCGTCGTTGGCGTCGATCAGGCGTCGAAGCATCTCGGGGTCGATATTCTTCTCGATCCATCGGACGGACCCGTCGCAGAACGCCGCGGGGAAATCGTCCTCGGCGATCTCGCCCAAGGCCGCCAGCGGATCAGCCGGGTCGAAAGGCAGGTCGTCGGGCTTCGTCCACGGCACGGCCTTGTCGGGACCCGCTTCCACGACCACGATCGTATCGCACACGCCGTCCCCGACGTCCACCATGTCGAGGCTCTCGGCACCTTGTAGCGCCGTCCCCTCGCCCACGAAGGCCATCAGCGACGTCTTGCCGTCGTTCTCCGTCCGGCCGCCGCGGAACTCGTCGGGCATCTTCTCCAGCAGCTTGATGTTGTTCGGACTGTCCCAAGGTTCGTCGCGGCGATATTCCTGGAACAAATCACTGCACTCCAAGTGGGGCAGTAATCGCACGCGCCAACTGACGGCCGGCTGGCCCGGCGCGAGGGGCGAGGCGGCCGCCGGGAATCTGCCGAATTGCATTTCGTAGCTGATCAACGCAATGGCGATCTGCTTGAGGTTGTTCCCTCGCTTCAGCCGGTTGACCGTTCTGATCTCTACGCCCGGCTTCTCGGCAGTTTCCCGGGCGCCCTGATCCGTCTTGGCCGACTTTCCGGAGTCGCCGGCGTCTTCCGGCGTCTTGGCCGTTTCCTCGGGACTTTTCGAAGGGCCATCCTTCTCGCCGGTCTTCCCGGAACACCCGCCCAGGGCGATCAGAAACGCCGAGGCCAACGAAAAAAGGATCGTTTTTTGCATGATGCACCTCTTTTCTTGGGGAGAGAAGGCGAACCGCGCCGTGGAGACTCCGGACCGCGGCCGCCCCTTACCCGGCATTGTAATCGGTGGGCGTTTCGGCACAAGCTGCCCGATTCGGCCGCCGGGAGCCGGCGCGCCGTCTTGCGGATGGGCGGTCCGTCCGGTACGCTACCGTGCGTGACGACCTCGATTCGCGACATCCCGGAAGTGGCCGCGTTGGACGCCCGGCGGGCGATGGTCCGTATTCCGCCGGAATTGGACGTGCCGCTGACCGGCCGGGTGCGCCAGGTGATCGACACGGCCGAGTTCCGCCGGCTGGCGCGGATCAGCCAGTTGGGGCTGGTCTCGCTGGTCTACCCGGCGGCGATCCACACCCGGTTCGAGCACAGCCTGGGCGTCTATCGGCTGGCCTTGCTGTATCTGAAGCAACTGGCCGCCGACGAGCGATTCGCCGCGGTGGTTACTGCGGCCGACGCCGAACTGTTCATCGCGGCCGCGCTGTTGCACGATCTGGGCCATTGGCCGTTCTGCCATCCGCTGGAAGACATCCGGCTGCCGAGCGTGCCCAGCCACGAATTGTTCGCCAACAGCTTCCTGCTCGAGGGCGAATTGGCCGACGTGCTGCGCGACGATTGGGGTATCAACCCGCGCGACCTGGTCGCCCTCCTGAGCGAGAAGCCGCGCGAAAAGGCCGCGCGGATCCTCCACAGCATGCTCTCCGGGCCCATCGACATCGACAAGATGGATTACCTTTTCCGCGACAGCCTGCACGCGGGCGTGCCCTACGGGCGGCACTTCGACCAGCAACGGCTCCTGGGCAGCCTGTGCCTGAACCGGGCCGGCGACGGGCTGGCGATCACCGACAAGGGAAAGACGGCCGCCGAACTGATGGTCTTCGCCCGATACGTGATGTTCAGCGAGGTCTACTGGCACCACGGCGTCCGCGCGGCCACCTCGATGCTCCAGCGGGCCTTCTTCCTGTTGCACGGCAGCCTGGATCTCGACGCCCTATTCCGCATGACCGAGGGCCCGATGATCGCCGAGTTGCAGCAAGCCGCCGGCGACGGTCCGGCCGGGGAATTGCTCCGAGGGCTTTTCGGTCCCACGCGACAACTCTATAAGCGGCTGGCTCAATACAGTTTCTTCGAGCAACGGGAGTTGTATCGTCGGCTGGCACGCCGGCCCTATCCGTGGCTGACGGCCTGTGCCGAACATTTCGCGGCGGTAGCCAGCACGGCGTTGGGCCGGGTCGTCGCCCCGCACGAGATCCTCTTCGACGCCCCGCCGGTCGCCCGCGAGGTCGAGTTCAACGTCGAGATCCACTTTCCCAAAGAAGCCCGCTACCGGCCGCTGGGCGAAGTCTCGCCGGTGGTGCGGGCGCTGGCCGAGCAGCAGTTCGACGACTACGTCAAGCGCGTGCGGATCTTCGCCCATCCCCGCGTCGTGGCCGATTTGCGGCGGCTGGAGAACCTTTCGAAGTTGATCGAACAGGCCGTCGCACGAACGGAATAGGGATCCACGAAGGGCACGAAGATACACGAAGATAAGAAGAAGATGATAAGGATAAGAGTAAGATGAGAAGATTAAGAAGACGGATAAGGATAAGCAGATGAGGGCATCCGGGAATTCGCTTGAGGCACATATGGATGTGGGAGGTAAATCTGGCTGTGGGAGGTAAATCTGGATGTGGGAGGCGAATATGGATGTGGGAGGCGTCTCTGACGGCGATCAACGTCGTCTCGGGCTTCCATCGCCGTCGGAGACGCCTCCTGTTTCCATCGCCGTCGGAGACGCCTCCCACAGTCTCATCATCTTCGTGAATCTTCGTGCCCTTCGTGGATCACTGAACAAACCCGGCCGGGCTAGAACTTCCACAACAGCACGGCCGTGTAGTCCAGGTCGTTGGGCTTGACGCCGTTGGGCGTGCTGTCGTAGCGGTCCAGCACGCCGAGCTTCAGGCTGAGGTTCATCTGCTGGTCGATCAGCATCTCCCCAGCCGGCCCGCGTGTGCAGACGGAAATCGTTGAACTCGGTGACGTCGGGCATGTAGTCGATCTTCACGGTGAACTTCTGGCGGTCGGTCAGCTTGCGCTCGTAGTCCAGCCCGAAGACGGCCTCGGGCACGTAGCCGTCGTCCGCCGGGTGCCCTTGGTTGTCGAAGCGGTTTTCGGTGGTGTGGCACTGCTTGCAGAACATCCGATCGGGCCTGCCGTCGCCGAAAAACACTGCTTGCCGGAAAGCGTAGAGAACCGGAAAGCCTGCAAGCCGTGTTGAAGCCCCGCGGACATCGACCTCTTCCCCGGCAAGCAGTGCCACGCGGCAGGTGGCCCAAAACGCGGCGTGGATTTTTGGTCGGCGATGGTGTACAAATAGCGTGTATCTATCCGCCTTGCGTGCGGGCGGGCTCTTTGATAATTCGGCACAACGGCCTT
>DATLAN010000630.1:0-2312 GCA_035527455.1 Thermoguttaceae bacterium
CCGAGGGGACAATCGTCCGGCAGGAACCGGCCCCCGGGAATCTGGCCCTTGTTGGGACGGCCGTGGATCTGTGGGTGGCCGTCAGGGTGGCGGCTAAAGTGCCCGACGTGCGGGGCCACAGCGTGGAAGAGGCGGCGAGCATTCTCCGGAAGGCCCGGCTTCGTCCGGGGCAGCGGTTTGACCATTCTTCAGATGAGGAGCCCGGCACCGTTCTTGACCAAAGTCCGGCGGCCGGAACGCACGTCCTTCCCGACAGCGCCGTGGACTTATTCGTGGCAAGCAAGGAAATGGTTGACGTGCCCGATGTGCGCGGGCACAACCGATGGGACGCCGAAGAGACCATCCGAGCGGCTCGATTGAGTGTGGGAGACGTGTCCGAGCAGCCGGCCAATCTGGACGAGGATATTGTTGTCGGACAAGACCCCGCGCCGGGAGCGAACGTCGGCGTCGGCACCGACGTGCATCTATCGGTGATGGCCGGAACGATCACCGACGTGCCCGACGTGCGGGGGTACACCCGGGAGCAAGCCGAGGAGATTCTCGCGGATGCAAGATTGCGATTGGCCGAGGTTCTGGTCGTGTATAGCAATCAGCAGGCCGGCACCATTCTCGAGCAGAGTCCTTCAGCGGGAATGAGGGTATCTGTCGATGTGCCTGTGACGCTGTGGGCGGCTACCGAACCTGAAATAGCATCAGGCAGGCGGCCGGGAATCCTTGCCGGAATAGTCATTCTTCTGGGCGTTGGCTTTTATCTTCTGTTGCGATTCGCAGCGGACTACGGGATTAGTCTCGGCCGCGCCGGCCGCCGGGTCAGGGTGCTGTTGAAAAGACGCAGGAGACGCCGGAAGCCCGTACGCCCACCAGGGCCATGAACATACCCGATGAGCCGAAGCTCTAATCGTCGCCCCCCACAACAATCTGCAAATGAGTGATGGCTTCGTAACCCCGCTCGTTGCTGCGTCTGACTGTTGCGATGTACTGCCCGGGCGCCTTATAGCGGTGTGTGGTGACGGCGTACCCGTTCGGGTCGTGCACGTTGGCGTTGCCATCCGATTGGACGGCCACTTTCGGGCTGCCGTCTGCGAAATCCCAAACCTCGCCGCCGTACGTCGTGCGGAACGAGCGCACCTTGAAGGTGATTTCATCGCCGGGCTTGATATCGAAGGTCGGGTAATAGGCGGCGTGGATCGTGGGCGGCAACTGGTCGGGGTGATTCTTGTCAATCACTTGAACGACGGCGAAGTCGTAGTCGATGTCACCCGATGCGTCCGTGACCTTCACGATCTCGTTATACTCCCCGGGTTTGCCATACGTGCGCCGCACGCGCGGGCCGGCCGCTGAACTCCCGTCGCAAAACGTCCACTCGAATTTCTCGATGGCGCCTTCGCGGCTCCAGGAGCGGGTGGCATCGAGCTCGACACTGTCCCCCGCCCAGGCCACGTGGTGGGGCCTCGCTACGGCGATGATCTCAGGGTGGCGTTCGCGCTGGTAGGCCTCCCAGACGAAAGCGTAAGCGTTCTGTATGCCCCACAGGCCCGACGGCTGCCTGCAACGGATATCGAAATGCAGGTGGGACCAGCCGCCGCTGCCCCCTTCCTTGCCGAGAATCCCGATCCTTTGACCCATCCTGACGTGTTGGCCCGGTTTTACGAACTCTTCGATTTTATAGAGGTGGCTGTACCTGTAGAACCAGCCCCGCTCGTCGAGGACGTAAATCACATCGTAACGCGGCGCAACGGGGGAATCTTCGTAACCGGGCAGCTTTTCCACACCCGAGGATACGACCAACCCATCGGTCGCGGCAACCACATCGACCAAGCCCTCGACCCCGCCAAAGTCCAGCCCGTAGTGATAGTAGATATTCTTGTTGCTGGGCACTTCGCCGCCATCGACAAAAGTGGGCACGTTCGCCATTTGAGTATCTGTGGCGAACCAGCACTGTTTGGCCGGATAAACGAAGGAGCCCGTTTTTATCCAGGGCGAGCCGGCGGGCCAGAGCCGCAGCCGTGCATCTTTCGTCAATCCCCACGCATTCTCCTTGCTGCTGTTTTGCAGATAACCTTTCGTGATGGGACAGTCGATTTGCACGCCCGCTACGGCGACCGGGAGGCGATACGTGGAAGAGACAAGGGAAATGCTTTTGCCGTTGACTTCGACGGTCACCTCCGCCCGCCGGACCGCGTTGCGAATATCATCCCGGGTCTCCTTCAAATCGAGCAGCTTGACCGTTGCCAGGGAACCATCGTGCAGTTTCAGTGTTTGAGATTCCCCCACGTCGAGGTCCGCCACTGTCACCAGCGGGGTTCGAGCCG
>DATLAN010000631.1:0-3644 GCA_035527455.1 Thermoguttaceae bacterium
GGCCCGCCCCCGTTGTCCCTCTGTCTTCTCCAGGAATCCCCCGTCGTGTAGCACGTGAATCCAGCCGTAAACCGAGGAACGGCTGCCCTGCTCTCTTGCCATGGCGTCCTGGACCGTAAACTCCTCTTCTGGCCCGAACCATTCCGGCAGACGCTCGTAGAACCGCCGTGCGGGATCCGACAGACGGCCCCCAAGCAGCCGCCCTATTGGTTTCGCCAAGAGATAGCGGGCCAACTGGTAATCGTCGGGCGTGGCTATCAACTGCCCCTCGGTGTCCATCTCCCGCTGTTGCTGGCGCAACAGGGCCGAGGCTTGAATCATGCTCATCAGTTGTGGAAACGCTCTCCGGGCCTCCACCCGGTCGTGGGTGAGCATCTCGCCCAACTGCTCGGCGTATGGAACAACAACAGGATGCGGCTGGAGCATCCGTTGCAGAGCGTAATGCCGCTCGGCGATGCGGTCCGTCGCTGCTTCCGGGTTGGCCCCGCTGTAACCCTTGGCCAGTTTGTCGATGATTCGGCGCGTTTGCTCTGGCCGTTCATCGGTGGTCAGGAGGAGGACACGGTTTGCGTCCTCAGCGAAAATCTGCCTGAGGGTGGTTGATTCGACGTAAGCAATCGGCCCCTCTTGGATAATGTGCACGGTCTGAATCTCACTGCCCACCTTCATGGGCATCAGTTTGTCCAGCCGACCAGACGAGAGCATTTCTCGCAGGGCACGTTTCGCATCGGCCATTTCGTCGTTCTCTCTCCTACTCCGCTCGCCGGCCACGATGAAACGATGCTTCAAGCTTCCGGGCGGCATGTGGAAGAGGGCTTGCGGCGTCATCTGCGTAGCGCGAATAACCGTCTCAGGCGGAAAAAGGCTTGCGGTCTTTTCGAGGACGTAACTCTTGCCCGAGGAAGACGGCCCTTGAATGATCGCTGCCAGAGGGTGCCGTAGAAGCCGAGAAGTACCGACGAGGTAGTGCGTTGCCCGCAATTCCTTCTCGCCGGCCACACCCAAAGCGCCGATGTCTTCGACTACACGTTTCAGCAGATCGGGGTCTTCAAGCATTGCCCGGGCCTCGGCCTTGACCGGCTCAGGCATCTTCGCCAGCCGGTCGGGCTCTTCCGTGGCTTCCGCTGCCTTCGCCTCAAGCTCGCTCGTCACCTTGGTGATCGGCGACAACTATCTTTCCTCTTCAACGACAATTAGAATTCCCTTCCTGTATCCAGAGGCGTGGGGGGCTTTTTGCGGAGCGCAGCGGAGCAAAAAGCCCCCCACGCCTTGCCGCGTCTGGGTGGCCCTCACGTCGTGGTGGGTTTGTCTTCCTTGGCCCGTTTGGCCGCCTCCAACCGGTAGCTGGGGATGTTCAGTTCCAGGATGACGCTGTGATGCACCAAGCGGTCGATCGCCGCCGCCGTCGTCATGGGATCTTTGAATATCTGCTCCCATTTTGAGAACGGCAGATTGCTCGTCAGAAGCACGCTGCCACGCTCATAACGCTCGGCCAGTAGCGTGAACAGCACTTCCATCTCTTCCCGACTCTGCTGAACGTAACCGATGTCGTCGATGATCAACGCCTCAAATCTCGAAAACCGCTTCAGCAACCGGCTGAGCTTCAGGTCCCGCTTGGCTAACAGCAGGTCCTGTACCAGCAGGCTGCACGTGCCGAAATATACCTTGCGGCCAGAGCGGACCAGCTCCTGGCCGATCGCACTCAAGAGATGCGTTTTGCCGGAACCGCTTTTGCCGAACACCAGCAGGTTCTCACAGCGGTCCACGAACGAGCCTTCCAGCAGGGTCCGTACCTGCCGGGCCACTTTGGCCGGAAGCCGGCTGAGCTCGAAACTGGCCAGGTCCTTTTCCAGCGGAAGCCGTGACTGACGCAGCAGTCGCTCGGTGCGATTCGCCTCGCGCACCTGGCACTCCCGCTGGGACAACTCCAGCAGATACTGCTCGTAACTGAGCGTCTCCTGAACCGCCCGATGGGCCAACTCTTCAAAACTCTCCCGAAACGTCGGCAGGTGCAACTGACGCAAATACCCCGTCAACGTCTCTTTCACATCCGTCCTGGAAACCATCCCAAACCTCCTTGTCGGTAAACAGGTTATCGAAATGCGACAAATCAAACTCCTCGACGGTCACTTCCGTCACCGCCGGAATCTCCTCTTCACGGCCAGCCAACAATTTGACCGAATCGGCCTCGATCGCCCGATCTCCGGCCAGCAGCACCCGCAACGCTTCGTCCACCGCCGACTCGCTCTGCCGGGCGGCCAGGTAGAGAATCTGCAAGTACTCCTTGTCGGCCCGCTCCGGTTGGGACTCCCGCAAGGCGTCGTAGGCCATGCGGAACCGGCTGGTGGGAAATAGATCTTCCCGGTAACGGTAGTTCTCAAAGGCCCCCGGCTTGCGGACCAACCAGTCGATCACGTGCCGGTAATTGATCCGGTGCTTGTTGCGTCCTCGTAATCGAGGCAGTCGCTCGACCACTTTCTGGGCGTACCACACCTCCAGGTGCTCGGCATAAACCCGCACGTCCACCCGCTCCCCGACCAACCGGCTGTCCACCGAGTACGTGTTGCGGTCCACGTGGATCAGACTCCCGATGCCCACCTTGGCCCGCACCCGCTTGTAGCTTTCCCGACGCCGCCCTGGCAATCTGCGAAGCAACCGTACTTCTTCCGCCAAACGCTTCCGGCGGCCGGCGTTCCGCTGGTGGCGAATCTCACCGAGAAACTTGACGTAGGCCTCTCGGCTCTCAAACTCCCGGCTGCCGCGCAGCATCAAGGCTTGGTCCACCGCCTCCTTGAACCGCCGGTGCGACTGCTCCACGTCTCCATTTTCGTTCGCCTTGCCCGCCTGGATCTTCTCCATCGCCAGACCATAATGCTTCATCAACGCCTCGTAACGCTCGGTAAACTCCTTCTTCTCCGACAGGTTGTTCACCGCCAGGCTCATCCGGTCCGAGCGGTGCCGCGCGGGCACCCCGCCCAACTCCCACAAGGCGTTCTGTAGCCCCTCGCTGAAGGACTCAAAACTCTCCGAAAAACAGATCGTCACCGCCTCCCAGTTCGAGTACGTCAGTACGAAGTGGTACACCAGGTGATCGAAGAGCTGACCGCCGATCGTCACCCCCAGGTTCGTCATGTGCGTGAAATCCGACGCACACAACCGGCCCGGATGGTGAACCTGGTCGAAAAACACCTCCTTGGCCGGACCCTCCGTCGCCCGCCACCTTTTCACCAGACGCTGCAACGTACGCAACTGACCGTCCTGAAACCGCCCCGGGTACGTCCGTTGCAGCCACTCGAAAAGCGTCTTCGCCTGCAAGCCGGGGCTCGCTTCCAATTGCTGTCGAACCTCCTCCCAGACCTCCTCGAATGTGTCGGGTCGGGTCCGCCAGGTGTGCGCCACCGCCACCTCGCTGGGAAGCTTCCCAATCTGCCTATACTTCCTCGCCGTCTTCTCGTCCATGTTCGCCTTGTCAGCCGCCTGCCGGAGCGTCAGCCCCAACGACAACACCCTCCGCAAACGTTTCACTTGTCGGTCCGTGACCATCGCAAACCTCCTTCCAATAGAGACTTGCGATAGTCTACTCAAACCCCCACATCCGGGAATTCTAATTGTCGTCAGCCGGGAAAACTAATTGTCGCTATTCA
>DATLAN010000632.1:0-7010 GCA_035527455.1 Thermoguttaceae bacterium
TATCTCCGGCCAGCGTGGCCGGCGCCGGCCTGATTGGCGACAGGAAGAGTTTCCTCACGCGTCCGGCTCGTCCTGGGGGCGTTTCAGCGGGCGGAACTGCAGCGCGGACTGCTCGGCCGTGCGGACCGCGGCGACGGCCTCTTCGTAGAGGCGCTCTTGGGCACGCACCTTCTTGCCTTTGCGCTCCACCGGCTGGTAAGTCCCGTCCGGGAGGAGTTCTCGGGCCTTCACGTTGTCGGCGAAGCAGGTATCGAGCACGTGGATCAACCGCCGCCGCAAGTTGGGGTCGCTGACCGGGAAAAGGATCTCCAACCGCTTGCTCAGGTTGCGACGCATCCAGTCGGCGCTGCTGAGATAGACCTCTTCGTCGCCGCCGTTGCGGAAGTGGAAGATGCGGGCGTGTTCGAGGAAACGGTCCACGATGCTGCGAACCTCGATCCGCTTGGAGACGCCCTTGATCCCCGGCCGAAGGCAGCAGATGCCGCGGACGTTCAACTGCACCTTGACGCCCGCCTGGCTGGCCCGATAGAGCGCCTCGATGATGGCCGGGTCTTCCAGCGAGTTGACCTTCGCCCGGATCAGGCCCGGCCGATCGGGCGTGGCGACCTGGATCTCCCGGTCGATCAGCTCGACGAACCGCTGCCGCAGTCCCGTGGGGGCCATCGTCAACTTCGAGAAGCCCATCGCCTCGGAGTATCCGGTCAGGAGGTTGAAGAAGGCGGCCACGTCGGCGGCCATGTCGCGGTCGCACGTCAACAGTCCCACGTCGCTGTAGAGCCGGGCCGTGCGGTCGTTGTAGTTGCCGGTGGCCAGGTGAACGTACCGGCGGATCCGCCCGGACTCGCGGCGGAGGATCAACAACGCCTTGGCGTGCGTCTTCAGCCCGGCGATCCCGTAGATCACGTGGCAGCCGGCGTCTTCCAGGCGTCGAGCCCAATCGACGTTGCGGGCTTCGTCGAAGCGGGCCTTGAGTTCGACCAGGACGGTGACCTCCTTGCCGTTCTCGGCCGCACGCTGCAACGCCCGGATGATCGGACTCTCCCCGCTGGTGCGGTAGAGCGTTTGCTTGACGGCCAGCACGGTGGGATCGTCGGCGGCCTGTTCGAGCAATTGCACGACCGGGTCGAAGCTCTCGTACGGATGGAACAGCAGCAGGTCGCGGTCATCGGCGGCGGACCAGACGTCTTCGGCACCGATCAAGTCGGCGGGCGTTTGCGGCGGCCAATGGGGATCTTTCAGTTCGGCCCAGCCCGGGCGCGTGACGATCTCCATCAAGGCGGCGGCGTCGAGCATGCCGTCGATCTCGTAGACGTCCGCGTCGCGAAGCCCGAGCCATTCGCCCAGCCACTCCTTGATGCGCGGGTCGGCGCCGGCCGAGATTTCCAGCCGCACGGCGGCCCGGCGGCGACGTTCCAGCACCGCGTCTTCGATCGCCTGGAGCAGGTCGCCGGCCTCGTCTTCGAGCACTTCCACGTCGGCGTCGCGGGTGATGCGCAGCGCGGCGGTGGCCAGGACTTCACAGCCGGGAAACAGCGCGCCGAGGTGCTCGGCGATCACGTCTTCCAGCGGGGCCAGCAGCAAGCCTTCCCCGGACGGTCGCGCCACGAACCGCGGCGTCTGGCTCGGCACCGGCACGACCACGATCTGCTCCCGCAACGGATCGGTCTGATGGGTGTCGATCACGGCCGCCACCTGCAACCGGAGGCTGGCCAATAGCGGAGCCGGATCGAGCTGTTGGATGGCCAGCGGCGTGAGGATCGGGAGGATCTCCCTGGTGAAGTACGAGTGCAGATACGACCGATGTTCGTCGGGCCAATCCTGCGGCGGAAGCACGCGCAGGCCCTGTTTTGCGAGCTGCGCCAGCACGCGGCGAATCCCCTCGGTCTGTTCGGCGACCAGGCGATGGGCTCGCTGGGCCACCGCGTCGATCTGTTCGCCCGGGGTCATGCCGGCCCGGTCGCGCGTGCGCACGTCGGCCGCCCGCTGCTGCATCAATCCGGCCACGCGGACGAGGAAGAACTCGTCGAGGTTCGAGCTGACGATCGCCAGGAACTTCAACCGTTCCAACAGCGGCAGGTCTTCACCGAGCCCTTCCTGCAAAACCCGGTCGTTGAACTCCAGCCAACTGAGTTCGCGGTTGATGTAATACTCGGGCGACGCGAGATCTTTCTTGGCCAAGATCACACCTGTTCCAGCCGGACTTTCAGCCCGTAGATGTCCTCGAAAAGATCCCCTTTGGCGGCGATTGCCCGCTGTTCCAGGAGCAGGTCGGCGCTTCCGGGTACGTGGACGATCAATTCGTCGGCTTGCCGCTCGAACCGCAGTTCGGCGGCCGGCGGCAAATGCCCTCGCGCCAACGCATCGGCCACCCGCAGCAGGGCGGCCAGCTTGTTGATGACCACGCGGGTTGCCCTCGGCAGCATCATGTATTCCACGTGCGACGGTTTGGGTACGGCGCGGCGATGATACCGGGCCACGTGAGCGATCACCGTGATCTCGTCGCGATTGAGGCCGAAGATCTCCGAGTTGCCGATCAGGTAGTAGCTGTGTTTGTGATGCGACCGGCCGCTGACCACGCTGCCGACCTCGTGCAGCAAGGCGGCCACGCGGAGCAGCAGGCGATGCCGGGCGGACAGCCCGTGGTCGTCGGTGAGCTGGTCGAACAGGCAGACCGCCAACTCGGCCACTTTCTCGCCGTGGCCGAGATCGATGCGGAACTTCTCGCCGACCGCCATCGCCGAGTGGATCACGCCGTTGAGCAGCACCTCGTCTTCCTGCCCGGTCGCTTCGCGGGCCAGCTCCAGCAACAGGCCGTCGCGGAGCGACACGTGCGAGACGATCATCTGCTCGGCCGCCGTCTTTTGCAGGAGCAACTGATAGACCAGCAGGGCCGGGTTGAGCGTCTCGGCTTCCGCGAAGGGCAGGCCGTGCCGCTTGGAGAGTTCTTCGGCGGTGAACTGCTGGCAGCGGCGCACCAGCTTGTCCAGCGCCGATCGCTCGACGGTGATCAGGCCGGCCACTTGGGTCGGTTTTCCGATTTCGCGGGCGGCGAATCGGGCGTCGCCCCCGACGGCCACGAACGACCGCACCTCCTTCAGCGACAGGGAGCTTGCCGTGGTCGAGGTTTCGTTGATGATCTGTTGCCTGAGCAACTCGGCCGAACGCGGCGGAGGCTCCTGACGCGTACCCAGCATTTCCTGCAGCCGGATCGACCCCAGGCGGAGGCTCTGCGCGGTGGCGATCTCGCCGTCGTGAAGGACGGTCAATAGCGTGCTGCCGCCGCCCACGTCGACGATCAGCGTCTCGTCTTGACTGACGCCCAGCGCGTCGCCGACGGCCTGCAGCACGGCGGAGACCATCAGGCGGCTTTCCTCCGACGTGTCGATCACCTCCAAGGCCAAGCCGGTGGCCATGAACACTCGGTCGAGGAAAGTGTCGGCGTTGCCGGCCTCGCGGACGGCGCTGGTGGCCACGGCCCGAACGCGCTCGACCTGGTAGAGGCGGAGCGTTTGGCGGAAGTCGCGCAGCACGTCGACGGCCGCCCGCATGGCTTGGGCTCCCAGCCGCCCCCGGCGAAAGGTGTCCGGTCCCAGCCGCACCGCCTGACGGAGCCGCTCGAGCAGTTCGATCCGCCCGTCCGGCAGGACCTCGGCGACGACCATGCGGATCGAGTTCGAGCCGACGTCGATAGCCGCCACGGTCTTGGCCGCGGTTTCGTTTTTGCCTTGGTCCTCGTTCATCGACCCCGAATTCTGTTAGGACGGACTTCCAAGTAAAGTAGGCCTACACACTTTCCACCCCAACTGCCGGAACTGCGCTGCGCTGGTTCCGGCCTACGCACTTCGGTCTCGGTTCGTCAGGTGGTTCTCCACCGGCTTGCAGCGTGGCGACCAGTGTTTCCCAGTGTGCTTGTTGCTCCAACTCTTGCCAGAACTCGGCGAGTTCCCGGAAAACGTCTCGGCGGCGCTGCCGGCGCTCGTGCTGAAGATGCTCGATCCCCGCTTGCAGGCGCGAAAACGGCTCGGGACTGCCGAAATGCTTGACTACCCGGCGGCGCTCCTTCGCGGCAAAACTCTCGATATCCTCCAGCCAGACGTCGCAATCGTGGATTTCACCCAAATGCGTTTGCAGACTCTTGGCCGTGGCGACGAAATCCTTCAGCCCCTCCCGGTAGACGGGATTGGCGATCTCCAGCGTGTATCGCAACCGCTTGGCGGCGATCCGCATGGCGTGGTGACGCTCTTTCGCCTCCGCATCGGCCAGACAGTCACGCAGCGACAGCAACTGCTCCAGTCGGCAACGGATGTGCCGTCGGGTTCGAGCCAGCGCGTAGGGGCTTTGCACGTCCACACCGTCGGCTTTGGCGTCGGCCAGCATCCCCTTGGTTGTATCCGACATGTCCTCCAGAACACCGCTGGCCTCGAACCGGCCGGCCGCCTGGTTGACGTGCTTCTGCAGGCGTTCCCGTTGCCGTTCCAACTTGACCAGCAGCCGCGCGATCCCCGGGTAACAGGCCTTCTCTTCCAGCGCGTCGAGTGTTCCGCAGAGGAACTCGATCTGGACGTCCTTGTCCCGCGCCTCGCCCAGATCGGCCGTCACGCGGCGGATCTGCTTGCGCCACCGCTTAAGTTGCTTCGGCCGGAAGCAATCGCCGAACATCTGCACCGCCGCCCTTAACCGGCGGGACGCCACCCGGGCGCGATGGATGAACTCGATGTCCTCAGCCCCGCGCACACCCTGAAGCTGCCCGGCCAGTTGCTTGGCCTGTTTGCGCACGTACTGGGCGGCCAGAAGTCGGTAGCTCGGGTCGGCTGAAAAAGCCATGATCTCTCGAGACAGGTTCGGATGTCGCGTGAAAGTCGAATCCGTTCACCACCGCCGAGATCTCCCTGGAACATCCTTGATTATTATATTGTATCGGTGCATGAAGCTCCACGGGGGCAGCCGCAGTCCCAAGAGTCGCCGAATAATCGGACGCTGGAGTGGTTTCTGCCTGCTTTTCCGGGCTTTCCTGGTGTACCGGGGGGTCCCATTGTGGGACCATCCAAGGGAGATCGCAATCGACTTGACTTCTTGGGTGCCTATGAATAACAATAAAGGCTTGCCGGAATGTGTACGATCCCCCTATAGGGAGGCATCCGCTCGTTGGTTCTTGCCCTCGCCGAAGGAGACTTGCGATGTGGCCTCGTTTCCCGCTGAGCCGTCTAAGCCGATTGTTCCGAGGTTCTTCGCCTGAAAGGGGCGGCCCGCGGTCCCGCCGCCGGGTGCCGGGCCGTTTTACACCGCGTCTGGAGGGGCTCGAACAGCGGCGCTTGCTCTCCATCATGCCCGGCACTATGCCGCTGGAAGAGCACGTGTTGCTGGAGAGCCTGCTTCACGATCCGCCCGTGCTCGCCGCCGGAGTGCCCCATCCGGCCGAGGATCCCGGCGAGATCCACGGCATGAAGTGGGAAGACCTCGACGGCGACGGTCTGCGCGACCCGGACGAATCGCCGCTGGAAAACTGGAAAATCTATCTCGACACCAACGGAAACGACCGGTGCGATGCCGGCGAACCGTTCGCCTTGACCGACGCCCAGGGCCAATACGCGTTTACGGGCCTTCCGCCGGGCGAGTACCTGGTGGGCGAAGTGCAGCAGCCTGGGTGGGAACAGACGAACCGCCCGAGTTCGATCGGTCCGGGGCCCGCTCCGGTCTTCGAACCGCAACCGGGCTTTTTCACCGGGGCGATCGCCGAGATCCATCCGGCAACCGGTCAGGTCATCCTTTCCGCCGAGGGCATCGCCATCTGGTTCCTCAAAGCCAAAGACGTCGACGGCGACGGCTGGCGCGATCCCTTCTTCGGCGGCGAGGACCTGGCCAACCTCGATCAGGTCCTCCAGCAGCCGTACACCACCATCCTGCCGGACGCCGTTGGTGAAACGAACATGAGTTCCACGGCGACCTTCGGCTACCTCAACCTGAACCTGGGCAACATCCTCCTGCCCGAACTCCCGATCACCGCGCAAAACGTCTACGACTACTTCGAGTTCACCTTCAGTTGGAACGTCTTCGGTTCGATGGTGTCCGGTCCGCTGATCGTGACAGGCAACGCCCACCGGGTCGCCGTCGGGCCGGGCGAAATCCTCGCCGACGTCGATTTCGGCAACCGCCGTCTCAGCGGAATCCAAGGCGCCTCGTGGGAAGACCTCGACGGCGACGGCCTGCGCGACCCGAACGAGCCGGGCATGGCCGGCGTGACCGTCTACCTGGACCTCCACGCCAACGGCCAGCTCGACTACGGCGAACCCTCGGACCTCACCGACCAGGACGGCCGGTACATGCTGCCGGACCTTTCGCCCGGCACCTACACGGTGGCCGAAATCGTGCCTGAGAACTATGCATTGACCTTCCCCGCCGGCGCCCAAGGAACGCATGTCGTCACGCTCGAAGCGGGCCAACTCATCACGGGCATCGACTTCGGCAACTCTCCTTTCCCCGGAGAAATCCACGGCACCGTCTGGGAAGATCTCAACGCCAACGGCGTGCTCAGTCCGGGCGAACCGGCCATGGGTGGAGTGACGGTCTATCTCGATCTCAGCGCCGACGGTCAACTAGACGCCGGCGAACCCTCGGCCCTTACCGACCCGGACGGCCGGTACGTGCTGGCGGGCGTCGCGCCGGGCAGCTACACGGTGGCCCAAGTGGTTCCCGATAACTACCGGCAGACCTTCCCCGCGCCCGCTCAGATGGTCCACGCGGTGGTAGTGCAGCCGGGAGGGATCGTCACGAATATCGACTTCGGCAATTGCCTGCTTCCGGGCGAAGTCCGCGGCACTGTCTGGGAAGACTTCGACGGCGACGGCATCCGCGACGCCGGCGAGGCGGGGATGGCCGACGTAACGATCTACCTCGATCTGGACGCCGACGGCCGACGCGACTTCGGCGAGCCCTCCGCGCCGACCAACCAAGACGGCGTGTACAGCTTGACGAACGTTCTGCCCGGCACGTACACGGTGCTCGAGGTCGTG
>DATLAN010000633.1:0-5663 GCA_035527455.1 Thermoguttaceae bacterium
CGCAGGTCGGTTGACACGAGGCGTCGCGAAACGAGGGTTTCTTCGAACTCGCTACGTCGCGACTCTCAGGCCCAAGGGCGAGCATCTCAGCCGTTTTGAACATGCCTTGGCTCATGACCCGGGCAAAATGGATGGAAGACAGGTCGGTATCTTGACGAACGGGGACCTGACGCGTAGCATCAGTGGCTGGATGGGAGATTGAAATCGCTATCGGTATCAGTCGCTATCAGTAGTTGTTCGCACACACCTCTCGGGGATGAATACCATGACGGGACACCGGATGGCGGCGATACTCTTGGTTGCGGCGACGGCGGGGGTACTGGGCAGCCTGATACCGGCCGCCTCGGCCCAGGAATCGCCCATCTACCTGGGCGTCAACGTCCAGAACGTCGATGCGCCGCAGGCGGCCGGGCTGGGCGTCCTCGCCCGCCATGGTGCACTGATGGTGAAGGTCTTCCCCAGCTACCCGGCGGACCGCGCGGGGCTTCGGGCGGGCGATGTCGTCGTCGTATGCGGGAACCGCCGGGTCAACACCGCCGACGACCTGCAAGCGGCGATCCGTGGAAGCGAGGTCGGCAGTTCGCACCGCGTTCTCTTCTATCGGGGCGCGCAGTTGTACGCGACGAACGTCCTGGTGGGTATGAGCCCGATCGACCCGCCACCACCGCCCACGCCGGTGACCCATCCCCCGGACGGTCTTCCCAGCCGGCTTTCCGGCCATCCCGTCGGAGGTCTGCATGCTGGTGTTGCTCCGGGGGGATTTCCCGCGACCGGCGGTCCCGCGCACGAGACCTATCTCGGCCTGCGGGCCCGATCGGCAGGGCATCCCGACGCCGTGGCCGCGGGGATCGAGTCACCGTTGGGCGCCGCGATCGTCGCCGTCACACCCGATGGTCCGGCCGCACTGGCCGGGCTGCGGCGCGGCGATCTGATCGTTCAGTGGGGCGGCCGGGAAATCCAGACCTACGAGGATCTCGAAGCGGCGGCGCGGCGGAGTCCCGCGGGCAGCCGGCAGCGGATCGTCTTCGTTCGCGGATACAACCGGTATACCGTGGAAATGCCGATCGTGACCAGGCCGCTCGCGGAGCCGCTGCGCTGGTACGCGCACCCGACGGGAGGGTATTGGCTGCTCGTGCCGCGCGGGTGGACGGTCTCGCCGACGGTCGTCCCGGACGGCAACGCGGAGAACGCCTACGATCCGATCGAATCCACCGAAAAGGCTTACGTTTTCCGTTGTTTCCACAAGCAGTGGGAGGCCGGCGATCTCGACGCGGTCCTCGACGCGTTCGTGCGGGACAAGTACCAGCAGCATCCCGAGGCGCGGAGCGGGCGTTTCCCGGCGGGCGCAGCGGCCGGCGCGTGGGCGGCCTACGCGATCGAGGAAGAGGGGCGGCGCTTCGTCTTGTACCGCATCGCCCTGGTCGGCCGAGGGCGACGGTACGTGATCAACGTCACCGCGCCGGTCCTCTCCGATCCCGCGACACTCCCCGGTCCGATCGGCGACGTGCTGGCGGGAGTCGAGTGCCCGGAGGCGCCCGGCGCGATTACCCCGCCGCTCGTTCAGACGCCGCCGGTGATCCCGCCGCTCGCCCCGCCGCTCGTCCAGACACCACCGGTGGTCCCGCCGAGCGCGCCGGCCGGAGGGCTTGCACAGCCGAACGACCCGCCGCCGCCCTTGCAGCCGCCGGTCGAAGAGACCCTGACGCAGACGCGGGCGACTGTTCCGCCGGAAGGAGGGACCTTGGCGCTCGACGACGGCGCGCTGGTGCGGATCGCGCCGGGAGCGGCCGCACCGCGGGAGGTCACGCTGCGGAAGATCGGCGGGGAGCGGTTCTTCGGCGGTCCGGGGCGATTGGCCTACGAGGTCTCCGGGCTGGAGGACGGTGCCGAGGTCTCGTTCCAGGCGGTGCTGCCGCCGGGCATCGACCCCGACAATGTGTATGCGCTGACGTACGACGCCGACGCGCTCGACCGGGTGCTCGATGAGGCGAAGGCCCGCGCGCCGGCGGGAGCGGCATCCGGCACGGCAGGCGCGGGGAGGCCGACGGCGCTGCCGGTGACTTACAACCCCGCCACGGGGCAGGCGACCGCCAGCGCGCAAATCAAGGGGCAGCGACTGGACGCCGGGCCCCCCGCCCGACGTTTTGCTTTCGGCTACTGGGAAAACTACTACGGCAAGCACGACGTGCATACGCTGCTCATGCCGTACTGCGAGCAGGTGGCCGGCAGTTGTTGGGCCACCGACACCATGCTCCTGCAGCGTCGGCTGACCCGCTGGCGGAGCATATTCGAGGACTACGAGGTTCCCCATATCCTGCGCTGCCTGGGAGTGTCGAATCGCGATTATGGATTGGGCCCGCACCAGATCAAGTTCTATCTGCCCGGGCACCTTGCGCGGACGACGGGCTACGACTTCGAGACCTTCGGCTGCGCCACCGAGGGCGATCTTCGCGATAAGATCCTCCGTCAACTGGATAAGGACCGGCCCGTTCTTTACGCCTGGTCCGGCCACGCCGTGCTTCTGTTGGGATATCGCAAGATCAAGAACCCCGACGGCAGCCTCGCCGACCTGGAAATCCTCATCCACGACACCAAGAACATGGATCCCCCGACGGAAAACGACGGGACCATGTACACCTGGGTGCCGTGGAAATGGATCAACGGGCGGAACTGGATGTACACGTCCATCGTCTATCCGATCGACGATCCGCCCGCCGATTTCATCCTACAGACGATCGGGTATCCTTCGCAGGGGGACGTAGGCACGATCGAGTTCCTGGCGACGCACCCGAATACGAAAAGGGACTACATTCTGGCGAAGTACGCCTGGGACGTCGAGGGGCCGCCGCGCCACATGTGGATTCCCGGCGCGATGATCGCCAGCTCCGCGACCGGGGCCGAGACGGTGGCCGAGCCGTCCGATCGCATCGATCCGATCCCCGCCACCGCGACGCGATTGAACCTGCGCCTGCCGATGTGGAACGCCGACGTGAAGCCCGCCGACGTCCGCGTGCGCCTGCTCGTCCGGCACGAAGGAGGGAAGCGCATCCACGAAGAGCCCGAGCGGGCGTTCACGCTGCCGGCCGAGGGCGTCAGCCACTACGAGTGCGCGATCGACGCCGACACGCTCCGCCGGACGGACGACGCCGACGCGAAGGGGAACTGCCTCCTCCGCGTCGATGTCGATATGCGCGACGCGCAGGACCGCTATCTCGACGGCTTCTACTTCGACGCGAACATCGCGGCCGTCCCGCCGGAGATCACCGCGCACCCGCCGACCGCGGCCACCGGCTCGCCGATCACCATTTCCGGCAAACGGTTCGGCAGCAAGCCCGGCGAGGGGACCGTGCTGATCGGCGGCGTTCCCCTGGCCGCCATCACCGCGTGGACGGACACGAAGATCGAAGGGACCGTCCCGGAGTCGCTCACCGCGGGGACCGTGCCGCTGGTCGTCACGGTGCATGGCCACGCGAGCAAGCCGGCGAGCATCGAGGTGGTCGTTCCGCCGAAACCGCCCGCGCCGGCCAACCGCACGCTGGCCCTGCTCCAGAAGTGCGACGGGGTCGTCGTGATGCTGATTGCCAACGTCGAGCGGGTCGACGGGGACGTCGTAGAGAACTTGATCCTGGGCGGCAGCGGCCTGTCCTTCACCTGGAACGGCTTGAGTTTCAAGGCCACGCACGACGAGACCGATGCGCACCCGAACGGCAGCATCAAGCACATGGAAATCAGCGGCGTGGTCTCCGCCGACGGCGAGCGCGTCGAGAACTTCCACTATCTGAGCACCTCGCGCCAGAAGAACGGCGGCGCCGAATATCGGCTGGAGTTCCGCGCGGGCAATTTCGTCAAGGTCGCAGAAAGCACCGACGGCAACCCGAATGTCTTCGTCTGGTACCTCGTGCCGCAGGAGAAGCTGGCCGAGTCGTTCATCAATCCGGAACTCATCAGCCGGGGGTATGACCCGCCGGGAACGGACAAAATCTCCTGGGACCGGAGCGCCAAGGTGTTGAAGGTCGGTCCGGGTTCGATGAATAAGATCTCGATCACTTTCAGGAAGACCAAGCCGCCGTGACGCGCAACGCGCGTGGGTGAAAAGCGAATGATTGATTCCAGTGTGCGCCATCGCCGAACTTCTGCACAAGACTCGGATATGCGTATCCCAGTCTGTCGGACAAGAGGACGTGGGCGATGAGTCGGCCGTTTTGTGTGGTACTTTGCGTGTTTCTCAGCGGCTGCTGGTCCGCGTCCGGGCCGGAGGTGATCGTTTATACGGCCTTGGATTCGGAGTTCTCCGAGCCGATCCTGGAGGATTTCACCGCAGCGACGGGAATCGCCGTGCGGGCGAAGTTCGACGTGGAGTCGACCAAGACGGTCGGACTGACCAACGCCATCTTCGCCGAAAGCGGCCGGCCGCGGTGCGACGTCTTCTGGAACAACGAGATCCTCCAGACGCTACGGCTGGAACGGGAGGGGCTTCTGGAGGTCTATCGCCCGCCCATTGCCGAAGAGTATCCCGAGTCGGCCCGTTCGCCCGACGGCACCTGGCACGGATTCGCCGCGCGGGCGAGGGTGCTGATCGTCCATGAGCAGATCCCCGAGGCGAAGGAGGAGTGGCCGACCTCGATCCACGACCTGACCGACTCGCGGTGGAAGGGCCGGGCGTGCATCGCCAAGCCCCTGTTCGGCTCGACGGCCACCCACGCCGCGTGCCTGTTCGCCTATTGGGGCGATGAGAAGGCGAAGGACTTCTTCCGCCGGCTCAAGGCCAACGACGTGGCGATCCTCTCGGGCAACAAGCACGTGGCCGTTTCGGTGGCGGCGGGCGAGTATGCCTTCGGACTGACCGACACCGACGACGCGATGATCGAGATCCGGCGTGCCCGGCCCGCCACGGCGGCCATCGTCTATCCGGATCAGGGCGAAGACGGCATGGGCACGCTGTTCTTTCCCAACACGCTGGCGATCATCAAGGGCGGCCCGAACGTCGAACACGCCCGGCGTCTGGTCGATTATCTCCTCTCCCGCCAGGTCGAGGCCCGACTGGCCGCCGGCCCCAGCGTCCAGATTCCGCTGAACCCGAACGTGGAGGTCGAAACCCGGGTGGAGACGCCGCGCACGATCAAGGCGATGCGGGTCGATTTTCCGGCCGCCGCCGGGAAGTGGGACACGGCGCGGGAGTTCCTGCGGGACGAGTTCGCCGGCGGGTGATTGATCGGAAGACGGCGAAGACATGTAGCGATGTAGGCCGGAACAAGCGCAGCGCAGTTCCGGCATCTGGTGTGGAAAAGCCGCCTAGCCCGGATTATTCATAGGCTTGTAGCTACGTTCGCTAGAACGTGGAGCGTGCCCAAGGGTTACGACCACGTTCTGGCGAACGTGGCTACGACAGTGTGTCACGCAATTCCCGGGGTCATGAATAATACGGGCTAGAGCCACGTGCCGGAACTGCGCTGCGCTTGTTCCGGCCTACTTTGCCTACTTGCCCGACGTGTTGCGTCAAAGGCGTTGCCGGGGTAGTATGGGTGGAAATCGCCGGGATGGGCGGGCGTGCCCGATACGATCCGCGGGAAGTTCGTACCAGGAGAAGAACCAGGAGAAGAATATGAATCGGCAACGATCGGCGGCGATCGCCGTCGCCCTGGTTGCACTGGGAACCCTTCGAG
>DATLAN010000634.1:0-3712 GCA_035527455.1 Thermoguttaceae bacterium
TTTCTGTATTCGTTCGCAGGATTTCCGAAATACGAGGCTGTGTAGTGTTCGCCGCTGAGATCCTTGGAGATACCTGTTTAGATTTGGTCTTGACCATTCTTGATGACCATCGTAAGTGGTGTGTTTCCAAGGGGTTATGGCCTCTACGGCCCGTTTTGCCACGAGACCACAAGGGAGGTGTTCACCCCGGGCGCAACCCGGCGATCACAGGCGTGGCCGATTCGGCGAGGGAAACCACGCGAATGCCAGAGGGTGTGGCTATCCACGGCGCAAGACGGATAAACCACGTCGCCGCAGTGCAGCGGACCGTAGAAGCCCCGGCAGAAAAAGCTTGGCAAGTTTGTCGCGGTGTGACAACAAGCTGTCACACCCTTGTACTGCAGGCCGGCAGTCTGAAGACAAGAACCCAAACGAGAAAGGAAAGGTTGAGTTGCCATGGCCGAACGTATCGTGTACCTGTCCTGGCCGGCGAAAGAGATTGCCGGCGGCATTAAGCTGGCCTTCCAACATGTCGAGGTCTTGCGACAAGCGGGCATCGAGGCGGTCATCGCCACGCCGGACGGCCAGCCGCCCGGCTGGTTCCAGACCGAAGTGCCCGTGCTGAACGTGGCGGATCTGCGATCGGATGAAGACGTGCTCGTGTTTCCCGAAAACCATCGCGATCTTTTGCGACGATTTGCCAAGCATCCCAACCGAAAGCTCGTCTTCTGCCAGAATCCATTCATGGCCTTTCGTGGCCTGGCCGGGGCCAAAGACTACGGGGACTACGGCGTCACCGCCATCTTGTGCGAAGGGCGGCTGACGGCCGAGTTCTGCCAGCGCCGATTTCCCTCGATGCCGATCGCCGTGGTGCCCGTGGCCATCGACCAGCGGTTGTTCCATTTCCAGGCTGAGAAACGGATGCAGATCGCCTTCGCCCCGCGCAAGCGGCCGTTGGAGGCGGCGTTCATCCGGGATCTCTTTCGGGCCGAGAACCCCGAGTTTCGTTCGGTTCCCTGGGTCGAGATCTCGGGAGTTTCCGAACAGCAGGTGGCTCGGATCCTCAAGGACAGCGCCGTCTACTTGTCGTTGAGTCGCTTCGAGTCGGTTTCGCTTTCGATCCTCGAAGCGATGGCCTGCGGCTGCGTGGTGGCCGGCTTTACGGGTTTCGGTGCCCGCGAGTTCGCCACCACCCAGAACGGCTTCTGGGCCGGAGAAGACGACTGCCTGGAATGTGCCAGCCAACTTGCTCGGGCCGTCCGTTTGGTGAGCCAAGGCGGTAGCCTGCACAGCGGAATGCTGGAAGCGGCCCACCTCGCGGCCGGTCATTACAGCCGCGAGCGATTCGCCAGCAAGGTCGTCGGATTCTGGCGGAGTTACTTGGGAAACGGGCAATCGCCCGGATAGTCGCCGGCCACCACCCCACCCAACTCCTCGGCCATCCGCCCGAACAGTTCCTCCCAATCGCCCAGCCGCCGCTGGCGAAACAGCCGCATGGTCGGATACCACGGGCTGTCTTCCCGGGCGTCCAGCCACCGCCAGTCGCTCGACAGGTGCAGCGCGACCCAAACCGGCACGCCCATGGCGCCGGCCAGGTGCGGAATCGCCGTGTCTGAGGTGATCACCAGATCGAGGTTCTGCACGACCGCGGCGGCGTCCATGAACGCGCCTCGTTCTCGGTCGAAGTCCTCGCCGAAGTCGTGAACTTCGAACCCGTCCGGCAGATCCGCAAGCTGGTCGCAACCGCGGCCTCGCTGCAGGCTGAACAACCGCACGCCCGGGATCTTGGCCAATGGCGCGAAGTGCCGCAGCGGGATCGACCGGTAGGCGTCGCCGGCGTACTTCTTATTCCCCTGCCAGGCGATGCCGATCTTGAAGCCGGGAAACTCGGCCAGCCGCGTTCGCCAGGTCTCGGCAAGCTGCTCCCCGGCGAACACGTACGGCACCGAGTCGGGGATGCTGTCGAGTGTTGTGCCGAGAATGCACGGCAGGCTCATCAGCGGGGTATGGAAGTCGAAATCGGGGAGCGGATCGCCCTTGGCCACCAGGCGATCGATGCCCGCACAACGCTCCAGCAGAGGCGCCAAACGCTTCGGGCACTGAAGGACAAGCGTGCGGCAACGCTGCTTGACCAGCGGCGCATAGCGAACGAACTGCAGCGTGTCGCCCAGGCCCTGCTCGGCGTGGAGCAGGATCGTGCCGCCGGCCACTTCGCGCCCGTCCCAAAGCGGCGAGGGGAACCGCCGGACGCGATGGTCGCGGCTGAGCTGACGCCACTCGAACTCGTGCCATCCCGGCTCGAAATCGCCCTTCCTCAGCCAGCAAACGGCCCGATTCAGATGGGCCACCACGAATTGCGGACGCAGACGCAGCGCCGTCTGGATCGATTCGAGGCACTGGTCGAATCGGCCCAGGGTCTGCAAGGCCACGGCCAGATTGTTGTGTACCGAGGCCAGATCCGGCCTGATCTCCAAAGCCTTGCGGTAACAGGCGATCGCTTCCTCAGGCTCGTTTCTTGCCAACATGGCCAGACCGAGGCTGTTGTGCGCCGCCGCCAGATCCGATCGGGCCTCGATCGCCTTCCGCGCGTAAGCGACGGCTTCGTCCAGCCGCCCCACGGTCCTCAGCTTCTCTGCCAGCTTCAGGTAACCGTCGACGCACTCCTCGGCGGTCGCCAACTCCGACGCGAGCACTTCCGCCGCTTCGTCGAGCTTCCCCTGCTTGACCAGCGCCTTGCCCAAACTGTTTCGAGCGGCCGCGAACGCCGGCTTCAACTGAATCGCCCGGCGATAGCACTGCACGGCTTCCTCGAGCTTGTTCCCGGCGGCCAGAACGAGCCCCAGGTTGTGGTGCCCTTCCGCGTAGTCCGGCTTCAGACGGAGCGACTGACGATACTCGGCCGCCGCCTCGTCGAGTTTGCCTTGCTCGCGAAGCACGTTGCCCAAGTTATTGCGGGCTTTCACGTAGCCGGGCTGGATCCGCAGGGCGTCCCGATAGCAGGCCACCGCCTCGTCGAGCCGGCCCAGTTCGCGAAGCGTGTTGGCCAGATTGTAATGGATCTCGGGCGATTTCGGCGCGAGCTGCAGGGCCGCCCGATAATGCGCGACGGCTTCCTCCGGTTTGTTGCGAGACCGAAGGGTCTTGGCCAGGTTGTAGTGTGCGTCGGAGAGATTCGGATCGATTTCAATGGCCCGCCGCAAACACTCCTCTGCCTCGTCGAAGTCTTCTCTGCTCGCCAGCGCCGCGCCCAGATGATTCTGCAGCAAGGCATCTGCCGGATCCGCGGCCACCGCTCGTCGGAGGAGATCGCACGCCTCCCCAATCCTCCCGGCCCGCAGTGCCACCACGCCCAACGCCTGCAGCGCCTCTTTGCTGCTGGGATCCACATCAACAACGCGCCGAAACAACCGCTCCGCCTGTTCTAAGTCGCCCGATTCGAAGCACCTGCGTGCCAGCGTCAATTCTTGCTGCATCGTTGCATCCAACTGTCAGCAGTCAACGACTCGGAAAGAAGCATCTGTGGGGGTAAATTACCACGTCACCACGACAGCTATTGTCCATCATAGCCGTCTTTGCGCCATCTTGCCAGCTTAGTAACATTTCAGCCATCTGAAGTCGTATTGGTGGATTTTGGGGTGTTGTGTTATGACTTGCGGGCATGGCGACATGCACGGAGGTTTTGAACGAATCGACGCTCGATGTTCTTCGGGGGGCCGCGCTCACCGAAGAACAG
>DATLAN010000635.1:0-18210 GCA_035527455.1 Thermoguttaceae bacterium
TCCGGTCCGCCGCCACCCTCCACCGCACGGGAGTGCACGAAGGCGACAAGATGTGAGAACCGACAACCCGAACCACCATCCCGGCTTCCCCCGAAGCCGCCCAAAGATACTCTGTTCCCACGGAATACGAAAAACGAAGCAGGGCCTACAAGTCGGCTTCGCTTGTTTGAGGACTAGCTTTGAAGCGCCCATTCTATGCGGGTTTTGAAGGGCCGGTTGACACGACACGAATGTCGACGGCCGGTTTCTCGACCCGGGCGACGTTGGGGAAAACTCTCATTACGAAAGGACAGGTGACCGACATGAAACCGAGACTTACGCTTCACCTTTTCGTGTTGTTTTCTCTTGCGATGGTTTTCGCCCATTTCGCGCCCGCATACGGTGGCGACGATGGCGACTGGGCCGACATCGAACGCCAGTTTCGCGAACTGCCCATAGAAGCCCGCCGGCTGACCGGCCCGCTTTTCTGGTTGCACGGCGACGAGAGCCAAGAGCGGCTCGAAGGGTACCTTGAAAAGGTCGCCGAGGGCGGCAACGGATGCTTTACGGCCGAATCGCGACCGCACAACGACTGGCTGGGGCCGGGCTGGTATCGCGATTTGAAGATCTGTCTCGATGCCGCGAAGAAACAAGACTTGAAAATGTGGATCTTCGATGAAAGGTGGTGGCCGAGTCAAATGGTCGGAGGGGACGTCCCACCGCAATACGGCAGCAAGTTCCTCGAAGCAGATCGAACGGTGATCGAGGGCCCCATGAATTTCGAGGCGGAAGGATATGGCGGCCCGCATTTTGTCGCCGCGGTGGCCGGTCGGGAGGCGGAAGACGGGAAGATCGACAGCGCGACACTCCTGGACTTGAACGCACACATCCAAGCCGGCCGCCTCCAATGGCGGGCGCCGGACGGCAGGTGGAGCGTCGTGAAACTCACTTGGCAGTACGCCGGCGCGAAAGGCCACCAAAAGCCGTGGGTCTCGGTGGACGGTGCCAGCCGCGATAGCGTCCAGTGGTTCCTCCAGCACGTCTACCAACCGCATTACGACCGCTTCAAGGACGACTTCGGCAAGACGATCGTCGGGTACTTCTACGATGAGCCCGAAACCCAGGGCGACTGGGGAACAGAGCTGATCCCCGAACTCGAGCGGCGACGCGTCGATTGGAAAACGGCCGTGGTGGCGTGGAAATACGATCTGTCCAACGCCGAAGAGCAGACGGCTGCACGGTACCAGTACCGCGACGCCTTTGCCGAGGCCTGGGGCCGGACCATGTATGGCGGAATGACCGACTGGTGCCACGCGCACGGTGTGCAATCGATCGGCCATTTCATGGAACACGGTCGGCTCTACCTGCACCCGACCTACTGCGCCGGCAACCTGTTCCAACTCCTGAAATACAGCGACATGGGGGCGATCGACCTGGTCTGCCGCCAGATGTACCCTGGCCAAAGGCCTCACGACATCTATCAGACCCCGAAGCTGGCCAGTTCGATTTCGCACGTCTACGGAAAGGAAAACGACCTGGCCATGTGCGAGATCTTCGGCGGCTACGGCCAGAACCTGACCTATCCGGAGATGAAATGGCTTACCGATCAGCACCAGGTACGCGGCGTGAACTTCATGATCCCGCACTCCTTCAACCCCCGTGCGCCATACGACCGCGACTTCCCTCCGTATTTCTTCAACAACGGCTTCGAGCCGCGCTGGCCGCTGTATCGGGTTTATGCCGATTACACGTCTCGCCTGAGTGCGATGCTCACGGGCGGTCATCACGTCTGTCCCGTCGCCTTGCTTTATCTCGGCAACAGTTATCACGTCGGCAAATCGGTCACCCCGGAGAACATGACCACCGCGCTGCAGGACGCGTTGTTCGACTGCGATTGGATGCCCTACGACGTCTTCGAGAGAGAGGTGGAGGTCTCCGGGGCCGCATTGCACCTCCGCAAAGAACAGTACCGTGTACTCATCGTTCCCGCGGTGGAAGTTATCCCGTACGAAACGCTGGCCAAAGCCAAGGCGTTTTTCGACGCCGGCGGTGTCGTGCTCGGCTACGGCATCCTGCCGTCGAAGTCGGCTTCGCCGGGAAAGGATGGACGGGACATCGCCGCGCTGCGTGATGCGATCTGGGGCGAGTCTCCGGAGCCGGGCGTCGAGGTGTGCCGCACCAGCGCCGGCGGCGGCCGTGCGTACTTCCTGCCGGAAACGCCGACGCCCGAGCAGGTCCGCCGGGTGCTCGCGGGAGACTCGGGTATTCACCCGACGCTGGAAGTGCTCCAGGGCGAAACGAACCATTGGCTGCACGTGCTGCACCGCGTCAAGGCCGGAAGGAACGTGTTCTTCATCACGAATCAGCACCACGACGGGCCGACGAAACGGTTTCGCATGCTCGCTCGCGTCGGCGGCGTACCCGAGGTGTGGGACGCGATGCGCGGCACGATCGCATCGCTCGCGTACGCGCCGGTCGGTGACAATCTCGTCGAACTGGAACTCACGCTCGAGCCGCTGGAGAGTGTGCTGCTCGTGTTCCAGCCCGAAGCCCGCACGCTGCCGGGGCGTATCGAACCCGAGACGGAGCCGTCGCGCGAACCGATCGAGGTGAAGCGATTGCCCACGACGCTCGCGTTCGACGATACCGCATGGCCGGCGGCCGGGGAGATCGCACGATTCGGCGCCGCACCCTGGGGTGATTTATCCAGCTCTGGGACACGGCTGACGACCAGTCCCGTGAAAGTCGACCCCTTCGTCGGTCGATTTACGCTGCCGGCGGACTGGCTGGAAGCGGGATTGCGAGTCTGCTTGGAAGCAGATGCCATCGCACCGGAGAACGCGGCGGCCGTCAAGGTCAACGGGCAATCTGCCGGCGGCTTCATCGGCAAACCGTTGCGGCTGGATATCACATCGCATTCGAAAGCCGGCGAGAACACCCTCGAGATTGCTCCGTTTGCGCCGGCGTTGGTGCGCGTATCGGCCTACCCTGCAGGAGGCTGATCGAAACGTTGATCTCAGCCGTGACGGCAAGCCGCCGGTCCTTGCCGAACCGGCGCCGAAACAACCAGATGATTTCGTGAGCAAGAACATGAGAACAACGTTTCAGGCAATGTTGGGACTGCTAGTGGCAGCCGCCGGGCTGGTTGCTGCCGCCCGTGCCGGCGATTTGGATTTCAGCGATCCGGTCGGTGTCGTGCCGGCGCCGCCCGAAGGATCGCCCGGATATCCGTCGCGCGACGCGAACCTGGACGCGCTGCCCGGTTTCCGGAATCCGCCGCCGGGCTACGGCGAGGTGCCGTTCTGGTGGTGGAGCGGCGATCCACTCGACAAGGATCGGCTGTTGTGGCAGATCGAGCAGTTGCACGAAAAGGGCATCTCCGGGATGCAGGTCAACTACGCCCACGAAGACTCGCCGGGCTGGCCGACCTATCCGTCCGAACCGGAGATCTTTTCCGACGCCTGGTGGGACGTATGGAAGTACGTCGCGGGCGAGTGCGGCAAACGCGGCATGGGCATCGGACTGAGCGGCTATACGCTCGACTGGCCCAACGGCCGAAGCCTGATCAGCCGCACGATCTACGGCGATCCGGAAATCCAGGGTCGAGAGATCGGGATCGCCCACAAGCAGCGCGTGGCAGCCGGCCAGGCGCTGGCCCGCGACCTTCCGGCCGACACGGTGGCCGTGCGGGCGTATCCTTTCGGCGAAACGGGAATCGGGCCCGGCAACATCGACCTGGTCGGTTCGATCCACAATGAGCGCCTGGAGTGGACTCCGGCCGAAGGCGATTGGGAAGTCTGGGTCTTCACCGCCGCGCGCAAGCCCGGCACGCTCAACCCGATTCATCCGCTGGCCGGGCGGCGGGTCGTGGAAAAATTCTTCCAGGCGTTCCAGGACCACGCGCCGGGGCAATCGGCCGCGGGATTGAACTACTTTTTCCACGACGAACTGAAGTTCGGCGTCGGCGATCGCGTCTGGGCCGACGATCTGCCCGAACAGTTCAAGCGGCGCAAGGGCTACAGCCTGTTCGAGGCCCTGCCCGCCATGTTCCAGGATGTCGGCCCCAAGACGGTCAAGTACCGACTGGACTTCATGGACGTGAAGGTGCAACTGGCCCAGCAGCGCTATTTCATGCCGATCTTCCAATGGCATTGGAGCCGGGGCAAGATCTACGGCTGCGATCAAGGCAGCCGTGGCCGCAACCCGCTGGAATTCGGCGACTATTTCAGCGCCGTGCGCTGGTACACCGCCCCCGGCCACGATACGCCGGGCGGACACGCCGATCTGATCAAGGGCAAGGTTTCCAGCTCGATCGCCCATCTGTACCGGCGCCCGCGCGTGTGGCTGGAAGGGTATCACAGCCTCGGTTGGGGCGCGACGCCGGAGAGGCTGATGTTCGCCACCCGCGAAAACTACCTTTACGGCTGCAATCTGCTGAACCTGCATGGCTTGTACTACACTACGCACGGCAGTTTCTGGGAGTGGGCGCCGCCGTGCTATCATTTCCGCATGCCGTATTGGGAGCACATGGGAACGTTCCTCGAGTACTTCGAACGCCTCTCGTACCTGATGAGCCAGGGCGTGCACCAGTGCGACGTCGCGGTGATGTATCCCGTCGCTCCCGGCCAGGCCGGACTGGGCGGGAACGGGGCGACCGGCACGGCCTTCGCCGCGGGCGGCACACTGTGGGCGGGCGGTTACGATTTCGTCTTCATGGATTTCGAGTCGCTGGCACGGGCCGAAGTCCGCGACGGCCGATTGCACGTCGCAGATGCTTCTTATCGCGTGCTCGTGCTGCCGGCCATGCGCGCCGTGCGATGGTCCACCCTGCAAAAGGCCCGGGAGTTTTTCCGCTCGGGCGGGATCGTGATCGCCGCGGGGGCGTTGCCCGAGGCGAGCGATCGTGCCGGCCGCGAAGACCCTGTACTTGACGCGGCCGTCAAGGAACTCTTCGGCGCTACGGCCGCGGAAACCGCAGCCGGCGTCCGCCCGTCGGTCCAGCGCAACGACGCGGGCGGCATCGGCATCGCCGGGCTACCGGGCGAACTGGTTGGTCAGATCGAGAGCCTGGTTCCGCGCGATGTCCAGGCCGAACGACCGATCAGGGCAACGCACCGCAAGGTCGGACCGCGCGATGTTTACATGGTGATGGGGGCACCGAAGAACTCGACGGTCGAGTTCCGCGCCAAGGGCCAGGTCGAGTTATGGGACCCGTGGACCGGTGCGGTCCGGCCGCTGCGGGCGATTGGCGAGACGCCAACCGGCACGAAGGTCGAGTTGCCGCTGGAGGATTACGAAGCCCAGATCGTCGTGTTCACGCCGGGCCGGCAGCAGGTCGATCCGCCGCCGCGTCAGGAGCGGACGACGCAGGAAATCGCCCTCGATGGCGAGTGGGAGTTCGAGTTGAAACCGACCATGGACAATCGCTACGGAGACTTCCGCCTGCCTGCCACCGACAAGATCATCGGCCCCGAAGCCCGAATCTTCCGTCACGCCGTCGAGAGCGGCGACGCGACCGCCTGGCACGAACCGGACTTCGACGATGGTCGCTGGGAGCGGGCCACTTACGACTTCGGGCCGCAATTCTGGTTGCTGGGCCCGATCCCGCCCGACGCGGCAGGCGACGCGCTCGACGCGGAGCTGGCGAAGCTCACCCGGGTTAATCCGCAGGAAGCGGTCACCGCAGGCGGCCGGTCGTTCTCCTGGCGCCCCTATAGTTTCTCCTGGCGCTGGGGGCTCGAAGGCGATCCCGGGCACCAGGGTTATCACGGCCTGAAAGAGAACGTCACCGACCATTTCCTTTGCCTCGGCCGGCGCTCCGGCGCGTTGAACGAAACGAGCTACGCGACCGAGGAGGCGGGCAGCCGCTATTACCTCTGGACCAGCGCGACGGTCGATCGTCCGACGACGGCCCGCATCGTGGCCAGCGTCCGCCAGGAGGGCGAGAGACCGCATGCGTCCGAGGTGTTGACGCCGGCGGCCGTGTTTCTCAACGGCACGCGCGTCGAAGATCCGCAGAAGGCCGTGCCGCTGCGCGCGGGCCCCAATCCGATGCTCGTCCGTTACGATCAGGCCGGCCGCGGCTATTTCGTGCTGAAACGCGACGGAAACGATGCGAAACCATCGCACCGCACACCGCTGGCGACAACCTGGTTCGACGATCCGTCGGTGATCCGTTTCGACGTGCACGCCGGGGCCAGGCCCGCCGAGTGGTTTCGCTTCACCGCGCCGTGCGGCCTTCGCGCGATGACGGTCACCGCCAAGGGGGCCGTCGAGGCTTGGACGGCCGGCCGGCCCATGCGTGCCGCGGGCCAAGGCCGTTTCGAGGCGGTCGGGCCGCTGCCCCGCGCGGCCGTCATCGCTCTGCGCGTGGTGCCCGAGACCGGTGCCTGCGGCGCGGCGGTGTTCCCCGATCCGGTGCGGTTGGAATGCGGACCGGGCGTCACCGCGTTGGGCGACTGGTCGAAGGCGGGCGTGCTGGAGTGCTATTCCGGCGGCGCATGGTATCGCAGGACCGTGACGCTGACGGCGGAACAGGCTCGCGGGGAGGTCGCGCTCGAACTGGGAAAAGTGGTCGCCACGGCAGAAGTTCGCGTGAACGGCCAGGTAGGGGGCATCCGCGTTGCGCCGCCATGGCGCGTGGACATCTCGAAGCAGGTGAAGCCCGGCGAGAACCGGATCGAGGTGCTGGTCTACAACACATTGGCCAACCACTACCTCACCATTCCGACCCGCTACCGGGGCGAACTGACTTCCGGTCTGCTGGGCCCAGTGACGCTGGAGGTGACGCCGTAGGATGAAACGAGAAGCAAGACGAGAAAGTGGGCTCCTCGGCAGAATTCCTGGGCTGATTTCCCAAATAAGCAACGTAAGTTCATGAATACTCGGGAGTTATGGCTCATTGCACACTGCCCGCTTCTGGAGATGACAAATCCAAGTACGGGTTCCTCTTCTCTGTTCGGCGTTTTCGTATACCCTAAGAGGACCATGTTCAGCGGGATCCTGCGGGAGGTTCCACCGGAGGCAGGCATTGCCCGGCGTTGATTTCCAAATCGTTCGTTCCACAGTTTCAATGGCTCAGGTTTTGGAGTTGATCGGCTTCGTGGCCCACCAATCCTCAGGTGATCAACTCCGTGGGCCGTGCCCCGTCCATGGTTCGAGTTCTTCAAAAAGCCGTTCATTCTCGGCAAATGTGCAGCGTCATACCTACCAGTGCTTCAAGTGCGGTTCATTGGGAAACCAACTCGACCTTTGGGCGGCGGTGACGAAAACCGACTTGCATACCGCGGCCATCGACCTCTGTGAGAAAGCTCATGTTGACATCCCCTGGATCCGCAAGTGGTAGATGTTGTGCAGGCAACCAGAAAACGAACAGAGAAGAGGAACCCGTACTTCTGTTCCTTCCAGAAGGCGTCAATCAACCCACAAATTCTGCCGAGAAGCCAGAAAGTGAATTACGAGAGGAGCAGCGTGTGTCGTTACCAAGCAGTTCGGGAAGCCGCCCAGCGCAAGTGATCGAGTCGGCCTACCGCGACGCGCGGGAGGTGTATGGAGCGTGGGGGGTGGACGTGGGAGATGCGTTGCGGCGCCTCGCCGAGATCCCCATTTCGGTGCACTGTTGGCAGGGGGACGACGTGGGCGGGTTCGAGGGCGCTGCCGATCAGATCGGCGGCGGACTGGCCGTCACCGGCAACTACCCCGGCAAAGCCCGCACGCCTGACGAGCTGCGGGCCGACCTGGATCGGGCGCTCTCGCTTGTTCCCGGCACGCATCGGCTGAACCTGCACGCCAGCTACGCCGAGACCGGCGGAAGACGCGTCGAGCGGACGGACCTCGCGCCCGAGCACTTCCAGAACTGGATCGACTGGGCCCGGGACCGCGGCATGGGGCTCGACTTCAACCCCACGTACTTCGCCCATCCCAACGCCGAGGACGGGCTGACGCTGAGCCACGGCGACGACGGCATCCGGCAGTTCTGGATCGAGCACGGCATCGTCTGCCGCAGGATCGGGGCCGCACTCGGGGCTGCGCTCGGCACGCCCTGCGTGACCAACATCTGGATTCCCGACGGCATGAAGGATCTGCCCATCGACCGCAAAGGGCCCCGCGAGCGGCTGGCGGCGGCGCTGGACGCCGTCTTCACGGAAGACCTGGACCCGACCTGCAACCTCGACGCCGTCGAGAGCAAACTGTTCGGCATCGGCTCGGAGAGCTACGTGGTCGGCTCGCACGAGTTCTACCTGGGTTACGCGATCAGCCGGAAAAAGCTGTTGTGCCTCGACGCGGGGCACTTCCACCCCACGGAAGTCATTTCCGACAAGATTTCAGCCGTGCTGCAATTCCTCGATCGGCTGCTGTTGCACGTCAGCCGCGGGTATGTACGTGGGCCACTTCATGGCGTGGATCTCCGCGTCGATGCTCTATGCCTTCCAGCTTCACGCGGCCGGACTGACCAGCACCGAGACCATCGAGGCCGCCGCCGAGGCGGGCACGCTGCCGGCTCCCCTGCCCGGACCGCTGGCCTACGGCGCGTGCGGCATTGCGGGGTTGCTGTGCGTGATCGTGGCCGGATGGACCACCGCCAACCCGACGATCTACCGCGCCGGACTGGCCTTCCAGGCGATCATGCCGAACCGGTCGCGGTTCCTGGTTACGCTGATGACCGGGGCTTTGGCCACGGTGGCCGCTCTGTTCCCGGCCCTGGCCATGAAGCGCCTGGAGTTCGTGGCCCTGTACGGCTTGGTCTTGATGCCCATGGGCGCGGTGATCTTCGTCGACTTTTGGCTGCTCCGCCGACTGGGACTCCGGGCGGAATTTGCCCAGGCGCGAGGGATCAAGTTCAACCCGGCCGCGGGCATTGCGTGGTTCGCCACGCTGGCCATCTGCCTGGGCCTGGTCCTCAGCGGAATCGAGATCAACGGATTCAAGCCGTTCCAGATCTACTTCGTTTCCCTGCCGGGGTGGTTCGTGGCCGTGGCGCTGTACATTGTCCTCAGCGCGGTTTACCAGTCCGAGCTGCACCGGACCCGGCTCTTCCGCCAACTGTGCCAACTCGCTTCCTGGTCGAGTCTCGCTGCGGTCGTCGTACCGAGCGGGGTTTATCTGTTCGGGTCGGTGGATCTCGACGACGTGAAGGAGATTATCCTCATCGGCACCGTCGTTTGGTTTGTCGCCACGCCGTTGTGGATGGGACTGAAACGCGAAGAGTAGGTCGGGCCACTACTTTGCTGGGACGGATTGCCCAGTCAGCCTCCCCGTACGCAACCTTCTTCGTAAGCGCTCTCTCTTTTTCGATTTCCGCAAGTGCTTGCAGGCGGGTGGGTTAGCGAGTTCCGTCCCTTTCGGTCGGACCAAAATCGAAGGGAACCAGTCGCGGAAAGATGGTCATCGGGTTAACGAGATGAGAGCGCTTTTGTGTTAACCCAAGAGAAAAAGTTCGAGCGGAAAAACTGGCTAACAGCCAAAGAGAGCGCGATTCGAGGATTGCGGCGCCGGAGCGGCTATACTCGGGGCGTGCGACGGGGTACAAAAAGATTGTCACCTTCGCACTTTCACCCCTGAATCTCCGGCATTTTATCACGATGAGCCGTATCTTCCAGCCCCTGTTGTTTCTGCTTGCCCGTTGCACTCGAAACGAGCTGATCCGTCAGATCGAATTCCTCAAAGCCGAGAACCAAATACTCCGCCAGCAGGTGCCGAAGAAGCGTATCTTCCTGTCCGACGACGAGAAGACGAAGCTTATCGAGCTGGGCCAGGCGATCGGGCCCGAGGCACTGTTGACGCCCCGAGCACACCCGCTACCATCGCCCGACGGCAGGGACCTACGGGATTCGGGAAACCAAGCGGCGAAGCGACGTTCATGCAGCCGAAGAAGCTGTTTTAAGAACGAGGGTCGTCACGAACAGCTAACCCTCGTCCTTCTTCTTTCCGTTACCGCCCAAAACCTCCACCAACATCACCGCAGAAACAATAAGGACCGCCCCCACGATTTGAATGCCCGTCAGTCTGTCGCCGGCACTGATGTGCCCAAAGACGGCGGCAGACCGGGGCGTGAGAGCAACAATGACGGTGACTCGGACTGCCGGGAGGTGCTGTTGTGCGAAATTCTGGATGACAGCCCCGGCAGCGGTCGAGACGGCCCCAGTAATCAGCAAGGCGAACCACACGTTTCCCGTTGGTAATCCAACCAGCTCTATCAGCGGCCAGACAACCAGAAAACCCACCAACGAAACCATCACCTGGACGAAGGCGAAGCCGGCGGCATCATGCTCCTTGGCGTAACGGTCCAAGAGGGCGATGAAGACTCCGATGAACATCGCACCGACAAGCGTGAGAAGGTCGCCGACGTTCAGTTTGTCCGGTCCCGAACCAGTCAAGAGAGCAAGGCCGACGAAACTGACAACGATGGCTGCCCAGGAAAGCCAGCTTGTGCGGACTCCAAACATGACCCGATTGGCCATCGGGGCAAAGGCGACGAACAGCCCGGTAATCAGCCCCGAGTTCGTCACGGTCGTCCATTGGAGGCCGACTGTCTGGGTGACATACGATGCCGACAAGACGAGGCCGACAGGAATGCCCAGGGCCAGCGAACTTCTCGTGACCCTGCGTGCCGAGT
Organism: Thermoguttaceae bacterium; assembly: GCA_035527455.1. Taxonomy (GTDB): domain Bacteria; phylum Planctomycetota; class Planctomycetia; order Pirellulales; family Thermoguttaceae; genus DATLAN01. Next base: position 10,595 of record DATLAN010000635.1, read on the forward strand.
AAGGCCCCATCACGAGACCGGCGATGATGAACCGGACGGCAAGAAACGACATAACACCGTAGGCGGCGATGGCGTCCTTGACGAGCACAAATCTCCAGCCCCAGATAACGGTGATCAGGACGAGCAGGATGGTAGGGACAAGGTGATTCATGCATTGGCGTTCCGGAGAAGTGGCGCCGGGCCATTGTAACAAAGGCACTGACCAATGGAAGCCAAGGGAAGACGTTGGGGTTGTAGGGCGCGTCTTTCACGCTTCCCGGCCCGTCAAGCATTGGCAGCAGGTTGATGTTTGCGGCGGCGGACGTACCCGAGTATTCGGCGCGGTTTCGCGTCGAAGATTTCCCGAGTGATCCACAGTTGCGGGCGATGGGTGCGAAGGTGGTGTAGCGACCGGCAAGATGCGACTCAGGAACCGGATAGATCAGTTCCCGTTCTCGGAGGAAACGGCGCTGAAGGCTTAGGTCGCACCAGAGATCAATGGGGCAGCCGGATCGATCCTCTCGGCATCGCACGCAAGGCGGGCATACGACGTTGGAGGTGGAGACGGGAGTCCGACAATACGGTGGTTTTCCGGGACATCCCGAAACGGGCATTTTCGTCGGAGAAGCATTCTCCATTGGTTCTACACCACACCCCTATTGTACCGGCGGTTTCCCAGTAATTCCTTGCCAAGCTGCTTCCCCGGTGGCGTTGCGGCTAGACACTCTCACCGGCAAGGTAGCCGGTGCTGAAGGCGGCCTGAAGATCGTACCCGCCGATGGGGCCGTCCAGGTCGAGCAACTCCCCGGCCACAAACAGTCCGGACGCTCGCTTGCCCAAGCAACTCAATCAAACTACACTGATCCACGACGATGGTCTCCTTTCCCCGGCCAGATTTACCCTCCGGCCATTTCGAGATTCTTACGCCCGGCGATTGCCGCCGAACGGGAGACCGTCGTCACTTTTTAACAATCAACACGTCAGGACGCTAATATACTGCGAGGTATCCTTGAACACTTGCACTCTGAACGCTCCGGCATTAAGTGACGGCGCATGTCGGTGACACCATGAGCGATTATTCCATCTTCGCATCCGCTCTACCCAGCTTCGAGAATGTTACACGGTCCGAATTGACACGCCTCGGCATTCCGATGGCCGAGTCCACCGCCGGAGGGGTGGCGTTTCGTGGCGGACTGCGCGAGATGCTTACTGCGACTGTTTGGTCCCGCACGATTTCACACGTTCTATGCCGAATTGGGAGTTTTCAGGCGACGAAGTTGCCCGAGCTGCGCCGCAAAGCCGCTGCGCTGCCATGGTGCGACTTCATTTCGCCGCAGTCGGCGGTGAACGTGCGCGCGACTTGCCACCGCTCTCGACTGTATCATTCCGATGCCGTGGCGCAGCGCGTTGAGCAAGCAATTACCGATGCCATTCCTGGCGTCGTAGCGAGCGTTGATGACGACTGCATTCCAGTCGCGGTGCGGATGCAGCACGACCAATGCACGGTGAGTATGGATGTCGCGAGCACTCCACTGCACCGGCGCGGCTATCGCTTGCGTACCGCGAAAGCGCCTTTGGCGGAGCACATCGCTGCTGCGACCCTTCTCTGGTTGGACTGGAAAACTGATGAACCGCTCGCCGACCCTATGTGCGGCTCGGGGACGTTTGGCATTGAGGCGGCGTGTTTTGCACGCGCCATTCCGTCGGTGGCGTATGCCCAGAGGCTGTCTGCACACCGCTGGCCAATCTGGCGGCAGGGGATATTCGACGAGGTATTGGCGAGTCGAACGCAAACAGTAAGCGAGTGCGACATCCATGTTTCCGACCACACCCGCGGGGCCGTGGTCGCTACTGGCGAGAATGCTGCGCGCGCCGGCGTGAGCGACTCGCTGCATATCGAGTGTCGCCCGCTACAGAACCTCGAGTTGCCGCGGCCATCTGGATTGCTTGTGTGCAACCCGCCATACGGTCAACGCATCGGGAATGTGCATCGACTCGCGGCGCTTTACGCGGATCTGGGACGGCTCATGTCGACAACTCTCAGAGGTTGGCGTCTCGCAGTGGTGACCGCCAATCCTAGGCTCGCACGCCATGTCGGACTCCGTTGGGATCGAGTCAGCGATCCCATCCCACACGGTGGTCTGCGTGTCCGGGTCTACCACGCGTCAGCGGCTCGTCGTTCATAGGACTGTCGTTGGGCATGATCGTGAGGTCGGACTCTCGATGCATGCGGGCTCTGCCTTCCCTCCCTAATATCTTCGCGAGTCAGTTGACAAAGACGTTGCCATACTGCAAGCTAAATCGTTCCAGACCATGGTTGGTACCTTCTTCTCCTTGTTGAGGCTTGATGTCTTTTGAAATCTGATCGCACAACGCCTGCGCCTGCGACTATGCCGTATCTTCGTATCGCCAACATAAGAGTCGACGTCACCGAGCCCGAGACCCAGTTGCCTCGTCGGGTGGCGAAGAAGCTGGGACTAAGCGAAGCGGATCTTGCGCGGTGGCGGATTTTACGGAAGAGCCTCGATGCACGATCACGGCGCGCCCTCAAATTTGTCTACACGATTTTGGTCGAACTGCCTGATGGGGACTTGGTTAAGCGTTGCCTGGCAAACAAGCCGGCCGAGGTGGAGCTTTTTGTTCCGTCGCAGTTCGAGGATACTGAGCCGGGGTGCGAACCATTGGAGCAGAGGCCGGTCGTGATCGGTTCGGGGCCGGCAGGGTTGCTCGCGGGATACTTCCTGGCGATGAAGGGGTATCGGCCGCTGATCATCGAGCGGGGACAGCCGGTCAAACAGCGGGTGCCGGCCATCCGCGCATTCGAGGCTGGAGGCGAACACGATCCCGAAAACAATTACCTGTTCGGCGAGGGCGGAGCCGGCACATTCAGTGACGGCAAGTTGACCTCTCGGATGAGCGGGCCGGACGTCGGGTGGGTGCTGGAGCGGTTCGTTGACTGCGGCGGCAAGCCTTCCTTGGTTTATGAACAGCGTCCGCATTTGGGCAGCAATCGCCTGCCGCTGATCGTGCGGAACTTTCGACGCCGGATCGAAGCGCTTGGTGGTGAATACTATTTTGGTTGCCGCCTGGAAGGGCTGGACATCGTCGACGGCGGCTTGCGAGGCTTGCACACGTCCCGCGGTTACATCGCTGCCACGCAGGCGGTGCTGGGCATCGGGCATAGTGCTCGCGACACGTATGGCATGTTGTTGGACGCCGGCATTCCGATGCGGCAAAAGGCTTTTCAACTCGGCCTGCGCATCGAGCAGCCTCAGGACCAGGTCAACCGGCACAAGTACGGCCGGCCCGAGTACCTCCCACTGCTCGGAGCGGCCGACTACACGCTAACGGCTCACGGCCAGCGAGACGTCTTTTCGTTTTGCATGTGTGCCGGCGGCACGACGATCCCCAGCGTCTCCGAGCCCGGCTGCATCGCCACCAACGGCATGAGCAACTCTCGTCGCAACACGCCGTTCGCCAACAGCGGCATCATGGTGACGCTCGAACCGCACGAGTTCGGCAGCGCGCACGTGCTGGCCGGTATGCAGTTGCAGCGCCGCTTCGAGATGCTTGCGTTCGCCCTTGCGGGCAGTAACTACTCTGCGCCCATCCAAACCGCAGCCGATTTCCTGGCCGGCCGCACTCCGCCGAAAGGGCAGCGTTTGGAGAGTTCCTACCAGCGTGGTACGACGGCACTGAATCTTAACGAGGTTCTGCCGCCCGTCGTCAGCGCCGCGATCCGCTCCGGGCTGCCGGTGATGGACCGCAAGTGGCATGGTGACTTTCTGGCCCATGCCAACCTTCTTGGTCCCGAGATGCGAGGCAGTTCGCCCCTGCGAATCGAGCGGGACATGCTCTCTCGCCAATCTCCCGCCTGCCGGGGCCTGTACCCGGTTGGGGAAGGAGCCGGTTATGCTGGAGGGATCATCAGCGCCGCCGTCGACGGCCTGCTGAGCGCCAAACAGATCGTGCAACAATTCGCACCATGAGGATGACGTTTCAGCGGAAGAATTCTGCCGCCAGCCGGCGGAACCCCGCAAGATCGCGGACGCGTTGCACGGCACCACGGAACTCGGCAAAGTCGGGCAGGCCCTTGGCAAAGTAGCAACTGGTGCGTGGGAGCCGGCGGATCGCCACGGCCGGACCGTAGTAACGGAATTCGCCTTCGACCAATTGCCGCAGCACGCGGCCGCGCTCGGCACGCGTCGGCGGCCGGCCGACCGGGTTCCCGGTCAGGAGCGCCTGGGTCTGACGGAAGATCCAGGGGTTACCCAGGCAGCCGCGGCCGATCGACACGCCGTCCGCGCCGCTTTCCCGCAGCAGGCGCGGGACGTCGGCGGCCTCGTAGATTCCTCCACTGCCCAGAACGGGCACACGCACGGCCTGCTTCACCCGTGCGACGACTTCCCAGTCCGGATCGCCGACGTAGCATTGAGCCACGCTCCGGGCGTGGACTCCAATCGCGGCAGCGCCCGCATCCTGGGCCCGCCTGGCAACTTCAACCGCGGTTTCGTGCTCCGCGTCCGGTCCGGTGCGAAGCTTAACAGTCACGGCGATCAACACGGCGCGGGTGACGGCCGCGACAATCCGCTCGACAGCAGCCGGGTCGGCCATGAGGGCCCCTCCCTCGCCGCGGTCCAGCATCCGACGGATAGGGCATGCGAAGTTCAAGTCAACCAGATCAAATCCCTGCTGCTCGATGACCCGCGCGGCTTCAGCCATCACCCCTGGTTCGGCACCGCTGATCTGCGCGGCTCGGGGGCGTTCTTCGGCCGTCGTGTGCAACATCCTCAGGGCGCGACGATTCCGGCGCACCACGGTGGCCGCGTCGATCCGTTCCGTACAAACCAGGCCAGCCCCGAAACGCTTCATCAGCAGACGGAACGGGAAGTTCGTGTGCTCCTCCATGGGAGCCAGCGTGACCGGTACGGTCGGACGCACCCTGCCGATCTTCATCACGATGCGGTCTCCCAGCGGTGGCGGTCAGGATGCCGCGCAGAACTCCAACCATCGCCGTTCGCCAGGTGCCGCGCGGAAAGTAAGTCGCGTCGATTCCACTTGCAGGTCACGGCAGAGAGTTCCTTAACGGTTTGGATGCTCGTTGGATTCTATCCGGGATTTCCCGTATGGGCTCCGCTCGAATAAGTTCCGAGCAGCAATAGCCCTTCCATGTTAACAAGGTGATTCGCGACCTTCCAGTTGGCGCGCCGGTTCTCGGTCCAGAATGGTGTCTCTCAGACTGTCTCGATCCTCGACGGCTCCTCCGCGGAGGCCAGGAGTCTGTCCGAAGAAACCTTCCTTTTCTTGGGGGGCGGATTCAATTCTGAAGCCCGCAGGGGTCCGCCGGGCATAGAATCTGCCGCGACTGGGTTCGGCCGGCTTGATCCAGAATACGGCGATCAAATCCCCCCGGCAGTGGCAGCGATGGGGCCTGTCCCGGTTCGTTCCAAATACGGTCCTTTTCTCGGACAGCGGGAGGCGTTCCGAGCCTCAGCGGGCATGCGACGCTGAGCTGAACTGCATCCTAATCGAGATCTGGCTCTCTCCGCTCGTCGGAAGATCGCTTCAGACGATCCTCGAAGCGGTCCAACTTCATGCCGACCTTGGCAATTGTGGACAGCAAGATACCGAAGGCGAGGCATACAACACCGATGAGCAGCGACTCCTTCGTTGCGTAACCTTCTCGTAGCTGGCCGGCCAGATGTCCCACGAGAATCAACGCGCCAAGGAGGATGACGCAAACAGCAATCGCGTTCACGAATCGCATTGTCTCTGTTCTCACTACCTGATCCCCTTAGGAACCGCGCGACTATTTCTTGCCGGACCCGATTCGAGTTCCTTGATTCCAGTACGAATGGTGCGGTCGGACATACCGATCGCTTCGGCAACCGCTGCAATACCGCCGCGTCCCAACGATCTCGCTTCAATCGCGGCCCAGCGTCTGCGTCCGCGTTCATCCAGCGATGCCGCGAGGTCGAAAAACTTATCGCGAATCCATTCGACTACATGTGCATCCGGCATGCAGGCCAGTATTACTCAATCTCGGCCATCGACTCAATATCACTCCGGCAATCTATTGTCGCGCGGACCCTTAGCCGCGCACTGTATGCCCTAACGTATCTCACGGCTTTTCCTTTCGTGTCACATGAGATCGACAAGTACGCTGTTTTGCAGATCCATACCGAGGCGAGTAAGCCTTAAAGCACCTTCGTGCCACTGAAGCAGCCCGCCGCCGATCGGTCGATCTAGTTTTTCACCGAACGCCTCGCGGATACTCATCCCGTGCATGCGCGTAAAATCCTCATTCTTTACGCCGCGCGTCATGCGCAGGCCCAGCATCATGCTCTCAAACCGCGCTTCTTCTTTGGATATTTGCTCCGTCTTCGGTTCGTCACCTGCCAAGTAGGCATCAATCTTTGATGGGTTCATCGTACGGCACTGCTCGAAAAAGCTGTGTGCCGCGCAGCCGAAGCCAAGGTACGGCACGCGTGTCCAGCAGCCGACATTATGCCGGCAGGCGTACCCTTCGCGTGCAAAATTGCTGATTTCATATTGATGAAAGCCGTGCTCCGCGAGCGTCTGCCGCGCAAGCTCGTACATATCGCGCTCGACTTCCTCATCCGGAAGAGCCAGCTTTCCCGCAGTGATATCGCGGCAGATCGGCGTTCCTTCCTCAACAATCAAGCCGTAACAGGAGAGATGCGTGGGGGAGAGCGCAATCGCGGCTGAGAGCGTTTCCCGCACATCCGCGACGGTTTGCGAAGGCAGGCCGAACATCAGGTCCAGGTTAATATTATCAAATCCCGCTTGACGCGCAATTTCTACGGAAGCGATCACTTGCTCCCAATTATGGATACGGCCGATCAGCCGCAAAAGACGCGCCTGCGTGGCTTGCGCGCCCAGGGACAGCCGGTTAACACCCGCTTTGCCGAGCGCCTGTGCAAAGGGCGTCGTGAGTGTTCCGGGGTTGCATTCGCAGGTGATCTCGGCACCCTCTTCAATTGGGAATGCTTTGAACAGGGCATCCAGGATGCGTGTTACCTGGAACTCGTCCAGAAGCGAGGGCGTGCCCCCGCCCAGGAAGATCGTATCCGCTTTCGGATGCCCCGTTTCTGCGCCGCGCCGCCTTATCTCCGAGACAAGGGCATCCACATAGCGCGGGATATCCGCCTCGCGCCCCGCGTACGACGGAAAGTCGCAATACGCGCACTTGCTTACGCAAAAGGGCACGTGCACGTAAAGCCCGATCGGCGGATGCGAGGAACCCTGCATGTTAGTTCTTTGGGACGCCACATGCTATATTACAGGTTTTTCTTCACGTATTGTAGTAGATTGTTCGCTTGGTTCTCGTATTGCCGATCAATGTAAGCGTAGAAGAACTCCGGAACGGATACGCTATCATGGCCTGTATGTAGCAACAAATCAGTGTAGGGAGTCGTTTCTTCCCCCATCTTTATTCTGATTCCCGCAGAATCCAGCTTAATAACTGGACTTTTGGTAACATTTCAGCCATCTGAAGTCGTATTGGTGGATTTTGGGGTGTTGTGTTATGACTTGCGGGCATGGCGACATGCACGGAGGTTTTGAACGAATCGACGCTCGATGTTCTTCGGGGGGCCGCGCTCACCGAAGAACAG
>DATLAN010000636.1:0-2856 GCA_035527455.1 Thermoguttaceae bacterium
GAACCAACGGTTGAGCCAACGACGGAGCCGACCACCGAACCAACTACCGAGCCGCCGGTGGAACCAACGACGGAGCCGACCACCGAACCAACGGTCGAGCCAACGACCGAGCCAACGACCGAGCCAACCATCGAGCCAACCACCGAACCAGCCACCGAACCAGCCACCGAACCGCCGGCGAAGGATGGCTCTGCCGAGGAATCGGCGCCCGCAGTACCCGCCGCCTATGCGGGCGGCACGGCGGCAACCATGACGTTCAGCCAAGGAATCGACCACGATTCGCTCGAAGAGATGATCGACCGCCGGCTCGACGCCTCGGGCATCCGCTCCAAGACGGTCAACAAGAAGCTGACCAGCGAGGGATACCGGCCGGGCGACGGAGCCGCCTTTCAGGAATGGGACGTGAGCATCGCTCTGCCGCCCGAGCAGGCACAGCCCGTGCTGGAAGCCGTCAAGGCGGAACTCGAAGACACTCCGTTCTTCCCCTCCTCCAATACGATCGGCAGCACGGTGGCCGGCAAGATGCAGGGTCTGGCGATGGTCGCGTTGGTGGCCAGCCTGCTGTGCATCATCGGCTACATTTGGATTCGGTTCCAGCGCGTGGTCTTCGGCCTGGCCGCCGTGGTCGCGCTGGTCCACGACGTGCTGGTCACGCTGGGGATCATCGCGCTGAGCGCCTACGTGGCCGATTACCTGGGCTTTCTGATGATCGACGAGTTCAAGATCGGGCTGTCCGTGCTGGCCGCGTTCCTGACGATCATCGGTTACTCGCTCAACGACACGATCGTGGTCTTCGACCGGATCCGCGAGGTCCGCGGCAAGGCCCCGCGGCTGACTGAGGAGATGGTCAACAGGAGCATCAACCAGACGCTCAGCCGGACGTTGCTCACCTCGTTGACCACGTTGATCGTGGTGGTGATTCTGTACTTCGGCGGCGGCCAGGGGATCCACGCGTTCGCGTTCGCGTTGGTCGTCGGCGTGATCGTGGGCACCTACAGTTCGATCTTCGTCGCCTCGCCGATCCTGGTCTGGATGAGCCAGCCGTCGGCGTCGAAGTAGTCAAGAAGGGTCGTAGTAGTAGGCCGGAACCAGCGCAGCGCAGTTCCGGCACGTGGCTTCATGCGGCCTTCGATTGCCGAACGCCGGAACCAGCGCAGCGCAGTTCCGGCACGTGGCTTCATGCGGCCTTCGATTGCCAAACGCCGGAACTGCGCTGCGCTGGTTCCGGCCTACACGTTTAGAGCCTCTGCAGCGTCAATCCTCCATCGACCATGATCACCTCGCCGGTCGAATAGGGCAGATCGCCGCGGGCCAACGAGGCCGCCGCCTTGCCGACGTCCTCGGGCGTTCCCCAGCGCGGCTGCACGCAGAGCCCTTCGGCGATCAGCTTGTCGTACTTCTCCACCACCGGCGCGGTCATGTCGGTCTTGACGATCCCGGGCCGAATCTCGTAGACGTTGATGCCGAACTCGCCCAGCCGGACCGCCCAAAGCTGCGTGGCCATGCTGATGCCGGCCTTCGAGAGGCAGTACTCGCCGCGGCTGGGCGAGGCCACCGTGGCGGAGATCGACGAGATGTTGATGATGCACGCCTCGAACCGGTCGTCCTGTTGTTTCTGCTCGATCATCCAGTTGGCCGCCGCCTGGGTGAGGAAATAGGGGCCTTGCAGGTTGATTCGCATCACCCGCTCGTAGCTCTCCTCGGAGGCTTTCAGGATATCGGCCCGGACGTTCGGCGCCACGCCGGCGTTGTTGACCAACACGTTCAGCCGCCCGAAGCGTTCCCGAATCGCGGCCAGCATGGCACGGCGCCGGTCGGCATGGCTGACGTCGCAGCGGCAATAGAGCACCTCGGCCCCCAGCGAGCGGAGCCGATCGACGGCGTCGGCGACGGCGTCCGGCTCGCGGACCCCGCAGATGGCCAGATCGCAGCCGTCGGCGGCCAGGCATCGGGCCACGCCGAAGCCGATCCCGCGTCCTCCACCGGTGACCAGGGCGACCTTCCTTGTTTTCGACATCGTTTCCTCCCGAATTGGATCAAGCCGGCATTCTCACGCACTCGGCAAAACGCGTCAATCCCCCGGTTTGCCGGACGAATCGAGGTTGCGTGGAAGACGAGAGAATCTTATTATGCTCGGCGCTGCATTCGGGAGGGTTTGAGGGGGAATGGTTCAGGGTTCAGCACTCTCGCGCATACGTCCACACAGACATCCCGAGCCCCCAGCCCCCAATCCCCAGCCCCCAATCCCCAGCCCCGAGTCCCCAGCCCCGAGTCCCCGGAGCGTTGCGACCATGCGGATCGGTTCCATACTACTGTTGCTCGGTCTGTCGTTGATCTTCGCTTGCCGCGAGACCTCGACGACCGAGGAGAAAACGCCGGCGAAATCCGAGGAGAAGACCGGCGGCGAAGCGGACGACGGCAAGACGGATGCCCCGACGCCGGAAGTGAAAGGGTACGTCCCGACGGGTCCGGTCGTGGTCTCGACGGCCGCCTTCGGGGATCTGCACGCGTCGGATCTTCTCCGGATGCGCATGCGGCGGCAGAAAGTGGCCGAGTTCTTCGATGCGGTATACAAGGCCGTATCGCAGACCGGCGGGTTCAGCGAGGCGGCCGTCGACGTCCTGCAAAACATCGGGCCGAACAGCGAGCAGGCGGTGGTGGATACGTGGCTGCTTGCCCGAGAGGCCCAACGGCGAGGCATGGTCGTCGACGATCAGGCCATCGGCGCCTTCGTCCGGCGCTCGCTCGCCGAGAGCCTCCAGGTGTCCGACTTGGACGCGATTCTCGAAAAGGTCGGCCTTACGCAGCCGCAGTTGTTCGACGCGCTGCGCGACGAGCTGGCGGCGCTCTGGCTGC
>DATLAN010000637.1:0-11076 GCA_035527455.1 Thermoguttaceae bacterium
GTGGTTGGTTCGGTGGCTGGCTCGGTGGTTGGCTCGGTGGTTGGCTCGGTGGTCGGCTCGGTGGTCGGCTCGGTCGTTGGTTCCACCGGCGGTTCCTCGGTCGGCTCGGTCGTTGGCTCAACCGTTGGTTCGGTGGTCGGCTCCGTCGTTGGTTCCACCGGCGGTTCCTCGGTCGGTTCGGTGGTCGGCTCCGTCGTTGGCTCGACCGTTGGCTCGGTGGTCGGCTCGGTGGTCGGCTCGGTGGTCGGCTCGGTGGTCGGCTCGGTGGTCGGTTCGGTGGTCGGCTCGGTGGTCGGCTCGGTCGTTGGTTCCATCGGCGGTTCCTCGGTCGGCACGCTGTCTGCCTCGCCCGGATCTACCTGGGCCAGCATCATCGCGGCCGGATGGACCATCGCCGGGACCGAATCGTCCAGGGGGCTTTGCTGGAACTGCCCCACGGTTTCCGGCCCTGCTTTCGGCGCGGTTTCGCCGGGAATCGGCTCCACCTTCGCGATCGTCACCATGTTGGCCGACAACTGTCCGGGGAACGCGTCGTGAATCTTTCTCAAGACGACGTCGATGGCCGATCTTTCCCGGGCGATCCGGCCGAGGTGTTGGTCCACCACCACCGCGACCGAAGTGAGTTGCTCATTGCTTAACTCGCCGGCAAAGATCTCCGCGATCTGCTGTTTTACCGCCGGAATGCCGGCTTCGGGATCCTGTTCCGCCTCGAGGGCCTGCTCGATCCCGTCGACCGCCTTATCCACGGCTGCGATCGCCGCCTTGCGCTTGGGGTTCTCGTCGCCGGTGGAGAGGAACTCGTCGAGCTGCCGGCCCAGCGCGTCCAGCGCCTCCTGGCGTCTTTGTGCGTCGTCGGGATCGCCCTGGGAGGTGTTGATCACGAACCACTGCGACGCCATGTCGCCCTTCACGTCGCTGACCGTCAGGTCGGACAACTCGTCCTGGAGCCCGCCGCGGACGTCGGCCGTCCGGTGTCCCGGCTCCTTGAAGGCGATGGTCACGGAAACGCCGCCGGTGAAGTCGATGTCCAGCAGGTCCTTGCCGCGGAAAATCACGCCCACCATGCCGATCAGGATCACGCAGGTCGAGGCGATCGCCGCCAGGCGCCGCTTGCCGAGAAAATCGATCTGCGTGCCGCCCAACAGCCGCAGCATCTTCAATTCGCTGATCCACCGCCGACGTTCCGCGATGTCGAAAATCACGCGCGAACAGAAGATCGCCGTGAACATGCTCAAGGACACGCCCAGGATCAACGTGACGGCAAAGCCCTTGACCTGATCGGTGCCGATGACGTAGAGGACGAATCCCGTAATCAACGTGGTGAGGTTCGAGTCGACGATGGCCGTGGTCGCCCGGGAGAAGCCGTTGCGGATGGCCATCCGCAGCGCGGCTCCGCGGGCGAGTTCCTCGCGGATGCGTTCGAAGATCAGCACGTTGGCGTCGACCGCCATACCCACCGTCAATACCAGGCCCGCCAAACCCGGCAAAGTGAACGCCGCCTTGATGCAGATCATGATCGCCAGGATCAACACCAGATTCATCAGCAGGGCGCAGCAGGCGAGCACGCCGGAGAAACGGTAGTAGAAGAGCATGAACACCAAGACCATCGCCATCGAGAGGCCGATCGCGAAGCTGCCGCGGCGGATCGTGTCTATGCCCAATTTGGCCCCGATCTTCATCTCGAGGATCGGCTCCTCGGACAGCGCCGTGGGCAGGCTTCCGGCGTTGAGCACCTGGACCAGATCGTCGACTTCCTTCTGCGTGAACGACCCGGTGATTTCGCCGCGGTCGTAGATCGTGCTCTGGATGGAGGGAGCGGAATAGAGTTCGCCTTCGAGGATGATGCCCAGTTTGTAGGTGAAGTCCTGCACCTTGTCCGGCAGGTGCGAGCCGGTCAGCCCCCCGAACTTCCGCGCGCCGGTCGAGTTGAAGCGGAAGTCGACGCAGGGGTTCCCGGATTTCATGTCATGGGAAGGCAAGGCGGCGGCCAGATAGCCGCCCGTGACGTCGAACTTGTCTTTGACGACCAGGATTTCCGTGATTTGTTCGTCGCCCTCGGTTCTCGACCGGGCCTGGATGCCGCCGTATCCCTTGCCGGTGAAGCTCTCCTCCTCGTCCGGCCGGACGGGACGCCACCAACCCAAGACATTCCCCTCCTTATCGACCACTTCGTTCTGATCGAGATCGAGCGCGTTGGCCAGCTTGATCAACTCGACGTGATCGGCGACGTCCTTGTCGGCCAGGATGCGAAACTCCAGCGTGCCTGCCCGGCTGACGCGCTTCTTGATCCGCTCGGCTTCCTGATCGTTTTCGACCTGGGGGACCGTGATTTCGATCTGTTCGGCGCCGTACTTGCGGACGGTGATCTGTTCCTGGCCGCCGCGGTCGAGCCGCTCGCTGACTGCGCCGATCAGGTTGTCCATCTCCTGGTTGGTCAAGGCCCGATTCTCGATCTTCTTCCCTTGGTCCACTTCATAGACCAGGATCAGACCGCCGCTCAGATCGATCCCCAATTTCGGCGGCCACATGAGCGTGACGATCAGAATGCCGTTGACCAGCGTCAGCAGGATCACGCCGATCTTCCAGCCGTGGTCGGGCATGCGCAATCGCCTGGCCAGATAGCCGCCCACCATGAACGGCCCGATGATCAACAGCAACACACCCGTCACGATCAGCAGGGTGCCCAGGAACGTTATCAAACCGGACATGAGAATCGCCTTCTACACGCTACTTGGATTTGTCCTCGGACGTTTCGTCTTTCAGCACTCGGGCAATCGAGCCGAGCGTGACGCGGAGCTTGGTGTTGGTGGTTTCGTCCACCTTGATAATCACTTCGTCGGCCTCGGGGTGGACGTTGGCCACCAGGCCGTAGATCCCCCCGATCGTGACCACCCGGTCGTTCTTCTTCACTCGCGAAAGCATCTCTTGGCGCTGCTTCCGCTCGTTTCGCTGTGGGCGGATGAGCAGAAAGTAGAAAACGACGCCAATCAGCAAGAAGGGCATCAGCAAGCTGAACATGTTGGGGCCGGGAGCCGGCTCGCCTTCGGCAAACAACAGTAAATTGGTCAACAATGTCGGGTCCACGATGGTTCCGTTCTTCGTTCGTTCGGAGGTCGGCCCGGGACTTGAAAACGTCCCAAGAGCCGCCCCGGCAGGAAGATAAAGCGCCCGATCGGCGCAAAGGATCGGGCCGCTACCGCAACACGGTAGCCTTGTATGATAGAACTTTCTCCGCCGGCGAACAAGGGGACACGTAGGTCAGGGCTTGCCCTGACGAAAATCGAGAAAGTAGGTCAGGGCTTGCCCTGACGAAAATCGAGAAAGCCCTGACGGAAATCGAGAAGATCGAGCCGTCGGCAGGAAGAATCCGTCAGGGCAAGCCCTGACCTACGGCTCTCTCTCGCCCAGACTGCCCCAGCCGGCCATTTTCTCGCGGTAGAACGCCAGGAAACGATCTTCTTCGATCGCAGAACGGGCGTCGGCCAATAAACGCTGGTAGTACGTGAGGTTATGGATCGACAGCAAAATGGGTCCCAACATCTCGCCCACCATGAAAAGATGACGGATATACCCTCGACTCCTCCGACATGCCGGGCAGGGACACTCATCTTGGAGGGGTCTCGGGTCCGTCTCGTATTGAAGGTTCCTCAGCCGCAGTGAGCCCTCGTCGGTGAAAGCCATGGCGTTGCGGCCGTTTCGGGTCGGCATCACGCAGTCGAACAGGTCGATCCCCCGACGGACGGCCTCCAATAGGTCTTCCGGCCGGCCGACGCCCATCAGATAGCGGGGCTTCTCGACCGGCAACGTGGGAACGGTCACGTCCAGCACGCGATACATGTCCGCCGGATCTTCCCCCACACTGAGCCCTCCGACGGCAAATCCATGAAAATCCATGTCGGCCAACTGCCTCGCACATTCGCGCCGCAACTCCGCGTCGAGCCCCCCTTGGACGATCGCAAAGAGGGCCTGGTCGTCTCGCGTGGCGGCCGCGAGCGAACGCCCGGCCCAGCGCACGGTCCGCTCGGTCGCGTCGCGGACCACCTCCGGCTCGTTGGGCAGTCCGACCACGTGGTCCAGAACCATGGCCACGTCGCTGCCCAGCGCCTCCTGGATCACGACGGCCCGCTCGGGCGAGACGTGCAGCAGCCGGCCGTCGATGTGCGAGCGGAACTGGGCGCCCTCTTCGGTGACGGTGGTGCGATGGGCGAGGCTGAAGAGTTGGAACCCGCCGCTGTCGGTCAGGATCGGGCCGTCCCAGCCGGTGAACCGGTGCAAGCCGCCCAGGGCCTCGACCACCCTTTCGCCGGGCCGCAGCGTGAGGTGGTAGGTATTGCCGAGGATCATCTGCGTGCCGGTGGCGCGGATCTGCTCGATTTCCAGCCCCTTCACGCTACCCACCGTTCCCACCGGCATGAACGTCGGCATTTCGACCGGGCCGCGCGGCGTATGGAACGTACACCGCCGCGCGGCGGTGTGGGCGTCGGTGTGGTGGAGTTGGAAGGAAAACGGATGGCCGGTCATGGGCAGTTTCCGAGGTCAGCGCCGAAAGGCAAAGTAGGCCGGAACAAGCGCAGCGCAGTTCCGGCGCGTGGCTTCATGCGGCCTTTCCGCACCAAATGCCGGAACTGCGCTGCGCTTGTTCCGGCCTACACGCCATACCGTGGCTGCCGCGTTACGCGGAAGCGGGGTCCGAAATCTCAGCGTCTCGAGTACGACGCGCCCGAGATCGGCGGCAGCGGGGCCGCCTCGATCGCGGTGGAATACAGGATGTTCCTCATGCGTTTTTTCTCCTTGTCAGAAATCGATCTGGGCACGCGTCTCGAAGATGTTCATGTTGCCGGTCGTCCCGCCACTGCGGAGATCGGAATTCACGTAGTTGAACATCAATCGCGTGTACGGGTTGAGGTACCAGTTCAGGCCGATGGTGTGATCGCTCACGTTTCCGCCGGCGACGCCCGTGTCGTTCAGGTCGAGCGTGGAGAAGCGATAGCCGATTTCCCAGGCTCCCCAACCCGTTCGCACGCTGCCGTCTTCGGTGCGGACGCGGAAGAAGTTCTCGTACGGCTTGATCCGGTCGAAGGTTCCGGCCGTGCGTTTGTAGTTGCGGTTCTCTCCGGTGAGGAAGTAGCTGGTGTAGACATAGAAGCCGTTGAAATCCACATCGGTCGCCGCCGTGCGGTCGACGAAGGCCGCCATGTACTCCGACTGCACGGACCAGGGGCCGTAGACGAAGGCCGCTTCCAGCCCGAGTTGCTGATAGTTGGGCACGCCGGTGATGGTGCCCGTATCGACCACCCGGCTGCCGAGGTGCGCCTCGGGCCGTTCGCGGAAGCTGACCGTGTCGTCGGCCATATCGCGATAGCTGTAGGCGAGTCCCAGGTGCAGCAGGCCGCGACCTTCGGTGGCCTCGTCGTACCAGGGCAGACAGGTATATCGCATGGTCAGGGCCGTGCCGCCGTCGTCGTCGCGGAAAATGGGAGGATCGTCGTCGTTTTCGCTGATGAAGGCGCCGATCGCCCAGGTCATCCGCTCGTTCTCGGAATAGTCGAACGCCATCACGCCCACGTTGCGTTCGGGCGTGAACGCGGTCAACAGCCCGCGCTCGATCAACGTGATGTACTTCGAGCTGGTCAGCTGTTCCAGACCGAACGGCTCCTTGTAGTGGCCGACCCGTACGTGTCCCAGCACGGGCAGTTCCTTGATGGTCAAATAGACGTCGCGGAATCCGGGCACGCCGAGGATGCTCGAGGAGGAAGAGACGCTGGTCACGACCGGACTGGGCAGGAAGCCGCCCAGATCGGAGGTCGTCGACGAGACGCTGCTCAACGCCGACTCGTTGTCGGCGAAGTCGTACTGGACCTTGTAGTCGATGACGTTGAAGGCCTCGCCCTGCAGGAAGATCCGGGCGCGGCGGAACTCGAAGCCGTTCTGCTGATCGCCGATCTGCGTGATGCTGGCGGCGTTCTGGTCGTAGGCGGTCCAGTCGGCATAGAACCGCCCGCCGGCCGTGACCGACGGCCTGCCGGCGGCCTTCTTCTCGTCGGCGGCCTGTTTGTCCTTGATCTTCTGCAATTCCTCCTTCAGCGCGGCCACTTCGTCGGCCAGCTTCGACCGCTGACGGTTGTTGGAGATCAGGTAGGCGTCCGTCTCGGCCATGTTGTTTCCCGAACTCGACCTGGCCGCATAAGCGGGATCCAAGGGCGGCGCATAGGGGTCCCAGATCTCCTGGCCGGGTGCGATTGCCGAGACGCCCGAAAGGACGACGGCAGCCGACAAGATCGCTAGCTGCCGGTGGATGTTTCCATACATTACGCGGCCCTCCATGACTGTGGGCGCAAAACGCTGGGGAAGAATCCACGCGCGCCTAACCCCAACCCCCTAAGAGATACCCCCCGCAAACCGATCCATGCGCCGTGGCCTGATTTCTGATCGGAAGCGCGTCGCTTGCCGCATCAGACTTTCGTGTGCGGTCTGGCCGTCGAAGGGCGTCCCGGGCGGCGGTGAGGGGGGTCGTGCCAACTGCGCCGAATGTCCAGGGCTCGGCCGGCGGACGAGCGTCGAAGGGAAAAAGAAAAGGCTCTACGCCAGAATTTGTGGGTGAATTGAAGGCGTGTTGGTGATTCGTGGTCAGGTTTTTTGAGGGATGGGAGGACAAAAAGAATGGGAATTCTGCCGGAGAATCAGGGGTGAAACGATCTGGCCAGTACGGGTTCCTCTTCTCTATTCGCGCCGAACAGAGAAGAGGAACCAGTACTTGGTTTCTCACCGTTGAAAAACTTACGGCCTCGACCGTCCCAAGCCGTTTGTGGAAAACACTTTACGGCTCCATGGGCTGAAATCAACCCACGAATTCTGGCGAGGAGGCGAAGAAAAAAAACTCTGCCCGCTTTCCCTCATCCGTACAGATCGCAAAGGAGGATCTTCACGCCGATCAGCAGCAGGACGCTTCCCCCGGCGGCCTCCGCCCAGCGGCCGCAGCGGGCACCGCAGCGGTTGCCCAATCCGATGCCCAGCGCGCTGAGCGCCGCGGCGACGATCCCGATCACGGCGCAAGCGATCCAGATGGAGATGCCCTGTCGCAAGAACGCCATGCCCACGCCGACCGCCAACGCATCGATGCTGGTGGCCACCGAGAGCGTGACCAGCATCATTCCCCGGGTCGGGTCGGCCTTGTCGGCCGTTTCCCTGCGGCTGCACGACTCCAGCAACATCTTCCCGCCGACCAAGGCCAGCAGCGCGAAGGCCACCCAGTGATCGTACGCCCTGATGTGCACGGCCATTTCCTTTCCGGCCAGCCAGCCGAACACCGGCATCATGAACTGGAAGAGGCCGAAATGGAACGCGATCCGGAACGTGTGGCGCCGGGTGACGGGAGCCACGCTCAGCCCGGCGGCGATCGAAACGGCCAGCGCATCCATCGCCAAGGCGACGGAGATTCCCAACAGGTTGAACCAACTCAATCCGTGTTTCCCGAGTTCGTCGTCGCGTTAAACCGTGTTCGCCCCGCCGCCTGGAGGCTGCCTGACCGAACGGTCCGTGCTGAATGCCGGCGGCCGATTTCTACCAGTTTACCGAGTTGGTGCCGGCAGTTCAATGAACCGCTTCCTCGCATGAGCAGATCGCCGGGCCCTCGCACACCGACAGGCAAGCCGTGTCCAGAACGCCCAACCGCAGGCACCCCCCCTGGCTGGTGGGTCCTGGATCGACGACTTGACCGGGCGACCACGTCCATGTTAGAGTTTTATAGTTACGACTTCTGCGCACAGAGCGCGCATGTTCGACATAACAAGTTGCAAGAACACCGTTTAGCGGGCATTCTCTTGCAGCACGTCGGGTAACACTCAATGGGTTTGGCCACGATACGGGTGCTGGACGGAGCGGACCGAGGCCGGGTGTACGAGAACGTGCCCACCCCCTTGACGATCGGCCGCGAGGAAGGCAACTCGGTCCAACTCAACGACGAGCGGATCAGCCGGTTCCATCTGAAGATCCAGGAGGACGAGAACAAATACGTGCTGACGGACCTGCAAAGCACCAACGGGACCAAGGTCAACGGCGAGCACGTGCAACTCTGGGTCCTGCGGCCCGGGGATATCATCGCCGTGGGGCGAAGCGTGTTGTTGTTCGGTTCGCGGGAGGAGATCGCCCGGCGGTTGTCGAGTCTGCGAGGGGTCGATCTGTCGGATGGCGTGACCCTGGAGGTCGACGAAGAACAGAAGGAGTCGATCTCGTTTCCCTTGGAGTATGAACTGGGGTGGTCCGACGACCTGGACGCCTGGGCCGTATTGCACACGCTGATTCCGCCGGAGTTGCCCGGCTCATTGAATCCCGGTCAACTCGCCCAACTCGCCGAACTGCTGCAATACATGCACTTGCGGCTGCGCGGGCTGATCGAGACGGTCCGGATCAAAGGCAAGTCGGACCGCGTCTCTCTGAAACAGCGTCAGTGGCAGAACCTGATCGACCTGCAGGACCGCCTGGGCACCTACCTCCGCACGATCGGCGAGCCCTCCGAATAGCCGCGTGCGGCTTCGCCCGGCCTCTCTTGATCGGCTCGTCTTTCCAATCCTCCTTCATTGTCGGGGGATTCGGCGACCCCCCACTATCGACCAGGGGGTGTTTCGCACGGATGGGGTTTCCGCTAGAATCGACGGCTCAAGCAGTGGTTCTTTCATGGGAGCTTCGAGCAACCTTGGAGCTACCCCGTGTATTCGATTCCGCAAGCCGTTGCCAGGCCGAGCTGGAGGTGCGAGCATGTCCGAATCGTTCCAGTGCCCGAAGTGTGCGGCACGCTACGCCCTGAAAGAGCATCTGGCCGGCAAGGGCGTGAAATGCCGCAAGTGCGGGACGGCCTTTCGGGTGCCCGCGCCGAAATCGGCATACGTCGAAGCCGAAGCAAAACCTCCAATGCCGAACCTCTTCGACGAGGAATTCGGCAAGGTCGATGCGACGCCAACACCGGCTACCACGATACCGACACCGACCACTTCCAACACGCCGCCACGGCTGCCGGGATCATCTCCGGCGGCATTTTCTCCCCAGCCGCTCGGCCCGGCGACCGGTCCCGTAACTGGTCTGCCGCATCAGTTCGGCGGTGCGAAGCATGAGCCGGCCCGGCTGTCGGGCGTTAGGTTGAGCGACAAAGACAGGCAGACACTCCGCGCGGGGGCGGTCAGCGCGGCCTTTGGCTTATCGGCCATGGTACTGCCGTTCGTCGGTCTGCAGTTCAAAGCGATTGCCACGTTTGGCGAGTTCGTGCCGTACGTGGCGGCAATATTTGCCGTGCTGGGGGCCGGGCTGGTCTTCTACGCCCTGCGCAGCAACCTGGCGGTGGGTGCCTTTTCGGCCGGAGGCATCCTCGTGTTGCTGGCGGTCCTGGTGGGCGTTTCCATCTTGGTCGGTTCCGGCGATGATGACACGGACGGTTCGGGTACGTCGAGAGAAGTCGCCGAAGGAAGGACCACCGGACCGGACAGTTCTTCTCCGCTCGGCTCCTCCGCCGATTCCGTCTGGAGCGAATTCCGCAGCCCGACAGAGCGGTTCCGTGTGGAGTTTCCCGGAACCCCCATGACCGTCCGCGACCCGCGGAACATGGATCTCAAGAGCTATGCGGTCAAGACGCACCAGGCAACGTATTGCGTCATGTGCGCCGTCGTGGGCGGGACGAATGCTCCACCCCAGGTGGTTCTCGAAAACGCCCAGAACGGTGCGGTCAACGGAGTGAAAGGCTGGCTGATCGAATCCAAAGAGGTCACCTTGCCCGGCGGTCAGCCGGGAAGGGCGTTCGTGGTGGGTTGCCCCAGCGGAAGCGTGATCGAGTGTCGCGCCTACCTTACCGGCGGGCGGCTTTATCAAACGCTCGTCGAGACCACCCCGGACCGCCAGGGCGCTGCGGAGACCCTCAAGTTCCATGACTCCTTTCAGATTCTCGCATCCGCTTCTCCCGATTCGCCGGCCGTCGGGGACTCCGCGTCGGCCGACGACTCCGACCTCATCGACGCGGCCTTGTCCGATTTGCGGTCGACCAACGGAGGCCGGAAGTCGAACACCCTGTCGCGGTTGGCACGGATTCAAGTGGACCCCGAGCGCCAAGAGGAAGTCGCCGAGGTGCTGGTGGACTTGCTCTCCTTTACGGACGATTTCACTCGCTCGGACGTGCTGGAGGCCTTGGCCGTTTGGCACACCGATGAGGCCGTCCCGGCGATGATTCGGCAACTCGATGACAAAAGCCTTCTCGTCCGGCAGAAAGCGCTCGAGGTCCTGAGCACGATCGAAGATCAGCGCGTGATCGAAGCCATCGCAAAGCGCCTGCCGGAGACGTTCGATCGCATGTTGGCCGTCAGGGCCCTGATCGCTATGGGACCGGCGGCGGAGGAAACGGTGCTGAAGTACGTCGAGCATCCCGATCGACAGGTCAGTTCGGCGGCGTGCGAGATCCTCGCCGAGATCGGCACGCAGAAGAGCATCGCTGTGCTGACGAAGTTGGCACGTAGCGAGGACTTCTTCGTACAGGTCGAGGCCCAAAGGGCGAGCAAGGCGATCATCGACGCGGGCCGCGGCACCCCCGAGCCCCAGCCGGAGCCTCAGCCCGCCCCCGCCGGTTCCCCCGGTGTCGCCGTGGACGACCCACCCGCCGCCGCCGACGAGATGGCCCAGGCACTGGACGACTTGACCTCGGGGACACTTCTCAGCCGCAAGGAGGCCGCCGCCAAATTGATCGCTATGGGCTCCGCCGCCGAAGAGGGCGTGCTCAAGGCCCTGAGACATCCCGATCCCTTCGTTTGCGCGGAAGCCTGCAAGATCCTCGGAAAAATCGGGACCAAGAAGAGCGTCCGGCAACTCACGCTGTACGCACGCCACCCGAACCTGCTCGTCCGCTCCGCGGCGGAACGGGCGCTGCGAGAAATCGATTCCCGCGACGAGTGAAAGCCGCGAAGGATTGCAGCGAAATCCCCTTCCGGCGACAATGGGCCGTGGTTTGCGTCGAGGAGCAAGCATGTCCGAATCGTTCCAGTGCCCGAAGTGCGCGGCGCGCTACGCCTTGAAAGAGAACCTGGCCGGCAAGGGCGTGAAATG